>JAFSGD010000026.1 GCA_017434845.1 Clostridia bacterium
ACATTCTCTTTGTTGGTACAAAGAAACAGGCTCAGGACGCTATCAAGGAAGAAGCTCTCAGAAGTGAAATGTACTATGTAAACGTACGTTGGCTCGGTGGTATGCTCACCAACTTCAAGACCATCAAGAAGTCTATTCAGAAGCTTCACAACCTTAACAAGATGGCTGAAGACGGCACCTTTGAGCTTCTTCCCAAGAAGGAAGTTGCTTCGCTCCGGAAGGAAATGGCTGACCTTGAAAAGAACCTCGGCGGTATCAAGGACATGAAGGGCCTTCCCTCTGCAATCTTTATAGTTGACCCCAAGAAGGAAAAGAACGCTGTTGACGAAGCAAGAAAGCTCGGTATTCCCATAGTTGCAATCGTTGACACCAACTGCGATCCTGATGAAGTTGATTACGTTATCCCCGGTAACGACGACGCTATCCGCGCTATCAAGCTTATTGCAGGCGCTCTTGCCGATGCAGTTATCGAAGGCAAGCAGGGCGAACAGCTCACCGATTCTTCCGAGAACGCTGAAGAAGTTATCACCGCTGACGCTGAATAATCAACATTAATTCATTATTACAGGAGGATTTACAAAATGGCTAATATTTCCGCAAAAGACGTTATGGAGCTCCGTAAGAAGACCGGTTGCGGTATGATGGAGTGCAAAAAGGCACTTGTTGAAACCGAAGGCAATTTTGACGAAGCTATTAAATATCTCCGCGAAAAGGGTCTTTCCGTTGCAGCTAAAAAGGCTGACAGAATTGCCGCAGAAGGTGTTGTTGACGTTCTCTCCGAAAACGGCGTAACCGCTATTATCGAAGTTAACGCAGAAACCGACTTCGTTGCAAAGAACGCTTCCTTCAAGGATTTCGTTAAAGGCATTCTTAAGACCATCGTTACCAACAAGCCCGCTGATCTCGCAGCACTTAACGCTCTTAACTTCAACGGCACCGACGTTACCGTTGAGGCTGAGCTTAAGAACATGATCTTCACTATCGGCGAGAACATGAGCATTCGTCGCTTTGATATCATCGACGGCACCACCGGTTGCTACATCCACGGCGGCGGCAGCGCAGGTGTTGTTACCAAGTTTGACACCGATCTCGACGCTAACAGCGATGCTTTCGTTGAATATGCAAAGAACGTTTGCATGCAAATCGCTGCAATGAGCCCCTCTTACGTTGACAGAGATGCTGTTCCCGCTTCTGTTATCGAGAACGAAAAGTCGATTCTTCTTACCCAGATCGAAAACGACGCTAACCTCGCTAAGAAGCCCGATGCCGTTAAGGAAAAGATGGTTACCGGCAGAATCAGCAAGTTCTATGACAACAACTGTCTTGTTGATCAGGCATACGTTAAGGACGAAGACCTCACCGTTGGCCAGTACACCGATAAGGTTGCTAAGGAGCTTGGCGGTTCGATCAAGATCGTTTCCTTCATCAAGTATGAAAGAGGCGAAGGCATCGAAAAGAGAGAAGATAACTTCGGCGAAGAAATCAACAAGCTTATCAACGGTTAATATTTCTAATATACGTTTAAGAGGACCGAAAACGGTCCTCTTTTTATATTTCTTGTTTTGACAGCTTCAAAATAAATGTTTTACAGTTTGTTTTCTTGACATATGTCGAAAGTTGCGATAAAATATACAATTAGATATTTGTATGCATATTATGAAAGAAGGCCATTAAATGAACTGTTACCGCGCCGGTATAGATATTGGCTCAACAACGGTTAAGCTTGTTATACTTGGCGATAATAATAAAATTCTGTTTGGTGAATACAGGCGCCATTGTGCCCACACGCAAGAAACGCTTGCCGAGCTTTTGAAGGAAGCTTCCGAAAAGCTTGGATACTGTTTGCTCGACACGCGAATCACGGGCTCGGGCTCTATAAGCCTTGGCAAAGCGTTGGGCATCGGGTTTGTTCAAGAGGTTGTTGCGGTTGCTTCTGCGCTTCAAAGCGTTGCACCGCAAACCGACGTTGCGATCGAGCTCGGCGGCGAGGATGCCAAGATAATATATTTCAAGGGCGGTCTCGAGGAACGCATGAACGGCGTTTGTGCGGGAGGAACCGGCTCGTTCATCGACCAGATGGCTTCCCTGCTTCAAACCGACGCAAAGGGGCTTAACGACGAGGCGGCGAATTATAAAGAAATCTATCCCATTGCGGCAAGATGCGGCGTTTTTGCAAAAACCGATATTCAGCCGCTTATAAACGAGGGCGCAACAAAGGCCGATCTTTCGGCATCGATTTTTCAAGCCGTTGTTAACCAAACGGTTTCGGGTCTTGCCTGCGGCAAGCCTATAAGAGGCTGTGTTGCGTTCTTAGGAGGTCCTCTTCACTTTTTGCCTGAGCTTAAAAAGGCTTTTATAAGAACGCTTAAGCTTACGCCTGAAACGACGGTTGACCCCGAGAACTCGCATCTTTTTGCGGCGATGGGCGCCGCCCTGGATGCAAGCGGAGAGAACGGAACCGATATTAATGAGCTTATCTCAAAGCTTGAAAACGGCGTTAAAATGGAATTCGAGCTCAAGCGTCTTGATCCGCTTTTTGCCGACAAATTCGAATTCGAAGAGTTTTGCGCAAGGCACGAATCGGCTGTTGTTGAAAAGAGAGAGCTTTCGGATTATAAGGGCGATTGCTTCCTCGGTATCGATGCAGGCTCGACAACGACTAAGTTTGCGCTTATCGGCGAAAACGGCGAGCTTCTTTATTCTTTTTATGCCAACAATATGGGCAACCCCATTCAAACCGCTATTAACGCCATCGGCGAGCTTGCTTCCGTTATGCCCGAGGGCGCAAGAATCGCCCGAAGCTGTTCCACCGGCTATGGTGAAGGTCTGCTTAAATCGGCTTTCGGTCTTGACGAGGGCGAGGTTGAAACCATTGCACACTGCACCGCGGCGGCATTCTTTAACGAGAACGTTGACTGTGTTCTTGATATCGGCGGACAGGACATGAAGTGCATTAAGCTTCGCAACGGATATGTCGACACGGTTTTGCTGAACGAGGCTTGCTCTTCGGGTTGCGGTTCTTTTATTGAAAATTTCGCAAATTCGCTTGGATATACGGCGCAGGAATTCGCCAAGGAAGCGCTTTATGCCAAATCGCCCGTTGATTTAGGCACGCGTTGCACGGTTTTCATGAATTCCAACGTTAAGCAAGCGCAAAAAGAGGGCGCCGAGGTCAGCGACATTTCTGCGGGCTTGGCTTATTCGGTTATTAAAAACGCTTTATTTAAGGTTATTAAGCTTGCCGATGCAAGCGAGCTCGGCAAAAACGTTGTTGTTCAGGGCGGAACCTTCTATAACAAGGCGGTTTTGAGAGCCTTTGAAAAAATTGCGGGTGTGCAAGCCATTTGCCCCGATATTTCAGGCATTATGGGCGCATTCGGTGCGGCACTTATCGCAAAGGAACGCTATTGCGGACAGCCCACCACCACCCTTTCGTTTGAAGAAATCAGAAATCTTGAATATACCACCACGGCAACACGTTGCGGCGGTTGCTCTAACCGCTGTATGCTTACCATTAACAAATTCCCCGGCGGAAGAAAGCATATTACCGGCAACCGTTGCGAAAAAGGCGCAGGAAAGGCAGAAAGCGGCGAGAAGGGCACGAATCTTATCGCATATAAGCTTGAACGCATTTTTAATTACGAGCCTCTTTCGCCCGAAAACGCAAAACGCGGCGTTATTGGTATTCCGCGTGTTTTGAACATATACGAAAACTATCCGTTTTGGGCAACCTTTTTTAAGGAGCTTGGCTTCTCTGTAACAGTATCGCCGCTTTCGACAAGAAAGATATACGAGCTGGGTATGGAAACCATTCCCTCAGAATCCGAATGCTATCCCGCAAAGCTTGCGCACGGCCACGTTCAATGGCTTGTCAATAACGGAATTAAAACAATATTCCACCCCTGTGTTTTCTATGAGCGCAAGGAGACCGCAAAGGCGCAAAACCATTTTAACTGCCCCATCGTTGTTTCTTATCCCGAAAACCTTAAGAACAACGTTGAATCGGTTACCGACGGCGACGTGAAATACATCCGCCCCTTTATCGCCTTTACCAACGAGAAGACCACTTCTGATAGGCTTGTAAGGCTCTGTAAGGAAGAATGGGGCATTTCCGCAAGCGAGGTCAGGGCGGCGGTTAAAATCGCATGGAACGAGCAGACAAACGCCAAAAACGACATTCGCAAAAAAGGTGCCGAGCTTATTGCCGAAATGGAAAAGAACGGCAGGCGCGGCATTGTGCTTGCGGGAAGACCGTATCATATAGACCCTGAGATAAATCACGGTATTCCCGAGCTTATTGCTTCTTACGGGCTTAACGTTTTCAGCGAAGACAGCCTTCCCATAAGCTTTGATCCTACCCGTCCCTTACGCGCAAACGACCAATGGACCTTCCATTCGAGGCTTTATAATGCCGCGGAATTTGTTTGCAGTCGCAACGACATGGAAATTATTCAGCTTAATTCGTTTGGCTGCGGGCTTGATGCCGTTACCACAGACGAGGTTTGCGAGATACTCGAGCGTTGCAACAAGCTTTATACCGTTTTGAAGATAGACGAGGTAAACAACCTCGGCGCCGTCAGAATAAGAATCAGAAGTCTTCTTGCCGCACTCGGAATCAGGCGCGACCACGGGATTCACGCAGAACCCAAGGATATAACCTACAACAGAGCCGAATTCACAAAAGAAATGTTCGATAAGGGCTATACCATTCTTGCGCCGCAGATGAGCCCAATACATTTTGATATCGTTGAGCCCTTATTTAAAAAGCATGGATTCAACATCGAGCTTTTAAGAAACGACAACCGCAACGCTATCGACGTTGGATTGAAATACGTTAACAACGATGCCTGCTTCCCTTCCATAACGGTTGTAGGCCAGATAATGAGCGCGGTTCTTTCGGGTGAATACGATACCGACAAGCTTGCCATAATAATGACACAAACAGGCGGTTGCTGCAGAGCAAGCAATTACATCGGCTTTATCCGCCGCGCGCTTGACAAGACGGGGCTTTCGCATATTCCCGTTATTTCGCTTAACCTTAACGGCATGGAAAAGAACGAGGGCTTTAAGCTTACCCCCTCGCTTATATTTGATGCCGTTAAATCGATCGTTTTGGGCGATCTTCTTATGAAATGTCTTTACAGAGTGCGTCCTTATGAATTAAAGCCGCATTCAGCGAACGTGCTTTATGAAAAGTGGCGTGATATCTGCATTGATTTCATAACCAACCCCAAGAGCAAATACAAGTATTCGGAAGTTTGCAAGGGAATCGTTAAAGAGTTTGACGAGCTGCCCATTGACGAAACCCTGAGAAAGCCGAGGGTTGGCATTGTAGGCGAAATATTGGTTAAATATATGCCGCTTGCAAACAACCACCTTGTTGATCTTCTTGAAAAAGAAGGCGCCGAGGCGGTTGTTCCCGACCTTTTGGACTTTTTGAACTACTGTTTCTTCAACCTGCCCTACAAAACCGAATTTTTGGGCGGAAGCAAGGGTGCTTCCATTGCCGCAAAAGCGGGAATCAAAGCAATGCATCTTTTCAGAAAGCCTGCCTTAAAAGCCATAGAAGAAAGCAAGCGCTTTGAAAACTCGATGAAGATAGATGAAATTGCAGAGCTCGCAAAGCCTTTACTTTCCATCGGCAACCAATATGGCGAAGGATGGTTCCTTGCGGGCGAAATGGCAGAGCTTTTGATGAGCGGAGTGCCCAATATCGTTTGCATTCAGCCCTTTGCATGTCTGCCCAACCACGTTGTGGGCAAGGGCGTTATAAAGCAGCTCAGAAAGCTTTATCCCGGTGCAAACGTCGTTGCCGTTGACTATGACCCCGGCGCGAGCGAGGTTAACCAGCTTAACAGAATCAAGCTTATGCTTTCGGTTGCAAAAAAATCTATCGAGAACAACAAAGAGGTATTTGTATGAGAATTAAGTTAACGTGTGTAATTTGTGCCATCATATTGACGCTTTCGTGTATGATTTTATCTGCGTGCGATAATAGCAACAGCAACGAAGTCTCTTCCGTCGCAAGCGGCGAAGAAAGCAAGCGAGAGACTTCTTTGATTACGACCAAGCTCAGTGCAAAGAATTTCACGGTTACGGACAAAGACGGAAACACGGTTGAGCTCGATGACAAGAAGGGCAAGCCCATCGTTGTTAATTTTTGGGCTTCATGGTGTCCGCCCTGCCGTTCGGAAATGCCAAATTTCCAAAGCGTTTATGCAACGCACGGAAAAGACGTTGAATTCATGATGGTTAATTTGACCGACGGGCACAACGAAACTGTTGAAAAGGCAAAGAAATATATTGCCGACAACGGCTTCACCTTCCCTGTATATTTCGACACGCTTAACAACGCTTCCAGAACATATATGATCGGTTCGATACCGCTAACGCTTTTCATTGACGAATACGGGCAGCTTGTTAAATCGCACGTCGGTGCTTTAACAAAGGATGACCTACACCGCTACATCCATCTTATAACGGGGTGATTTAATGAAAATCAGATTAAACGAAAACGAAGAAATAGTTAAGATCGTTAAGGAAGGACTTGAACGAAGCGGAGGCTATTGCCCCTGCAGACGCGAAAGGACCGAAGAAAACAAATGCATGTGCAAGGAATTCAGAGAGCAGATAAGGGATCCCGAATTCGAAGGCTTTTGCCACTGTATGCTTTATTACAAATCAAACGAATCGGAGGGCTGACGTGAACCCCTTTACCATCGGCACGCTGAACTATGATTTTGTAGTTAAACAGAATAAGATCCCCACGCTTTTGGGCTTTACCTCTTGGTGGGAGCAGGTGGGCAGAGGCACACACTATGCCCTGCGCTATGCCGCAAAGCGTTTTGACGGGCGGATCTGGGTCGGCGTTGTGGATTACGATTATTGTGCAGAGGTTTTTCATTGGCACGACATTACCGAGATACCGACGCTTATAATGTTTGAAAACGGTGTTCCCGTTAAACGCTTTGAAGGCTTTAAGTCATCGAACGACGTTGACGATTTTGTGTTGGATTATCTTGGCTTAACAGATGATGACGTGCCCGAGGTCAGTATTTGAAATGAAAATCGATATTGCATCACCGCACTATTGCATGATCTGCCGTTTCAACGCCTGCCACGATGAATTCCCTATTTGCCGCGAATGTCTTTCGGAGTTTCAGGATCTTATTTCAGCCAAATGCAAAAAATGCAAGAAAAGCGCCTTTTCGTGCAAGTGCCACGGAGAAAAAGCGCCGCGTTATTTGTTTACCTACAGCGGTTCGGTTGCAAGAAATTTGATCTATTATCTTAAGGAAAACGCCGATAAAAGAACGGTTGATTTTATTGCCGAACTGATGGTTCGCGCCTGCGGTATTAAGACCGAATCCTTTTCGGCTGTTACATACGTTCCGAGGTTGAAGCGAAAAATCAGAAGAGCGGGCTACGACCAAGCCAAAGTGCTGGCGGAGGCGATTTCGAGGATATATAATATTCCTTTGATAACCGCTTTGGAACGCCTGCCGGGGAAAAAGGAGCAAAAGCTTCTTAGCCAAAGCGACAGAAGAAAAGCGGCGCAGTTTAATTTTCGTTCTGCCGAGCCTCTGCCGGAGGTTAAATACAAGCGTTTGCTTTTGATCGATGACGTTTCAACCACCGGAGCAACCATTCAAGCCTGCGCAAAGCTTATAAGAAATGACTATGCCGATTCGGTCGTTCCCTTGGTTATAGCAAAAACACCGATAATAAAATAACAGAGCGTCTGCATAAACAGCAAACGCTCTGTTTTTTATTCGTCAAACAATCTCATTATATAATCGCCGACATGCTTGCCGAGAATCTCGAAGCCCTCTTCGGTGAGATGGCAATAATCGATGAAATAGCTCGACGGCTTATCCTCGAACAACGCAAAGGCATCGTCGATATAAATATCTTTATGCGTCAACGCCTCGATCGCCGCTTGGTTATATGCCCTGATCTCTTCGGTGGTTCGTTGGTTCATCCAATCCATGCCGTTTGGGTTCATCGGCAGGGTGGTTCCGAAAACGATTTTTGCATTGGGAAACAATCTTTTGATTTTTTCATAGATCCTAACCAGCATTTCGCAATAATCGTTTATCGAATTGAGCGATTCGGGCTCGTTATCCCAATGAGCAATATCCCAATGACCGTTGTTCCAATAAACACAATCGACCGCAGACGGATCGGGAAAGATGTTTTTCCATTGCGAAAGGCCTACATAGGTATATTGTGTGTAGCGACAGTTATCGTCGGGATACGCAACGTCGGCAACGTCCTTTAAATATTCTTTCGTATAGCCGCAATAGCCCATCCTTATTGAATCCCCGACGAGAAAAATCGTTTTTTTGTTTTGGTCCAACGATATCTTTTCGGTAACGTAAAGCGCGGCTTCTTCGTGATAATATGTCATAAATACGCCTCTTTAGTTATAAACGATAGTATCAAGATTCCATTCGGCAATGAGATAAATTACGTAATCGGGCTTTTCGTTCATCATAACACTTCTCTGCCATGCATAATTCCACATACCGATATAGTGAGTTGTATTCATTCTTTCGGCAAGAACATCATAAATTCCCGCACAGTAGGAATCGCGATAAACAACGCAGGAAGGAAGCTGTGAACGGTTGGTGCGAATGATATTTTCGTAAGTTGTTTGATCGTTATAAATAAGCTGCATTCCGCGATAACGGGGAACGGAGGTTATTTGATAAGGAGCCGAAAAATCCATTTCGCGATAATATCCGTATTCTTCAACGCCGGTTTGAGGGATATCGAGATATAAGGTTACGTCGGCGCTGATATAATAATCGGCAGTCCACTTGAATTCGTTTTGCTTTCTCGGCGTTGCTTCGGGGTATTTTTCGGAAATGTGATCGAAAAGCTGAACGTAAGCGAGATATGCACCGTAATCGGCCCAATGGCTGTCTAGCTTATAGTAAAGCGGCATTTTTTCGTTCTTATGCTTTTTGAAGGTATCGCGCACGTCGATAACGGTTGCACCCGATTGAGAAAGGGCTTTTGTTACCTGATCCAAGCGTGTGGTTCCCTTATTCTGAACGTACGGATCGGGAACGAGCTCGGGATAGACAGTCATCGGAGAAGGAATGACCATATAGATTATCTCGGCATCGTCGTTATACGATCTTAGCTGATTTATACGGTCGGAAACACGGCTTTTCATGGAATTGAGAACCGAATCGGGATAAAGGTTTCCGCCGACAAAATCGGGAAGCATTTTATCTAAAAAGAATTGGAATTTATCGTTCGTAGAGATAGCAAGGCAGCCTTTATTTACGGGGTTAACGGGTTTTACGGTATATACAACGGGATCGCCAACCGTTTTACCGTTTACGGTTTGGGTGAAGGTTACCTCATGGGAGCTTCCGCTTTTGTTAAAGGTTATCGAGAACCAGCCCATATATGATTCAACGCTGACAGATTCCATGCCGATGGTTGCGGTTACCGTTGCGTTCTGCGCGCAGGTTCCGATCATAACAAACGAAGGGTACTGCTTGGTATAGCGCGTATACTGAAGATCGACCTCTTCGGGCTCGGGCTCGGGTTCGGGCTCGGGCTCGGGCTTGGGTTCGGGATCAGGCTTCGAAGATTCCTCTTCAATTCGCGAGGATTCTTCGGGTTCGGACGATTCCTCTGTGCTTTCATCCGGCTCAAGCGAGCTTTCGGGAGAAGAAGAAGCGTTTTCGGAGCTTTCGAGAGAGGATTCTAAATCGGAGATCTCGGAAGAATCAAAAGAGGGTTCGGATTCGATTTCCGAAAGAAGCGATTCTTCGCCGAGAGAAGAGCTTGAGTTATTATCGTTATTCTCGCACGATGCCAACAGACACACCGCGCACAGCAAAACAGAAAGAACGATGAGCAATAATTTTTTCACAATAATCCCCTCTTTTATCTTATACCGAAGTTTTCGATAACGTAATCCATATCCTTATCGCCTCTTCCCGAAAGGTTGATAAGAATCGAGCCCTTGCCCATTTCTTTGGCAAGCTTGATGCCGTATGCAACGGCGTGGGCACTTTCGATAGCGGGAATTATACCCTCAAGGCGAGAAAGGCGGAAGAACGCATCTATGGTCTCCTCGTCGTTTATGACGTCATATTTTAC
>JAFSGD010000027.1 GCA_017434845.1 Clostridia bacterium
CAAAGAATGTGGATGCGAAATTGTACCTACTTATAAAGAAGTAATGATGGCAATGCACAGAGGATTCACCCGTCACTTAAAGTGTCCCAAATGCAATAAACGCACTTGGTGCAAAAAAGTATTGAAGAAGTAAATTCCAATTTGTCGAATAGAAAAACTCCGACGGACATTTAAAATCCATCGGAGTTTTATTATCCTTATGAGAAGTAGCCTTTCAACTGCTCTTTTTTAACTTTCTTCTCGGAAAAACGATTAAAATTTTCCGCCGCCACCGCCATAGGATCTTCCCGAGGAAGAACGTCCGCCGCCGCTCGAATTGCTTTTCGGCTTGGCTCGGCGTGTAACGGTCGAAAACAGATAAAGATCGCGGCTGACGGTAACGTTCATGCTGCCGCCTCTGACATAATCACGCGCGTTGTTTTGGAATCTAACGGTCTTAAGCTTTCCTTTCATAATTGCGGTTGCAATAAACGCAACGATAAACCCGATCACAAGCGATATAATAAGATAAGTACCCCAGGGCAGAGTATTATATTCGATAATACGCTCGTCGACGGCGTAAATATATTCTTCAAACGCTTTGGCATAGTTGCCGTTGCTTAAATAAAATACAAAGCCGTCGTCAACGTATGTTTCGTCGGGGATAATATCCTCGCCCTTGCCGCAGGAAGCGATATACCAATCGCGCTCCTCCATGCTTATAAGCAAGATCGCGCCGGTATAGTCGTCGCCGAAGCCATAGTTACCGTCTTCATAATAGTCGGTTGCGCATTGAAAAGGCGTTTTGCCTTCAAGCGAATCAACGGTAACGATAACGATATCAAACTGATGCTCCTCGCTCTTTTGATCGAGCAGGGTCAAGATCGCCTCTTCTTCGCTTTCGCTCAAAAGGTCGGCGGAATCTATAAGTCTTTTACCGTTTGCATCGGCAAAAACGTTAAGAGATAAAGCAAAAACCAAAACGGTAACGAATAATAAACATAACAGTTTTTTCATTTTCGCACCTCCCTATATAAACCAAAGCAAAAGCTGGACAAGAAATACGCCCGCGGCAATACCGCCCGCAAGCCCGAACAGCCATCTTAAATAAGCCTTTTTATCAAGCGGAAGGTCGCCGACGAATTTACCTGTCTGACCGTTCATCGCAAAGGTGTATTTTTGTCCGTTCCAGGTGGTGTTAAGTATCCAAACGGGATAAAGTGCATATTTTGCCGAGCCGTTGTTCAGCTTGATCTTCGTTGATTCGGGAACAACCGAGGCATATCCGCTCACCGTTGAGGCAAACGCCTGCTCGGTGCTGGTTCTTACTCGGTCGTTGGCGCGCTCGATGCTGTCTTCCGAAGAAACGTCGTATTTATCGGCCAAATATCCCGCAAGATAAGCGGTTTGAAAATCAACCGCCTCGGCAAAGTTAAACGGTTCGATAGATTCCATCAGATCATCCGCCATTTTTGTCGAGCCGTCAACGGGTATTCTGTCAAAGCCGATAGTGCCACCGCGCGAAACCGAAAAATGGCTGGTTTCGGTGTAAATGTAGTTCACGTCGCTCCAAGAGCGTATTCTTGTTGCGCGGTATCTAATGTTCGCGTCCGCATCCGTATCAAACAGCCAAAACGGAACGTAAATACCTTTTATCTCATCAATATGGTTTTCGTCCTTGAAAATCTTGGGCAAAAGCCGTTTTCCTTTAAGGTGATTCAAAAGACCCTTCTTGGCGGCTTCTTTATCAAGCTTAAACGGAATAACGTAATCGGGCCTGAGCTCGCCCTTGAACTGTCCCGAAAAAACGACCGCATTGTCGCAAAACGGGCATTTGGTTGCCGCAAGCGTTTCGTCGCCGACTATTTCGCCGCCGCAAGATTGGCAAACGTAAACTCTAAGCCCGTCTTCTTCGCCTTCCGACCATTCGCTTCCCGCAGCGGACTGCCAGCTCATGTCGTCGGTGCCCTCGTTTTTTAATTCCTCGTCATAGCTTTTCAGCGTTTCAACGTCAAATTCGGTATCACAGAATGGGCATTTCATTTTTTGTATTTTGCTTTCAAAGCCTATTGCGCCGCCGCAGCAAGGGCATTTGTATTCAAAAATTTCAGCCATATGATCATTCCTTTCTACATATTTGTTATTATAATTATATCACAATGCCTGCCTGTGTTCAATATTTAATTTAAAAATAAGAAAAACAACTCGTTGACAATTAATTTTGAAGCGGTTATAATATAATCACAATATATTAAGGAGGAACTTTTATGAATTCTATCAAGAAGTATTTAGCTGAATTTATCGGCACGTTCGTGCTGGTGTTCGTTGCCTGCGGAACCGCTTGCACGGTCGGCTGTGATGCCGCAAACGGTGCGGGCTACGTTATCACCGCGTTGGCATTCGGCCTTGTAATCGTTGCAATGGCGTATTCCATCGGCAACGTTTCGGGTTGCCACATCAATCCCGCTGTTTCAATCGCAATGCTCGTTAGCAAAAAGCTTTCCGTTGTTGATTTCCTCGGTTATATCGTTGCTCAGTTCGCCGGCGCGATCGCAGGCGCAGGCGTTCTTAAATATGTTTTCTCGGTTGACGGTGCGGTTGACAAAACCGGCGGTCTCGGCTCGAACGCTCTCTTCCAAGGCGATATTCTTGCCTCGATCATCATCGAAATTTTGTTAACCTTTATTTTCGTGATCGCAATTCTCGGCGTTACCTCAAAGGTTGAAAACGGCTCGGTAGCAGGCCTTGTTATCGGTGGTGCGTTAACTCTCGTTCACCTTATCGGTATCGGCTTGACAGGTACGTCCGTAAACCCTGCCCGTTCCTTCGGTCCCGCGCTTCTCGCAGGCGGCGAAGCGCTCTCGAACGTTTGGGTGTTCATCGTTGCGCCCCTCGTTGGCGGCGTGATTGCGGCAGTTGTTTATAAATTCCTTGCTTCTAAGAAGGACTAATGATTTATATGTTATACGAGAGGGACTTTTGAAAAAGTCCCTCTCGCGCTCTCTTCAAAACTTTTTATTGTAAAAGGTTTTGAAGTTTTTTTATATGTTTGTTTATCATTTCAAAATTTTTGAACAGAGAGCACGAGGGAGAAGCTTTTTTTAAAAGCTTCTCCCGCGTAATATTTTTCATTAAAAAAGTATGATTAAGAA
>JAFSGD010000028.1 GCA_017434845.1 Clostridia bacterium
AGTCTTGTATTTTCAATAAAAGTGTGATATAATTAAAAATGATGGCGCAGTATCCTAGTTGTCCCTTCACTGCTGAAAGCGTGCCTAAAAATACGCGTAAAGGCAAAT
Organism: Clostridia bacterium; assembly: GCA_017434845.1. GTDB lineage: Bacteria > Bacillota > Clostridia > Oscillospirales > CAG-382 > Coliplasma. Next base: position 109 of record JAFSGD010000028.1, read on the forward strand.
CGATGAAGCTCCTTGTGCCTGCTGTCTACGCCCAGTTGAGGGTGGGTGCTGGGAGAATAGGTCTGTGGGCGGGCTGTAATGGCATACGGCATTCGACCCACTTACCTCTGGAGGCTTTCTTCTGTGGGTGTCCATACTCCGATGGGGTAATCCCTCGGCATAATGAGATATCTACAGATTAAAGATTAAACCTATCACGCGGTGCAACTCTTCGACGCTGTGGATAGATGTAGCCTGCCTTGCGTGGATATCGGCGGATACAGGTCATGCTTGTTGGAGATTAGCTACCGAAAACAAGCTTATCCCTGTTGAAATCATATCTGCAAAAGAGGATTAGGCAGACAAGAAGGGCCATTGAGGAAAACTCCTAGGCTGAGATATCTGTGTTATTGCAGGATGGCACAAAACGGATTGCAGTGTGGACTTATAGGCAATCAAGTCGCGGATATAGCAATATACCGCCGCAGGCTTTAAAGGGGAACCGCCCGATTGGCGACAACGGGTAGTCGGCGGGGAAAACCTACTTGACCGCATGCCACAAAGTTTACGTTTTGTGCCGCCATCTTTTTTAAAGGCTTATTACTTCTGTTCTATACTCGAGCGTTCTCGTTATCATCAACGGTAGCGTAAGGCACAAGTAGGTTATTCAAACTTGATATACTCCTTCGTTCTCGTTATCATCAACGGTAGCGTAAGGTATAAATTCCGCCATATCTTTCATACCGTTCAGCCGAACGAAAACGGGTTAAGAACAGCAGGTATTGCAAACAATAATTCAAAATAACAAAAACAAAAAAGGAAAATCATGGACGACAAACCTTCCCCGCGAAGTAGGGAGAAAAAAACCAAGAAAAAAAGCAACACCCCATGGATAATCGCCGCATTTACAATGAGCTTTTTTATAACCGCGATCCTTTCGGCAGTCAGCGACAAGGTTGTTAACGCGCTTTCGCTTATTGTTTCGGCAATAGTTCTCGTTGCGATAATCGCATTGGGTATTCTTTTCGACATTATCGGGCTTGCGGTAACCACCGCCGACATAAAGCCCTTTAACTCAATGGCGGCAAGAAGACTTAAAACCGGTCAAAAGGCAGTTTGGCTTATTAACAACGCCGAAAAGGTCAGCTCGTTCTGCAATGATATCGTCGGCGACATCGCGGGCGTTGTCAGCGGTGCGACCGGCGCAGGCATTGCGGTTAAGCTTTTTATCGACATGGATGCCGATATTGCCTTTCTTCTGACCCTTGCGCTGACCTCGCTTATCTCGGCGGTTACGGTCGGCGGCAAGGCAATGGGCAAATCGGTTGCGATAAAGCACAGCACGGGCATCGTTATGGCTGCCGCCAAAATTCTTTGCGGCTTCAGAAAATAAAGCCGCCAAATCTTTTAATCAACGGAGGATGCTTCCGAACGGAATATTTTAACCCGTCGGGCACAATGAAATGATCCTCGAAACAATCAACTCGCCGAAAGACCTTAAAGCCTTATCGGAAGATCAGCTTCCCGCGCTTTCGGCGGAAATAAGACAAAAACTGCTTGAAACGGTATCGAAAAACGGCGGGCATCTTGCCTCGAACCTTTGTGTTGTTGAGCTAACCGTTGCCCTTCACCGCGTTTTCGATTCACCCAACGACAGCATAATATTCGACGTCGGCCACCAAAGCTACGTTCACAAGCTTCTTACGGGAAGATACAACGAGTTTTCGGGTCTGCGCAAATTCGGCGGAATTTCGGGTTTTCCGAAACGAAGCGAAAGCGAGCACGACCCGTTCGGTGCCGGACACAGCTCAACGAGCATCTCCGCCGCAGCAGGAATCGCTGCGGCTAATCTGCTTTGCGGAAGCAAAGCCTACACGGTTGCGGTTGTCGGCGACGGTGCCTTCACGGGCGGCATGATATACGAAGCGCTCAACAACTGTGCCGACAAAGACAGGCTTATAATCGTTCTGAACGACAACGACATGAGCATTTCGCCAAACGTCGGCGGAATGAGCCGCTATTTTTCAAAGGTTCGCTCCAGCGCAAAATATTTCCGCTTCAAAAACGGAACCAAACGCTTCTTTGCAAGCATTCCTCTTATCGGAAACGGGCTTATCAAATGCGCTCGCGCAGTTAAAAACAGCTTCAAAAAAATCGTTCTCAGCCAAAACTTCTTCGAGCAATTCGGCTTAAGCTATTACGGCCCGCTTAACGGAAACGACGAAAAGCACCTCGAGCGCGTTCTTAACGAAGCCAAGGACGACGGGAAATGCAGTGTGGTCCACATCTGCACCACCAAGGGCAAGGGCTATGAGCCCGCCGAAAAGCGCCCCGATATTTTCCATGGAGTTTCGGGCTTTGATATCGAAAGCGGCGTGGTGAAAAACGGCTCTGCCGAATCATTCTCGGAACGGTTTGGCAAAACCGTTTGCGACCGTGCCGAAAAGAACGAAAAAATAATTGCCATAACCGCCGCAATGCCCGACGGAACGGGGCTTACCGAGTTTTCAGAGCGTTTCCCCGAGCGTTTCTTCGACGTCGGCATCGCCGAAGAGCACGCGGTAACCTTCGCCTGCGGTCTTGCCGCAAAGGGCTATATTCCCGTTTTTGCTGTTTATTCAACCTTTATGCAACGCGCGTTCGACCAATTCCTGCACGATGCCGCGCTTCAGGGGCTTCACGTTATTATAACGCTTGACCGCGCGGGTCTTGTCGGCGCAGACGGTGCCACACACCACGGCATTTTCGATGCCGCATACATTTCCGAGATACCCAACGTTGATTTCTATGCGCCTGCGGATTTTGCCGAATTCGAGAAATGCTTCGACAAAGCGCTCGAAGCAAGCGGTCCCGTCGTTATTCGTTACGCCAAGAGCGGTGAAAGCAACGAAAAGCCGAATCATGCGCTCGATGGGCTTAAATATTCCGATTTCGGCGCTTCGCCCAAGGCGGCGATAATAAGCTACGGCAGGCTTGCCGACAACGCATTCGAAGCGGCGCGCATTCTGAACGGGCGCGGTATCGAAAGCAGAGTCATAAGACTTAACAGCCTTTCGCCTCTTCCCTCTCAAAGCGTTTTCGATTTAGTAAAAGAAACCGATATTATTCTGTTTGCCGAAGAGGGCATAAAAAACGGCGGTATCGCACAGCGCTTCTTTGCCGATGCGGCAGAAGCGGGTATTCTTAACGAAAAACACTGTATTATAAAGGCTATCGACAGCGAATTTCCGACCCACGGCAGTAACGAACAGCTTTTTGAAGCACTCGGTCTTTCTGCCGAAGCTATCGCCGAAACGGTTTTTCAAGCAGCAAGGGTGAAAAACCATGAGGCTTGACGTATATCTTACCGAAAACGGCTTTTTCGAAAGCCGAAGCAAAGCCGCTTCCGCAATAAAGGCGGGCGTGGTAACGGTTAACGGAAGGGTTGCCGACAAGGCATCGCTTTCGGTTGAGGGCGGCGAAGCCATAAACGTTTTATCACGCGAGCGGTTTGTTTCGCGCGCGGGCGAAAAGCTTGCTCACGCACTTTGCGAGTTCGGCATATCGCCCGAGGGGAAAACGGTTCTTGACATCGGCGCTTCGACGGGCGGCTTTACCGATTGCCTGCTTCAAAACGGCGCATCGCGGGTTTTTGCGCTTGACGTCGGAACCGCACAGCTTGCCGAAAAGCTGAGAAACGACAGCCGCGTTACCGTTATGGAGAATTTCAACGCGCGAATAGCGAAAAAAAGCGATTTCCCCGAAGAGATCGACATGATAGTTATGGACGTTTCTTTCATCTCGCAAACGCTTATCTACCCTGCTTGTGCCGATATTTTAGGCGTTGGTAATTACATGATAACGCTTGTTAAGCCGCAATTCGAGGCAGGAAGAAGCAATATCGGCAAGGGCGGGATCGTTCATGACAGGGATAACCGCATTATCAAAGAAATAATGAACAAGCTGGACAGCGAAGCCGATTTAAACGGCTTTAAACGCATCGGCTTTACCGAATCGCCCATTGAAGGCGGCGACGGTAACCGTGAATATCTGGCGCTTTTTATAAAACAAGAAAGAGTTGATTCGGAATGACAGTCGGAAAGGTTCTTATTTTCCCAAGCCCCAAGGGCAACGTTTCCGATAATAACATAAAGCAGGTCGAGGAGTACCTCGACCGTTTCGGCGTTCTTCACGAGCGCTATTCTCCCGATCTCGAGCACGATTTTGATGCGGTCATCGCCTTGGGCGGCGACGGAACGATGCTTAACGCGGCGCGCGTCGCCTTCAGAAGAGGCACACCGATAATGTGCATTAATTTCGGAACGCTCGGTTATATGAGCGGCCTTGAAAACAGCGAACTCGATATGCTCGAATCGTTAAAGCTTGGGTTCGAAACCGAAAAGCGAATGCTTCTTGACGTTAAGGTTGAGCGAAACGGAAGCATAGTTGCCGAATGCACGTCGCTTAACGAGGCAGTCATCGCAAGAAAAGCCGACGGCGACATTGCAATGCTTGAGCTCAGATGCGATGGCGCACTTGTTTGCGATTACCGCGCCGACGGCATTATAATCGCAACGCCGACAGGCTCGAGCGCCTATGCAATGAGCGCGGGCGGTCCTATTATCGACACGAAGCTTGATGCCGTTTGCGTATGCCCTATCTGTCCCCATTCGCTCGGAGCGCGTGCAATGGTATTCTCGCCCAATTCGCATCTTGAAGCGGTTATAATGAACGGCGAGGAGCGTGGAAACGATCTGCTTATTGCCGACGGCAAAGCTATCGCCGAGCTCAAATTCGGCGACAAGGTTTCGGCAACGCGCTCGGATAAAACGCTTGAGCTTATTAAGCTTAAAAAAGACGCGTTTTACGAGACCTTATATAACAAAATGTCTTAAACTTGAACTGTCAAGGTGAATAATGAAAAATATCAGACAAGCAAAAATACTTGAGCTTATAAAAGAACACAGCTTCGACACCCAAGAGGATCTTCAGCAAAAGCTTAACGAATGCGGCTTTAAGGTTACTCAGGCAACCGTTTCGCGCGATATCCGCGAGCTTGGCATCGTTAAAGCCGAGGGCGAGGATGGTGTTTATAAATACCGCGCGGGCAAGGAGCGCGAGCGCGGTGAGGTCAACGGTAAATTCGCGGCGATACTTCGCCAGGCGGCGTTCAAGGTTGCATGCGCAAACAATCTTATCGTTGTGAAAACCTATACCGGCATGGGCTCTGCCGCAGGCGCGGCGTTCGACGCAATGGAGGCCGAGGGCGTTATCGGAACGCTTGCCGGTGACGATACGCTTTTGATAATTACATCCGACAACGAAACCGCAAAGGCAGTTGCCGAAAAGCTTAACGAGCTTATCGGATAAAGCTTTTGGCATTACAGAAAATTTTTCTAATCGGGGATTGATATCTTTATGCTGCTTTCGATATATATAGAAAACATAGCCTTAATAAAGAAGCTTTCTTTGGAGCCCGCAGGCGGTTTTTGCGCTTTTACGGGTGAAACCGGCGCGGGAAAAAGCATTATTATCGATTCGCTCGGCTTGCTTTGCGGTGCGAGAAGCGATAAGGATATTATAAGAACCGGCGAGGACGAGGCTTTGGTCGAGGGCATTTTCTCGGTCAACGACAAAAAAACGCTTGAGATTTTAGAGGCGCTTGAGATATCGCCCGAAGAAGACGGAAGCATAACCGTTTCGAGAAGGCTCTCGCGCGACGGAAGATCGGGCGCGAAGATAAACGGAAGAAGCGTTCCGCTTTCGAGGCTCAAAGGCGCAATGGCACAGCTTCTTTCAATTCACGGTCAGCAGGATACCCAAGCCTTTGCCGACACAGCGCGCCAGCTCGGTATGCTTGATTCGTTTGCGCGCAACGGCGATCTTTTCGATGCATATAAAACCAAATATTCGGCTTATAAAGACATAAAAAGAAGGCTTGACGAGCTCACCTCCGACAGCCGCGAGCGCGAGCTTAGGCTCGATATGCTCAGATACCGCGTTTCCGAGCTGAAAAAAGCGAACGTCAAACAGGGCGAAAAGAAGGATCTTGAAGAACAGCGCAGGCGGCTTGCCAACAGCGAAAAGATCATTTCGCGTTGCAGCGAGGCCTACGATGCGCTTTACGGAAGAGAAGGCTCTGCCGCCGAAACGCTCGACGAGGCTTGCTCTTCGGTTGAAGCGCTTTCGGGCATTATTCCCGATGCCGAACAGCTTTCCGAGCGATTGGAAAGCCTTAAATACGAGCTTATCGACATTGCCGATTCGCTTAAGGGCTATACCGACAGCGACGAAGAAAACGCCGAAATGCTTCTCGATGAGTGCGAGACCAGACTCGAGCTTATTAAAAAGCTTGAATCAAAATACAAAACCGATTCCGACAGCTTTTTTGAGCTTTTGGAGGAATGGGAAGCCGAGCTCGACCTTAACGAAAACAGCGAGGAAGAGCAGGAAAAGCTTAAAGCAAAGCTTGAAATTGCCGAAAGAGAAATGCTTTCGGCGGCAAAACGCCTCAGTGAAAGCCGCAACAAAGCCGCAAAGCTTCTTTGCGAGCGAGTTACCGCCGAGCTTTGCGAGCTTGATATGCCCGGTGTTACATTTGAGGTTGCATTCAACGAAAAGGAATGCTCAAGCGACGGATTCGACGAGATCGAATTTCTCATCAGCGCGAACAAGGGCGAGCTGCCAAAGCCTATGTCTAAGATTGCATCGGGCGGCGAGCTTTCCAGAATCATGCTGTGTCTAAAATGCGTTTTTGCCGATACCGAGGCTATCGGAACCCTTATTTTCGACGAGATAGACACCGGTGTTTCGGGCAGAACGAGCGAAAAGATAGGAATTCGGCTTGCGCAGGCATCCGACGGCGGACGCACGCAGGTTATTTGCGTTACCCACTCGGCTATTCTTGCGGCAAAAGCCGATGCGCATTACAAGATCTCTAAAAAGGAATCGGACGGAAGAACCGTTACCTCGGTTGAGCTTCTTGACCGCGAGGGCAGAAGAAACGAGCTTGCACGGATTCTCGGCGGCTTGAATATTACCGATACCGTTTTAAAAGCGGCAGAGGAAATGCTTAAATAGCAAAAACGATCTATCGATGCATCCGACACAACGATAGCCGCTGTGTTGATAGCGGACTTTTTTGCACGAAACGGCAAAAAAGTCTTAAAAAGGAGTTTTTATGAAAAAAAGATTAACTGCATTGGCATTGGCCCCCTTGCTTGCATTTGCGAGCCTTGCGCTTGCCGCCTGCAACACCGATGAAGCAGAAAGCAGTCAAAGCTCTTCCGAGAGCTCTGCTTTCGAGGCATCTGCCGCGGTTTCCGACAACAGCATATCGCTTGATAACGAATCGTCGGGAATTGAAGAAAGCAGCTTCGCCGTTTCGGAAGAAAACAGCAATGAGGACTTCGTTTCCGACAGCGGCGATGATAACGAAGGCTCAAATGCGAACGACGATAACAGCTCTCTCTCCGATGAAGTCAGCGACGAATCGACAGCGCTCGAAGAAAACAGCGAAGACGACAGCGATTTCGAATACAGCGAAGACGATGTTATTTCAGACGGATATGACGTCGTGGACATGATCGAGGTCGGCGACGAAAGCGGAGCATATATCTTTTATCCCAACGGAACCGGCTTTTATTCGGCATCGTTTGATGCGGTTCAGACCGATGCAAACGAGCTTTGCTTTAAGCTTCACGACAACCGCTCTTTCGTTTTGAAATATTCCGAAATCGAATATGACGCCGAAAACGGTGTCGGTTATACCGAAATGAACGGAATGAGCTTTGTAGTTACCGAAATAATCGACGATTCAAATCTTCTTTGTCAGGCGCTTGATTGCACCGAGGAAATAAAGGGCTTTGAAGAAGCGGTTTATACCATAAGCATCATGTTTTATCCCGAGCTCGAATACGGCGAGCTCATTATCGGTTTTGTTTATGAAGCGAAGGGCAACGTTTACAGTCTTTCTTATGCCGACGGAAACAAAGGCAAAAAAACCATCGTTCACGACGAAGATACCGGCGCTTATTCTTTTGAATAAATAACCAATACGGGAGGGATTTCATTCCCTCCCGTTAATAAAAGGAATATATTATGATAAATTACGATATTCACATACACACGCATCTTTCCTCTTGCGGCGCGCGCGATGCGTTTATGCAGGATTACATCAACGCCGCAAGCGAACTCAGCTTGGAGCTTATGGGCTTTGCCGATCACGCCTGGGACGACAGTGTAAACGGCGCTTCGCCTTGGTATGCACCGCAAACCTACAAGCGCTTGATCGCGCGCAAGGAAGAACTGAAAACACTTGACAAAAAGGGCATCAACGTTCTTTTGGGCGCCGAGGGCGAATATGCCAACGAGCTTTTGGCTATCGGCGATTCGGCGGCAGAATTCGTTGATTATATTCTTGTTCCCCATTCGCACACCCACATGAAAGGCTTCGTTTTGCCCTCGGGTTGCGTTGGCAACCCCGAAAAGCACGCAAGCTATCTTGTCAAAAGCTTTATTTCGCTTTGCAACCACGAAAAGCGCAATATGTTTTTCGGCATAGTTCACCCGATGAGCCCCTGCGGTGAAACCGAGGAATATACCGAAAAGATATTTTCGTTCATAACCGACGAAATGCTTAAGGAATGCGCCTGCGCCGCAAGCGAAAATAAGGTTGCGCTTGAGGTCAACCTTTCCGAATTTAAAAAAATACCGCCCGATCAACTGCACCAACACTGCTATAACAGATTTTTTGATGCCTGCAAACGGGCGGGATGTGAATTTTTTATGGGCAGCGACGCTCACGCAGTTAAAGCCTTTGTTGACAACCACGGCTTAAAAAACGGCATCGTCGATGCGCTCGGAATGGATGAAAGCTTTTTTAAAGCTGCAAAACTCCGTATATCGAACGGGTGAACTCTTCAAGCGCGCGGTTGCGGTCGCGATAGAGACTGCTTCTCTCTTTATACCACCGCTCCATAAGATCATCGGCGGCGCCCATTTTTCGCTCGACGAAGAATTCTTCAAGCAGGTCGCGCTGATAATCGCTTAAGCCGTTCAAGCCCTTTTCTATTTTAAGAAGCTCTCGCTCGACAACGCTTCGCCTTAATCGGCAATCATCGATATTTGCAAGAATGCCAAGCAATCGCTCGCGGTGAACCGTATCTTCCCCGTCGGTCGCCTCCGCGTTGATTGCGGCTGTTTTGCAGGCATATTTTTCCTGCTCGAGCTTTTCGAGCTCGGTGTTAAGCACCGAATATGCCGAAACGAGATTCTTTTTTCTTGATAAAAGATCCTTTGAGTATTCCCTGTAATCCATTTTCCTACCTTTCGTCCTTAAAATTAAACCAATCGTCTATTCGTCGGAACGGATGGAGCTAACCGTTTACCCGACGCCCGTGTATGCCGAACATTTGTTCGTTCGACAAAATTAATATATCATATTGTTTTGGGTTTGTCAAGCCCCTTATAAAAAGTTAACATTTAAGAGGTTTTTTATATGAAGTTCCGCTTGATAGCGCTTTTGTTACTTTTTGTTTGCCTTTTGCTTTCCGCCTGCGTTGAAAGCGGCGAGAACAGCGACGTAAGCCCGGATATTTCCGCCTCGGAAGCGGTTTCGGAAGATTTGCGCGAAAGCGAAACTCCGGAAAGCGATGCCGAAAGCTCGGTTGCCGAATCTACGGTTGCGCCCGAGGAAAAATACGATTTCTTAAGCTCGGAATATATCGTGGTGTCGACCCGAGAATCTTTCGGCAAAAAATACGTTTATGAATATTATCTGTTAAAAGGAAAGGTAGCGGGCTTAAAGCTTTTTACCACACTTTCGGATAAAGAATCTGCCGAAGAATATTTCGAGCTTATTAAAGAAGAACACCCCGATGCCGAGCTTGACGGGCTTACGGTTATTCACTATCTCGGCGATAACGACGTTTTCTGTTACGGTTATTCGCTCGAAAAGCTGTTGTTCGTGCTCGAAAAGGGCGGTTATGAATATGAATTAAGGTTCGATAAAGCGCAATTCGACAAGGAATTCGCCGAAGAATCGGACGATTAAAGGCAAAAAACGTTCCCAACAACTTTAAAAATAGAAGAAAAAGCGAGAAAATCGAAAAAAACATAGCCAAAAACGAAAAAAGTTTTGAAAAAGGTATTGACATTATCTTTTCTTGTGTTATAATGGCAAGGCACGAAAAAAGATAAGGTGAAAGGAATTCAACCAATGTCCACAACTATGTTGAAGAAAGAGGCAGTTGAGCGTAAGTGGTACGTTATCGACGCCGAAGGCAAAACCCTCGGTAAGGTAGCTGTTCTTGCGGCAACCATCCTCAACGGCAAGCACCGCCCCGAATACACTCCCCACGTTGATTGCGGTGAATGCGTTATTATCGTTAATGCTTCCAAGGTAGTCCTCACCGGTAAGAAACTCGATCAGAAGTATTATTACCGTCACAGCGGTTATGTTGGCGGCCTCAAGGCTGTTAAATACCGCACCCTTATGGCAACCAAGCCCGAAATGGCAGTTGAACTCGCAGTTAAGGGTATGCTTCCCAAGAACAAGATCGGCGATGCAAGCTTCGGCAGACTTAAGGTTTATGCCGGCGCTGAACACAAGCAGCAGGCTCAGTCTCCTATCGCTGTGGAAGTAAAGTAAGGAGGACAAACATATGAACTATCAATCCGCTATTCCCTATTTCTACGGCACCGGCAGAAGAAAGAGCTCGGTTGCCCGCGTTCGCATTATCCCCGGTACCGGTAACGTTACCGTTAACGGCAGAGATATCAACGATTATTTCGGTCTCGAGACCCTCAAGATGATCGTTACCCAGCCCTTCGGCGTTACCAAGACCGAAGGCCGCTTCGACATCATCTGCACCGTTAAGGGCGGCGGCGTTTCCGGTCAGGCAGGCGCTATCCGTCACGGCGTTGCTCGCGCGCTTCTTCAGGCAGGCGATGAATATCGCGCTCCTCTTAAGAAGGCAGGTCTCCTTACCCGTGACCCCAGAATGAAGGAAAGAAAGAAGTACGGTCTCAAAGCAGCTCGTCGTGCTTCCCAGTTCTCCAAGAGATAAGTTATTATCTTATATACAAAAGCTCTGCTACGGCAGAGCTTTTTGTGTTTTACAAATCCAAGATGGCGAAGCAACAGATCACGATTTGCTTTGATCAAAAATGTTGGCATACGTTATAAAAATTCGTGCCGCACTATTTACTTTTGGTGAAAATCATGATATAATATACTAGTTAGATAAAATTGGTTTTATCCAACTAGGATGAGTGTCGAATTACGCTGTGGTTTTTATATAACAGGTTACAAGACATCATCCGCAGCGTTTTAGATGTTACACGATATTACACAGCGTTGGTACTATCACAACATCAAACTAAGGTAAATAGGTTTAATCGAATGCAAAAAGAAATCACTTTTATATTTTTATCAAGCATCACATCAGAGACAAAAAGGGAGGCAAAATGAGCAAACGTATATTTTTATGGGTAGCTAAGGCTCTTCTCAGCGGTGTTATCGCAGTAGCCATATTGACAAGTATTTGTATGCTATATTATAACGTGCCCGTTCATTACGACACCGTTGACGGAGCGACCGATTATCGTTGGGAAAAAAACAAGTTTTATTCCAGAGGAACAGAAGGCTTTGCTTGGGGAAAAACCAATAATGAAGGCTACCTCAACGCTATTGACTATACCGAATCCACCCAGGTCGATGTTCTTGTTATGGGATCGTCTCATATGGAGGCATATAACGTTCTGCAAGAACAATCCACTGCGAGCGTTCTCGGATCACTGATGCCCGATAAAACCGTTTATAATATCGGCACTTCCGGACATACCTTTTTGGTTTGTGCAGATAATCTTGCTGATGCCGTTAACAAATACGAACCCAAAGAATATGTGATTATCGAGACAGCCAAGCTCGGATTTAGCGATATTCAGCTTCAAAGTGCAATTGACGGAAATGTTCCCGATAATAAATCAGCCACCGGAGGCATTGTTGAACTGCTTCAAAAAAATCCGTTTTTCAGGCTGACGTATTCACAACTTAAAAACTTTTCCGAAAATGCCGAGGAAGACGTTGCTCCCGCTACACCTTCGGAAAACACTATCGGAAGCGAAGAAACATACAGCGCTCTTTTTGCGAGGCTCAACGATATAGTGAGCGAAAAAGGTGCACAGCTTATCATAGTATATCATCCTTATTTGATATTGAATAAAGATGGAACCGCAACAACAAATTCCGATAAGGAAGAGTGCGAACTTTTTGCTGCGGGCTGTGAGAAAAACGGAATAATCTTTTTAGATATGTCGAACCGATTTTTAGAGAATTATGAAAACGAGTCGATCCTGCCTCATGGCTTTACAAATACTTCGATCGGTTCAGGTCATTTGAATAAAAACGGCCATAAAATGATTGCCGAATCTTTATATGAAATCATGAAGGAGGCCAAATAATGTCTTTTGCATCTTTGCCTTTCTTGATTTTCTTTTCGGTTGTTTTGGTTGTCGTGCTGTTTCTTCAGCGGTTAAAAAACACATTTTATAAAGAATTGTTTTTGCTTGTTGCAAGTTACTTTTTCTACGGATATTGGGATTGGCGTTTTTGCTTCCTTTTGTTGTTCGTTACTGCGGCCGCCTACATAACCGCAATTTTTGTAAAAAATAAAGTTGCCTTAGCAGTCGGCGTTATTGTGCCGTTCGTTGTTCTTGGCTTCTTTAAGTATTTCAACTTTTTCCTTGATAGCTTTGAATCGCTTATAAACAGAGATATCGGTACATTATCAATAATTCTTCCTGTCGGAATATCGTTCTATACATTCCAAGCATTGAGCTATGTTATCGACGTAAAAAGAGAAAAGATACCTGCCGAGAAAAGCTTTATCAAGCTTGCCCTTTACGTCAGCTTCTTCCCGCAGCTTGTTGCCGGTCCTATAGTAAAGGCATCGGAATTTTTGCCTCAATTGAAGGAAGACAGACGCATTACATTAAAGAATCTTGAATTCGGCATTCAGCTTATGCTTTTTGGTTTGGTTAAAAAAATCGTTATTGCCGATCATTTGTCGGTTTTTGTTGACGACGTTTTTAATACCCCTGCTGCATTTAGTTGGATTTCGATTGTTCTTGCCGTAATATCATACTCGATACAAATATATTTTGATTTTTCGGGTTATTCGGATATTGCGATAGGTTGTGCAAAGTGCTTCGGTTACGATTTTTACCCCAATTTCAATATGCCCTACATATCAGAAAACGTTACTGTTTTCTGGAGAAGATGGCATATCAGCCTATCCACATGGTTGAAAGAGTATCTTTACATTCCTCTCGGAGGCAACAGAAAAGGTAAGGCAAGACAGTATCTTAATCTTTTTATAACGATGCTTCTCGGTGGATTATGGCATGGCGCAAATTGGACTTTTGTATTTTGGGGTGCGTTACACGGCGGAGCTTTGTGCATAGACAAGCTTATACCGAAAAAGAAAAATCAAAAAACAATATTCAGAATATTGAATGCTTTCGTTACTTTCTTGTTTGTTTCTTTTGCCTGGATCTTTTTCCGTGCAGACAGCTTTTCAAACGCATGGTCGATCATAAAAGGAATCTTCACATTGCAAGACGGAATAATTCAGCCCTTCTTCTGGACGTTTGTTGCAATAGCGGTTGTTTGTATCGGAACATTAGTTGCAATAATACGTGCTAAAAAGCGTAACGAATATGAAATTAATGGTTTCTATCCTATATTCAATCTTAATTCAGTATTAGGATTAACTATTCTGTTTATTGTTTGTGGCTTAATAATAGGATTTGCGTTCACAGGTGAACATCCTTTCGTTTATTTCCAATTTTAACGCATAACCGCGTATAGCGCTTTTTTTGCAAACAGCGTTTAATTTCGGCATCATATCGGTTCAAGCCCGCAAGTATTATAAAACCCCGAAACCATCACGGTTTTCGGGGTTTTATTTTTATTTGATCTTAATTGGATACAAAAAGTATTGACAAATGAATAATATTTGGTATACTGTGAGGTTCTTCTAAAACGAATAGGAGGTATATTATGGAACAAAAGTATTCGTCCGAAGAAATTCACGATCTTCTCTATTCACACGGCAAGTTCGATTGCCGCTTAAGCCGAAATAAAATCGAAAATATCATGGCAAACTCTTATGAGCATTTTTCATTATTGTGTCTTGCGTTGAAAACCCTTGGTGAAGAACGCGATTTTGAGTTGCTCGAAAAATTCATTAATGATAGTGATCACAGAAAGCGCTATATCGCGTTGGACTATGTTCTTTACTTTGAAAAGGGCAAGGAAAAATATGCGCATCTGGTTAACGAAAGACTTAAAAGCAACGACATATTCACATTGACAGGTGCATTGTCATTAGTAAAAAAGCACAAGCTGATGCAAAACAACAACAGAATACTTGAAGTTTACGAACTCCACATCGGTAAAGTGATACACTGCGGATGTGTTTGCCCCTTGCGATATATTCACGATTTCGAATCGAATTATGAGCGCATAATTGCGCTATACCGCCGCGCACCCAAATCAACGAAGGAATGTTTTTCGAAGCTGTTGACCGATCTTGCCGATTATTCGCGTTTCGACGAATTGTTTTCTGTTTTCGCAAACGATGCATACCATAAGGTTCGCATTTCAGCTGTTAAGCTTGCGATAAAGCACAACCGATTTGAACTGTTAGAACCCTTTATCACAGAAAAAGACGGTCATATCCGAAAGCTTGCATTAAAATACCATAAAAGTGTTTAACAATCAAAAAACCGAAACTGTTACGGCAGCGCTTTTTGTGTTTTACAAAGCGGTTCTATTTGTAATGAATCGATCCGTCATATTTACTTTTGGTAAAAAATATGGTATAATCTACTAATCGATAAATATGAATTTGCAGAGATAGATAAACTTTAATTAAAGGAGTGCTTTAATGAAGAGGTTCATAACCTTAATAACCAATATGGTGCTTTCGACATCAATCGGGCTGTGCGGTTGTTCAGATAATTGCAGAAAAACGATTACCTCAATTAAAACGATGATACTTACTTTGCAAGGAATGAGATTCTGTAGCGTGTATGAAATCACAAACGAAAACGGAAAAACAGAACTCAGGCGTTTCAGAAAAGTATATTCAAATGGAGTAGATACGCTTGAACTTGAGACAAGTGCCGTTTGTGATATTACAGATTTTATTGAACTTATGAATACCTGCGGTGTAATCCGCTGGGACGGATTTCACGGCAAACACCCGAAGAATGTGAATGACGGGATAATGTTTGACTTCAGGGCTACCGTAAATGACGGACAGGAAATACACGCTGATGGCTCTGCAAATTTTCCCAAAGGTTACCATGATTTTGTGCGTGAGCTCAATAAAATACTTGCAGAGCATGAAGATGACTGATGATGAATTCCAATTTGTCGAGCAGAACAATGTCGAATGTTGGTGCGATTTTGGTGCAAATTTGGTGCAACACTTTATCAAACGTTACTCACGATGTTCACGATATCAAATGGTGTTCTTAAAACTCCAAGATATAATTACAGCCTTACGGCTTTATCTTACAGAACAATCAAAAACCCCGAAACGATCACGGTTTTCGGGGTTTTGTTATATTACAGTTCGAGTAATTCTGCCGAAAGGGCAATCGGGTCGCGGGTATCGTGGGTTGCAAATATTAGCGTTTTGCCCTTTGTTCGCGAGAGAATAACACTTATGACCTGCTCGCGCATGGCATCGTCGAGCCCCTTGAACGGCTCATCGAGCACAATAAGCTCGCTTTCGGCAAGCAAGGCGCGGGCAACCGCAACTCTTCGGCGCATTCCGCCAGAAAGCTCGGAAACGGGCAGGTGTTCACTTCCCTGCAAGCCGAGCTCGGCAAGGCAGGAAAGCATCTCCGATTCAGAAACGCTTTTCGGCACAACCGCCTTTATGTTTGCAACCGCAGAAAAGGGCTCGCTTAAGCGATCCTCTTGAAAAACGGCTGATATTCTTTCGGGCAAGCCCGAGATAATGCCCGAATCGGCTTTTATAATGCCGAGGATTATATTAAAAAGCGTTGTCTTCCCTTTTCCCGATGCGCCCATAATGCAGGTGCGCGAGCCACCTTTGAAGCAATGCGTAAATCCGCAAAGCACCTGCTTTTCGCCAAAGCTTTTAGAAATATTCGTCAGAGTTAAATCTTTCATGCCTTTTCCGACCTTTCAAACGCTTTTTTCAAAAGGAAAACGAACAGCTTTTCGAAGGTTACCGAAAGAATAATGATAACAACGGTCCAAGCGAAAAGATCGGCTGTGTAAAGATAAAGCTTTGAATAATAAAGCGATTCGCCGATAGAGCCCTTGGGATAACCGATAAGCTCGGCGGCAACGCCCGATTTCCAAGCAAGTCCGAGCGCAACGCGGCAGCCCGAGACCGCAAACGGCTTTATCGCCGGCAACCATATAAGGCGAAGCCTTTTTGAAAAGCGCATTCCGAAAACGTCTGCCATTTCAAGCATTTTTCGATCGACAGATCTTATTCCTTCTAAAATGTTTGTGTAAACTATCGGAAGCACCATTAAAAACGAGATCAGCGCCGAAATGTTTTTTGCCGACATCCAAACCAGCGCAATAACAACGATCGAGGCAACCGGAACCGATTTAACGGTAATCATATACGGCCAAAGCAATATTTCGGCAAGCTTGAACCTGCCCGCAAGAAGCGCAAGCAGGGTTCCGCAGAGCAAGCCCGAGAAAAAGCCGAGCGCAATGCGTGAAAAGCTGAAGCCGAGTGTGGCAAAAAAGCCCTCCTCGCCAACAAGCCCAACAAGACGCACAACAACGTCGAAGGGCGAAACGAGAAGCAGCTTTGAGCCGACAACATAGCTTGCGAGCTGCCAGACCAAAAGGGCTGACAGCACCGCAACAAATTTTGCAATTAATTTCTTTTTATTCCGCAATATAGAAGAAATCGTCTTCGGGGAGCTTTCCGCCGATAGATTTGGGGTTTTGCTCATAGCTTACTCCAAGATATTTATTAACGGGAGCTTTCATGTCCTCGCCTGCGATATAGGTTATATTGCATTTCGGAATCGCCTTTTCCATAACTGCGGCTTTTTCGAAAATGCCGTGCTTTGCAACAAGCTGTGCGGCGGCGGGAACATCGCCGAGAACAAAATCGACCGAAGCCTTATATTCCTTTAAGAAAGCCTTAACCGCTTCGGGATTCTTTTCTGCAAATTCCTTGCGAACGACGATAACGCCGGTTACAAGACCGCAATCGGGGTTGAGCTTTTCCCATTCGGCGTTGAGGTCGATGACCGTTTCAAGACCTTCAACCTGCGCAGAAGCCACGGTAACGTAGGGCTGAGGAAGCATTGCTATCGCCGATTCGTTTTTAACAAGCTCGGGAAGCACCGCAGAGGCTTCGTCGCGGTATTCGATGGTAACGTCTTTATCGGGGTCGATTCCGTTGCCCGAAAGAATATGGCGAAGCGCTATTTCGGGGGTTGAGCCCTTGCCGGTTGCATAGATCGTCTTGCCGCGAAGATCCTCAACCGAAGAAATGCTTTCGTTCTTTGCAACGATATAAACAACGCCGAGATTGTTAACGGCAAGAAGCTTTATTGCGCCGTTGGTGTTGTTGTAAAGAGTTGAAGCAAGGTTTGCGGGAACAGCCGCAATATCGAGCTCGCCCTTGGTTAGAAGCGGAACTATTTCGGTTGCCGCACCGTGAAGCGAGAATTCATAATCGTTTTGGGTGTTATCCTTGGAATCCTCTTCGAGAAGACCGACCAAGCCGATCGAGGTGGGGCCCTTCATGCCCGCAAGGCGAACAACGGGTATTTCGGCAATATCCGATTTCGATTCGGTTTCGGCATTTGAAGAAGACGTGGAAGAAGCGGGCGCGCTCGATTCGCCGCCGTTATCGACACAGCCGACAAGCGCAAACGCGAGCATAAACGCCGCAAGGATCAATGCTAATGCTTTTTTCATAACAGTACCTCTTATTATTTAGTGATACCATTATACATTATCAAAACGCAAAAAGCCGTTGCAGTCGCAACGGCTTTTCAAGTTATTTCAAAATCTTGAAGGTGTTTTTATAAAACTCAATTATACCCTCTTTCTGCATTGCAGACAATTCTCGCGAAAGCGCCGAGCGGTTCACGCCGAGATAAAGCGCAAGCGTTTCGCGATCGAAGGGAACCGAAAAGGTTTTTCCTTTATATTTAACGCTACATTGCGAAAGAAAGGTAATGAGCTTTTGGCGGATCGAAGGCTTTGAAAGGATCTGAATTCTGTCGTTCATCGCAAGCGTTTTTTGCGCAAGCATCGAAGAAAAACGGTATTTCATTTGGCAGGCGAAGCAATCACCGTTTTTTTCCGGCATCAGCTCTTCGGGCGAGAGCCAGAGGACGCTTGCATCGGTGAACGCCGTTATCGTAACGGGAATCTCCTGAGTTCTGAGCCAGCAAAGCGATTCGCCGAATGTGTCGCCCGCGGTAACACTTGCCATTATTATCGGGTTACCGTCGATGTCGATAAGGCTAACCTGAACCGTCCCCGAAAGCACCAAGCCGAACCTTTCGAGCTTTTCGCCCGCCGAGGCAAGAATGCTTCCGCGGCGGTAAGCGCGTGATGCAGCAGAAAAAAGCAAAAGCGCGTTTTCAAGTTCTTTTTCGGTCATTCCGGAAAACAATGGGCAGGAAAGGATTATTTCATTGGTAGTTTTCAAAGCGTTTTCATCCAATCGTTTATCATCGGCGAAATAATGTTATAGCCGGAGGAGTTCGCATGAACCGTATCGGGAATATTCTCGGGGGTTTCCGATTTCATAACGTTTTTGTTGAAATCCTCGTCAAAATAAAGGTCGATATAGGGGATCTCCCATTTATCGCATATCTTTTTGGCAAGCGAGAAATATTCGCTCATATCCGACATTCTGCCAAACTGCGAAGAAGGCATCTGATAAACTATTATAAAACCGAAAATAGCGTTTTTGTAGTTTTCCTTTGCATATTTAAAGGTGTTCTCAAGACCGCCGCCAAACGCCGCCGTGTCGAACGGGCCGTCGAAGCCCTCGGTCATCACGCCGACGGGCGCGGAATCCCAAGCGTCGTTTCCTCCGCCCTCGATAATAACGTAATCGTATTCATTATCCTTATTGGCGATAAGCTGGTTTATAACAAGATTTTCGCCGCGGCAATCGCCGACGGAAGCGCCGCCCTTGCATGCGTTGAAGCCGCTCATTTCATTCCAAGCCATGATTCTGCCGGGCCAGCCGACCGTGTTGCCGTAATCGGCGCTGTTCCATTCACAAGCCGCCTCACCGATAGAATCGCCGACAAAAAGCACCGATCTTTTATTAAGAGGATTAGTTTCTTTCATAATAACTTCCTTTCAACCCGTTTTTTGTTATTATACACCATAGCAGTAGCTTTGTCAAAGCATTAGTTATTATTTTGCAGGTGTTAAAGCTTTTGTTTTTGCCGAAAAAGAATATTTTTGCCTTATTGCAATTTTCTGCCGATGATTATATAATAAATTCAACAAACGGCTAAGGAGATAACAATGAAAAGATCATTAAGCTTAATTTCGTTTCTGCTCGTTTTACTTATGGTTTTTATCGTACCGACCGCCTCGGTTTGCGCCGAAGCCGATGCGAAAGAAGAATTGATTGTTCTTTACACCAACGACGTTCATTGCGCCACCGAAAATTATTCGGTTCTTGCGGCTTACCGCGCACAGCTTATTTCCGAGGGCTTTAAGGTCGTTACGGTCGATGCGGGCGATGCCATTCAAGGCGAAATGATAGGCTCGCTTACAGAAGGCGCTGCGATCGTTGATATAATGAACACGGTCGGATACGACGTTGCCGTTCCCGGGAACCATGAATTTGACTATACCGTCGAACGCCTGCTTGAAATTGCCGAAAATGAAGCCGAATATGACTATATTTGCGCGAATTTCCGCTATCTGCCCGAGGAGAAGGACATTTTTGCACCTTATGCAATGTTCGGCAAGGTTGCATTCATCGGAATCGCAACTCCCGAGACCTATTCGAAATCCACCCCGACCTATTTTCAGGACGAAAACGGCAATTTCGTTTACAGCTTTCTTGAAGACGATTTTTATGCACGGGTTCAGTCGGCTGTCGACAGGGCGATCGCCGAGGGCGCCGAAACCGTTGTTGCGGTTGGGCATTTGGGAATCGAGGGCGTTACCGAGGGCTTGCGTTCTTCAGACGTTATTGCAAACACCGTAGGAATTGATGCATTTATAGACGCACACGCGCATCAGGTTATAGAATCACAGCTTCAAAGCAGTTTGAACGGAGAAAGCGCGATCATAACCTCGACCGGAACAAAATTCGACAACGTCGGAAAGCTTACGGTTTACCCCGACGGAAGCATAAAAAGCGAGCTTTTCGACCCCGAAGAGCTGAAAACGCTTTGCGTTTCGGGCGAGGCGAAATCAGCCCTCGAAAGCGTCAAGAGCAAAATCGACGCTTACAACGCCGAATTCGATTATCTTTTCGAAGAAATAGGCGTTTCGGATGTTTTTCTCACTCAAAGCGATGAAAACGGAAACCGTGCCGTCAGAAATGCCGAAACAAATCTCGGCAACTTTGTTACCGACGCTTATATCGCCATAACCGGTGCCGACGTTGCAATGGTGAACGGAGGCGGTGTGCGCGCCGAGATAAAAGAGGGCTCGGTTACGCGCAAGGCGGTGATGGATATTAACCCATGGAGCAACGAAATGTGCGTTATAGAGGTTAGCGGCAAGCAGTTGCTTGATGCTCTTGAATACGGCGTTCACGCAATGCCGACCGAATTCGGAAGCTTTCCGCACGTTGCGGGAATAACCTTTGAGGTTCACACCTATATCACGTCGGAGGTTATAACAGACGAGCTCGGCGATTTTGTATCGATTCCCGAAAATGCGCAAAGAAGGGTTAAAAACGTTAAAATAGGCGGAAAAGTGCTTGATGAAAGCAAAACCTATACCGTTGCGGGAACCTGCTATATGCTTCAGCTTAGCGGATATAAAATGTTTAGCGGTGCAAAGGTTATTAAACAGCCGAGCGAGCTTAAGTGCGATTCGGAAATGCTGGTTGAATACTTCACGGAGCATCTTGGCGGAAGAATTACCGAAGAGCAATACGGAAACCCCAAGGGCGAAGGCAGAATGACGATCGTTTCCAAACAGCCGATCACCGACACGGGCGACGGCTCCGCAAATATTTTGTGGGTGTCGATCGGCGTTATTTCGGCTTTTGCCGCTCTTGGTATTGCAAAAAAACGATTTGATTTTTGACGTTTTATATTTTGAAAAAAAGAGGAACTTTTTTCAAAAGTTCCTCTTTTTTTAAACAAAAATCCAATTCAAATGATCCAGCGCCATGGCGAGAAGCACCGAATGATCGCCCGCAAGAGCGGTTTCGCCGACGGGCGTGTAGATCGGATCGGCGCGGAAGCCGCTTTTGTCGAGCGAACGCAAAACCTTGAAGGTCTCGGTCGCACCGTTGTTTGAAAGTTTTATTTGAATAAGCGTTCCCTTGGGCGTTTCGAGCTCGGTTTTAGAAACCTTATACCAAGCCGCATCTGCCGCATCGTCGTTTGCTATGGCAGTGTCGCCGCCCTCTGTATCGGCAAGAAAAGGAACGGTTATAATGCGGGTTCTCGGGTCGCGGTTCGGCTCGGAAGCAACGCGAAGCTGTCGAAGATTGGTTGCCTTTAAGCCCGTTTCTTCAAAAAGCTCGCGCCTTGCGGCAGAATAAACGTCTTCGTCGGGCTCTAAAAACCCACCGGGAAACGCAAGCTTTCCTATGCTTGGGTGTCCGCCGCGGCGAATGAGAAGAACTTTGCCGTTTTTGATTATTATTATGTCAACCGTTACCGATGGGCGTTCAAAACGCGACGCATCGTATTGCGCCAGAAATTCCTTTTCGGTAAGGCCGTTTTTGTCCAATTTTTCTTGCATTGTTTCACCCTGATTTCAAAGCGGTTTCTTTTGGATTTGGCTGTTCCTGCGCGGATAAGCGCTTGGTGTGTTTTTAACCTTTTTAATAACAACAAGCGTGTGCAGATAATTAAACTCGGGAACGTTCACATCGATTATGTCAACCAATTCTCCGCCGAGAACAGCTATTGCTTTTTTGGCTTCTTCCGCTTCTTCTTTTCCCTTTTCGCCCTTCATTGCAACAAAATAACCGCCGTTTTTAACAAAAGGCATACACCATTCGCAAAGAACGTTAAGCCTTGCAACGCCGCGCGCAACGGCAACGTCGAAGCTTTCGCGGTATTCCTTTTTAAGTGCAAGCTCTTCGGCTCTGCCGCAAAGGGTTTTAAGATTCTTGATTCCCGCTTTTTCAGCGGTTGAAGCAACGTAATTAAGCTTTTTCGCCGTGGCATCGTTAGAGGTTATAACACAGCTTTTTGCGCAAAGCGCAAGGGGAAGCGAGGGAAAACCTCCGCCGCATCCGACGTCGATAACGCTTTTATCGTTGAAAAGTCCGGTATCGAGAAGGGTCAGCGAATCCCAAAAATGAAGCAGACCCACGCCCTTTTCGTCGGTTAGCGCGGTCAGATTCATAACCGCATTCGTATCGCGAAGCTCTGCTCCGATTATATCAAGCGAGGCACACTCGCGGTCGGTTAGGCTTTCGCGGTATTTTTTCGTTATTTCGGAAAAGCTCATCGGTTACCCCCTTGGGCAAGATATATCAGAAGCACCGAGATATCGGCAGGCGAAACACCGCTTATGCGCGAGGCTCTGCCGATGCTTTCGGGGCGAAGCTTTTGAAGCTTTTGGGCGGCTTCGATGCGAAGACCGCGAATTGAGGTATAATCTATATTTTGCGGCAAACGCTTTTCTTCAAGCTTTGCGAATCTTTCAACCTCGGCAAGCTGACGTTTTATGTAGCCCGAATATTTGATTTCGGTTTCGGCACGGTAAACGAGCGAGGGATCGTATTTACCGAGCTGACCGCAAAGCGAAAGAATATCGTTTAAATATACGTTCGGGCGGCGCAAAAGCTCTGCCTTAACCATTCCGCAGCCTGTTCTTTCATAGCCGCGCTCCTCTAAAAGATCATCGAGCGCTTCACAGCCCTTTATGCTTTCGTGTTCAAGCGTTTCGATAAGAGACGCAAGCGCTTTTTCGGTTTCCAAAAAGTCATTATAGCGTTCTTCGCTTATCAAGCCGAGCTCATAGCCCTTGGGAAGCAGGCGCGTTTCGGCGTTATCCTGCCTTAAAAGCAGGCGATATTCGCTTCGCGAGGTCATCATGCGATATGGCTCGTTGGTGCCCTTGGTTACAAGATCGTCGATAAGAGTTCCGATATAGCTTTCGCTTCTTGAAAGCGAAAACGGCTCTTTGCCCTTAACCTTAAGCGCGGCGTTGATGCCTGCGATAAGCCCCTGTGCCGCCGCCTCTTCATAGCCCGAACTTCCGTTGAACTGACCTGCGCCGAAAAGTCCGTTAATATCACGGAATTCAAGCGTGTTGGTTAGCTGAAGCGGATCGCAGCAATCATATTCGATGGCATAAGCCGTGCGCATGAACACAGCGTTTTCAAGCCCCTTTATGCTGTGAACGAGCTGAAGCTGAACCTCTTCGGGCAGAGAGCTTGAAAGCCCCTGAAGATATACCTCTTTGGTATCAAGCCCCATAGGCTCGACAAATATTTGGTGGCGTTCCTTATCGGCAAAGCGAACCACCTTATCCTCGATGCTCGGACAATAGCGCGGACCCGTTCCGTGAATAACGCCCGAAAACAAGGGCGAGCGCGAAAGGTTATCGCGAATTATGCGATGTGTTTCGGCGTTGGTGTATGCGATATAGCAGGGCAAAAGATTCTCGCGGCGGGGATATGACCCGAACATTATCGGTTCGGCGTCGCCATCCTGACGCTCGAGCTGAGAATAATCAATCGAATCGGCATGAATGCGCGGCGGGGTTCCAGTTTTGAAGCGCACGAGCTTTATGCCGAGGTTTTGCAAGCATTCGGTTAAACGGTTGGCGGGCAAAGTGTTATCGGGGCCCGAGGAATAAGCCTCTTCGCCTACGATTATTCTGCCGCCGAGCGAGGTTCCGGTTGAAATAATAACGCATTTTGCGGGATAGAACGCACCGAACGAGGTTGTAACGCCGGTTACTCCGTTTTCATCCGTTTCGACCGAAACCACCTCTGATTGCTTAAGGATCAGGTTTTCGGTGTTCTCAGCGATTTTTTTCATATAATCGCGATAACGAACTCGGTCTGCCTGCATTCGAAGCGAACGCACGGCGGGGCCCTTTGAAGCGTTGAGCATTCGGCTTTGAAGCATGACCTCGTTTGCCGCCCTGCCCATTTCGCCGCCGAGCGCGTCAATTTCAAAAACAAGATGTCCCTTGCCCGTTCCGCCTATCGAGGGGTTGCAGGGCATATTTCCCACAAGATCGTTCGTTAGAGTGAACAGTGCGGTCTTACAACCCATTCTTGCGCCCGCAAACGCCGCCTCAAGCCCTGCATGGCCCGCACCGACAACGGCAATATCCAATTTTTCGGCTTCGTATTTTATCATTTTCGTGTTCCTTTATTTACCCACGCAAAAGCGCGAGAATATCTCGTTTACTATATCTTCGTTAACACTTCTTCCGTCTGCCTCGGCAATCGCCGAAAGCGCGCGCTCGATATCCATGCCCGCAATATCCTGCGTGAAGGAATCAAGCGCCTCTATCGCAGAGCCGACAGCAGAGGATGCGTTCACAACGGCGGCACATTGACGGGCGTTTATAACGATTTCGTCGTTTTCGCCGATCTCGCCGGCGCCGAACATTTCCGAAACCGTTTCTATAAGCGAATCGATTCCCTCGCCCGAGCGAGCGCTTATGGTTACGCAACGCTCGAACGGCAATCTGTGGGTGCATTCGGAAATATCCGATTTATTCAGTATGCAAACCGTTTTATCTTCTTTGTGTGCGTTTATTATCGCAGAAATAAGGCTTTCGTCATCGGGGTCGAGAGGCCTTGAAAGATCGAACACCGCAAGAATAAGGCTTGCGCTTTCGATAGCCGCCTTGCTCTTTTCGATACCGAGCCTTTCAACAGTATCGCCGCTTTCGCGAATGCCCGCCGTGTCGGAAAGACGCAGAACCAGATCGCCCAAGCGAACCGTTTCGGTAACGATATCGCGCGTTGTGCCCGCAATGTCGGTAACGATCGCCCTCTCTTCGCCGCAGATAAGATTCAAAAGCGAGCTCTTGCCCGTGTTGGGCTTGCCCACTATTGCGGTTGAGACTCCCTCGCTTATCGCCTTGCCGTAGGTGTGGCTTCCCGCAAGGCGGTCAAGCCTGCTTTTTATGCCCTTAAGCATTTCGCGCATTTCGGGTATTGAAACGTCGGTCATATCCTCGTCGGGATAATCTATAAACGCATAAACCGATGCGGCAAGCGCCTTCAGCTCGCCGTAAACCGAATCGAGCTCGCGCGAGAGCGAGCCGCCCGCCTGCCTTGCAGCAACGGTTAGGTGCTTTTCGCTTACGGAATCGATTATTCCGCCTATCGCCTCGGCCTGAGTTAGCGATATTTTGCCGTTTATAAAGGCGCGCTTGGTGAATTCGCCAGCGCCCGCCATTGTCGCCCCGTTCGAAAGCGCGGCGGACAAAAGCTTTTGGGTTACGAGCACGCCGCCGTGGCAATAAAGCTCGGCAACGTTTTCGCCCGTGAAGGAATGGGGCGCATTAAAAAGAATGCACAGGCCGTCGTCGAAAATGCCTTTATTGTCGCGAAAGGAGCCGTAATAAACCCTTCCGCCCTTTTTTTCGCCGAAGCGCGCTTCCGATGCGGGAACAAAAACCCTTTCCGCAACGGCAAAGGCATCCTCGCCGCTTATTCTTATCATTGCAACGCCGCCTTTTCCGTGAGGCGTTCCTATTGCCGCAACCGTGCTCATGCTCTAAACTCCGTGAATTTTTAGTCTTTAACTTTTACATTATAACCGTTTTTTTCTTTTATTGCAATTATTTTTAAAAATTACTATATACTTTTTATCGTTTATGTGTTATTATATAGTTGTGAAAATGTATCAAATTCAATTTCAGGAGCGATATAATGTCTATTTTTTCAAAGATTTTCGGCACATACAGCCAAAAACAGCTTAAAAAGATCGAGCCGATCGTTCAGAAGATCGAATCTCTTTCCGATAAATATTCGGCAATGGACGATGCCGAGCTTAAAAGCCAGACCGATATTTTAAAGGATCGCCTTGCAAACGGCGAAACACTTGATGATATCCTGCCCGATGCCTTCGCAACGGTTCGCGAGGCTTCTTGGCGCGTTCTCGGAAAACGTCATTTCCGCGTTCAGCTTATCGGCGGTATAGTTATACATCAGGGCAGAATCGCCGAGATGAGAACCGGCGAGGGTAAAACCCTTATGGCAACGCTTCCCGCCTATTTGAACGCGCTTAACGGCAAGGGCGTTCATATCGTTACGGTCAACGATTACCTCGCGAAGCGCGACAGCGAATGGATGGGCAACGTTTACCGTTTTCTCGGCTTGAAGGTCGGCCTTATCGTTCAAGGGCTCGATACCGCACAGCGCCAAGAGGCTTATAAAGCCGACATCACCTATGGCACCAACAACGAATTCGGCTTCGATTACCTGCGCGATAACATGGTCGTTTACAAAAAAAGCACTGTTCAGCGCGGACACGAATTCGCTATCGTCGACGAGGTAGACTCCATACTTATCGACGAAGCACGCACCCCGCTTATTATTTCGGGTGCGGGCGGCGAATCGAGCGACATGTATAAAAAGGCCGACGAATTTGTTAAAAGGCTTAAATGCTACCGTATAAAAGAATTCGATGCCAAAAAGAGCGACGAGGATATCGAAGAGGATTATATCGTTGACGAAAAGGCAAGAAGCTGTATGTTCACAACAAAGGGTCTTGCCAAGGCGGAAAAGCATTTCGGCCTTGATAACATAGGCGACGGCGAGCACAGCGAGCTCATGCATTATCTTAATAATTCCATTCGCGCACGCGGCGTTATGCAACGCGATATCGACTATGTTGTTAACGACGGCAAGATCGTTATCGTCGATGCATTCACCGGTCGTATCATGCCCAGCCGCCGTTACTCAAACGGCTTGCATCAGGCGATCGAGGCAAAAGAAGGCGTTGCGGTTCAGGACGAAAACAGAACGCAGGCAACCGTTACGTTCCAGAACTATTTCAGAATGTATAAAAAGCTTTCCGGCATGACGGGTACCGCCATGACCGAGGAGGATGAATTCCGCGAGATCTATAATCTCGACGTTATAGAGATACCCACCAACAAGCCCATGATAAGAAAGGACAACAACGACGTTGTTTATAAAACCATTGCCGGCAAATACGAGGCGATAATTCGCCAGATCGAAGAATGCCGCGAAAAAGGCCAGCCTGTTCTTGTGGGCACGGTTTCGGTCGAAAAGAGCGAAGAGCTTTCGAAGATACTTAAGGCACGCGGCATTCCCCACAACGTTCTCAACGCCAAATACCATGAAAAAGAAGCCGAGATAGTTGCGCAGGCAGGCAAGCTCGGCGCGGTTACCATTTCCACCAACATGGCGGGCAGAGGTACCGACATTATGCTTGGCGGCAACTCGGATTTTCTTGCAAAGGACGTGCTTCGCAAGGAAGGCTTCGACGATTATATGCTTTACGAAGCCACCAATTACGGTGAGACCGACGACCCCGAAATTCTCGCCGCAAGAAAGCACTTTGAAGAGCTTAAAGAAGAATTCGAAAAGGATATCCGCGTCGAAGCCGACAAGGTTCGCGAGGCGGGCGGCTTGTTTATTCTCGGAACCGAACGCCACGAAAGCCGACGCATCGACAACCAGTTAAGAGGCCGTGCGGGCAGACAGGGCGACCCCGGCGAAAGCCGCTTCTTCCTTTCGATGCAGGATGACCTTATGCGGCTTTTCGGCGCAGACAGAGTTCTCGGAATCGTCGATGCACTCAAAATGCCGGAGGATCAGCCCATCGACGCAGCTATTCTTTCAAACTCCATCGAAAGCGCTCAAAAGCGCATTGAGGGCCAAAACTTCGAGCGCAGAAAGAACGTTTTGCAATACGACGACGTTATAAATCTTCAGCGCGAGCTTATTTACAAGGAGCGCAGAACCGTGCTCGACGGCGCAGATATTTCGGATAAGATCAAAAATATGATAAACGAGTACATCGAAGAAACCGTTTCGGCTCACACTCAATCGGAGGTTCCCGACGAATGGGGCTTCGATGAGATCAAGGCGGCGTTCCGCGGCCTGCTTTGCGGCGACGATGATTTCAACTACAGCCAAAGCGAGCTTGCCGATCTTGAGGCATCGGATATCACCAAGCTTTTGAGCGACCGCGCCGACGAAATACTCAAAAAGCAGGAAGAGGCATTCACCCCCGAGATATTCCGCGAAGTTGAACGTGCCATCCTTCTTCGCAACGTTGATACCCGCTGGGTCGAGCACATCGACGCGATGGACGATCTTATCGGAAGCGTCGGCTTGAACGCCTATGCACAGCGCAGTCCCATTGTGGAATACAAGATACAAGGCGGCGCAATGTTTGAGGAAATGATTGCGGGCATACGCGAGGGCACCGCAAGAATGATCCTCACCGCGCGCCCCAGACCGCAGCCGGTCGAGCGCAAGCAGGTGCTTAAGGGCGGCTCGGCACTTTTGAAGGGCAACGCCAAGGAAAACGTTAAGCCCACTCCCGTTAAAAAGGCGGTCAAGGTCGGCCCCAACGACCCCTGCCCCTGCGGAAGCGGCAAGAAATACAAAAAATGCTGCGGCTCGGCAACTTCTGCCTCTGCCGACAAATAAGAATCGGTCTTTATGACCGTTGAGGTAAAAAAATGGGTTTCGGTATAGCTTTAATAGGATATGCTTTTCTGCTTTTGAACGAGATGGGCGGTGCGGTTCTTGCCGCGCCCCTGCTCGCATACGGCTTATTTCTCGCCTCGAGGCTTGAAAGCGGCTTTTTGCGTGCTTCGGTGTGCTCGCTCTTTCTTCTGCCGAGAGGTATTCTTCAGGTTTGCTCAGTCATCGGTGCTTTAAAGCTTGAGGATCACCCGACGCTTAACACCGCAACCTATTTTATCAACCTTGCGGCATGGCTGTTAATGTCTTATTTCTGGCTTTCGACCGTTGCGAAGATAGCAAAAGACTGCAACGCGGCAAAGCTTGAGCGTCAGGCACGAAACCGCCTTACCTTCACCGCGTTTTTCATTATGCTTTCGTTTGCGGCGTTTATATTGAATCTTACCGGCGTTCTCGGAGGCTACGGTTATATCGTTTCCTCGGCGCAATATATTTTGCAATACACCGTTATAATCGTCAACACGATATTCATGCACACCTGCTTTGTGCTTATAACAAGCGAGCGTCAGTTCGAAAAGGACAAGCAGGAGCTTGCAAAGGAACACGCAAAGGCGCTTGAAAAGCGCCACAAGGAACAACAGGAGGAGGCTGAAAGAATTGCGCGCAGAAAAAAGCGTTAACAGCATTTCGCGCAGAAGCAAGATTCTTATAATAATCGGTTTTCTGTTTTTCGTTAACCCGATTCCTACAGTTTTGGATATTCTTCCGGATGCCATCGGTTGCCTTTTGCTGTTTTTCGGTCTTAAACAGCTTGCGTTCTTCAACGAATCGGTCGAGAGGGCAAGAAGGCTTTTGCTCTATCTGCTTGCGGCATCGTCGGTTAAGCTTATTCTCACCCGTTCGGTCATGCTTTCGGAATTTCTTTCCGATAAATTGCTTGCGGCAACGGCGTTTTCGGTTGTTGAAGCGATAATATACGTTCTGTTTTTCCGCGCGTTTTTCGACGGAGTCTCTTATCTTGCCGCGCGCAACAACTGCGAGCTCGCAACCCAAAAAAGCGGCGGAACGGCGTTTTTATCCTACCTTGCGTTTTTTATAAGAATAATCGCAACGGTCATACCCGAGCTCCCCGCGCTGTTCGAAACACAGCTTTACACCGAGATCGACCCCGACAAGCTTGATCTCATAACCGATCTTATTTCACTTAAGCCCCTGCTGACGCTTATGCTTTCGCTTATTGCGCTCGGCTTCGGCATTGCATGGTTCGTTTCGATGCACGGATTTGTCAGCGCATTTTTAAACACAGCGGGAGAAAGCCTCGACGAGCGCTATACCGAGGAATATACCTCGCGGCCCGAAAAGGTTTTGCCCGATAAAATAAGGCTCGGAAGCTTCGTTATCTATTTTTCGCTCATTTTCACGTTTGATTTCGCCATCGACAACAAAAAAATCCTTCCCTTTGCGGCAATGTTTTTGGTTTTGTTCGTTGCGTCCTTCATGTTCAAGGGCGTTGCCGAATTCAAATCAACGCGCAAGCTTTCGGCAGTTGCGTTCGTTTTGCTTCTCATAGCCGAGCTTTTCAGAGCGGAATTCATAATTCCCGGTGCGGTCGTTATATACGAGCCGAAGCTTTGGGTCGCAGCCGTTTCGGCGTTAATAGGCGTTATATCCGCCGCCGCTTCTCTGCTCTGCGTTAAAGCGCTTTACCGCGACCTTGAATTAATGGCAGAGGGTCTGAACGTAAAAATGCCTTCGGCAAATACCTCTTGGGTTTGCTTTTGCATCTTCGCGGTGCTTTGGACAACGGGATATATCAATTCTTATCTTTATTCCTTTGCATCAACACCAAGGCTTATTGCCGCCGCGGCTTTCGTTTGGTTTACGGTAAAGCTTATCGGCGATATAAAGGATTCGGCAAAAGAACGCGCGCTTTATTATCCCGCCGAAAGCACTCGGACCAAAGCAACGGCTTCAAAGGAAAAATAACCCTTTCAAAACTCATAAAACCCTATTGACAGAGAAAACGCAATGTGGTATAATCAATATGATTAAATGGGTAAAACCCATAATAAAGAAAGGAAAACAAAATGAAGAAATTACTTGCTGTTCTTCTCGCAGCTCTTCTTGTCGTTCCTGCAGTGTTTATGTTCTCTGCATCGGCTGACAGCACCCTCGTTTCCGCGGGTAAGAGCTACACCGTTACCGGTTGCGGCACAGGCTTCATCCATCTTGAAGGCCAGTGGCCCGCTCAATACGATGCAAACCTCACCGATGGCGTTGCATTTGAAGAAGTAACCTACGGAACCACTATGAACTGGTTCGGTTACTATTGGAATCCCGAGCTTGCTGACAAGAGCAACTCCCCTGACGGCGTTGGTACCGTTACCATCGACCTCGGCGAAGTTGTAACCGGCGTTAACAAGTTCCGTGCTCACATGGGCAACGGTTACGGGGCAGGCGCATTATCTCCTAAGAGCTACACCGTTTCCGTTTCCGAAAACGGCACCGATTTCACCGAAGTTGGCGCTTTCGAAATCAAAGCTACCGGCGAAGGTTCCGAATTCAACGAATGCACCTACTGGACCGAGCTCACTCTCGACACCGCAGTATCTGCTCGCTACGTTGCATTCACTATGGAGCTCGCTGGCTACCACGGCTTCGTTAACGAGCTCGAAGTTTACGCTGATCCCAGCGCAGCAGTTGAGCCCGAACCTGAAGTTCAGAAGACCTATGAAAACACCTACAGAGTAGAAGTTGACGAAAACGGCGCACAGACCGCAGTTGTTGACGTACCTTACGGCTACACCTGGACCATTAACTATGTAAACGGCTCCTGCGCAGGCGAAGATGCTACCATCTGCACC
>JAFSGD010000029.1 GCA_017434845.1 Clostridia bacterium
ATTATGGATAGGTATGCTTCAAGTAAAACCAATGTACCAACATAAAGGTATCGGAAAATATGTTTTGTCTGTGGCTGAAAATATTGCAAGGGAAAAAGGTTATAAAAGAATAGGCATTCATACAACGGAAGATAACATCATTGCACGAGCACTTTATTTATCAGCAGGTTATACAGTAACTGAAATTGGATCTTGTACTACCGCAGATGGTAAAGAAAGAGTGGGTTATACTTTCCAAAAGGAAATATAAGTTCGAGTTTAACAAATTCCAATAGGTCGAACAGTTAGGAAAATAAGAACTTAACAAAGGGGTGTGATTGTATGAAGTCAATTAAAACAATAGCAGTTCTACTAACGCCGATTTTAGTATTTGCCATTTTGCTTATTCCTTACAGCTTGGTCAATCAGCATTTTATTGTCGATTGGCTGGGTTGCGGCTGCCCCGTGATAGATGAAGCGGGCAATATGGTTGAAAACAACTTTAATGCCAACGATTTTACTGCATTATTTTGGTTGTTTATCTCTATTTGCGTTACTGCAATTTCCGTGTTTTTATCAAAAAGAATACCGAAAGAAAAAATATGGCTTAGAGTGCTATATGTTGTCGGTATGTTGTTACTATCGCTTTTAATAACATACCAATTCTATCAAATGATGATGTGGAATTAACCAATTCCAATTTATCGAATAGTAAAAACACCGACAGATTATTAAAATCCGTCGGTGTTTTATTATCCTTATGAGAAGAAGCCCTTTGGCAGAGCTTTTTTCTGTTGAAAGAACGAATATTGTATGATATAATATATATAAGAATAAAAAATTGCGAGGACTTTTATGCTTAAAAGAACGTTATTTATGCTTCTTGCATTATCGATCTGTCTTACGTTGATTTCTTGCGAAAGCAATCCGACCGAAAGCTCGGCTGACGAAAGCGAAAGCGTTAGCGAATCGATCGACACAACAAAGCCCATTATACGCATTTTGCCCGAAGCCGCAAAGGTTATTATCGGAAAAGGCGAGGATTATGACCTTATGGACGGAGTTAGCGGATTCGATAACACCGACGGCGATATAACCGACAAAATCGTAATAGACAAAGGCGGGTTCGACCCCGACGTTACAGGAGAATATACCGTGAAATTTTCATTAACCGACAATGCGGGCAATGCCGCTGTTTCCAAATCAAAAAGAATTACCGTTAAAGAAACCGACGTTATCGCCGCACCCGAGATTTGGAGCGAATCGATAGAGGGCGAGATACTCAACCCCGAAAACCCCGACGTTTTCGGCGGAGCTTGGTATTACAAGGCTGTTTCTTCAAGAGACAAATGGATAGGTATTGAAACGGTCGTTACGCTTCCGCAGGTCGACATCGACAGATATTCGGGAGATTACAACCAAGAGCTTAACGTTGATCCCAACGTTAAAAACCTCGATAACCCCTCTATCTATCTCGGGGGAAACGCAAAAAACGAATCCGACGTGGGGCTTTCGTTCTCGCGCGCGTTGGTCAACGTTAAAAGCAACACCCTAAGCACCGGCTCGATAGCGTTCAGACCCTTCTGGCGTTACATTACCGATACCGAGCAAGATCTCGGCGGTTATGAAGCGCACAACGGCGAATATTCGGTTTCGGCAAACGGAAACAACTGCTTCGCCAACTATCATTGGAAATTCACTCAATATTATTATCTGCCCGGAGATAAGCTGAGAATCGTTATTTACATTCCCGAAGAAAACAAGCTGCAGCTGCAAATCGAGGTTATTGAAAAATCCGCGCTGCCCGAATCGGTTGCGATGCGCGAAGAATACGGCTGGGAGGATCCTGCGAACTTCTTAAGCCCCATATTCACCTCGCCCGGGCACGGAACCGGCATCAACGCAGAATACAAGCGTGTTTGCGCCATTGACCAAAGCGGCAACGAGGGCGGAACGGCAATCAACAGCACTACTCTTATTTCAAACGTTATCTGGCACGAGACCTATCTTTACCGCGAAATAGACGGGGTTATTTACCGCGTTGCAATGAATTCCGAGCGTCGCGGTGCAACCGCCGCGCCCGAAGAGGAATATTTCACGATTACCGAAGACGGAGTTGACGGCGAATCGGGCGGTGAGGTCGTTACCATTCACCCCGGCTATAAGAATTAGGCTGTATGAAAAGCAAGCGATTTCACCAAGGCGTTTATATCGCGCTGTTTTCGGTATATCTTGCCTTGCTATTGTCATGGGTCCTCTTCTCGGACGTTTTCGGCAGAAGCGGCTTTGATAATCTTAAAGGCGCCACAGCCGAGGATTATGCCGCCGCATTTGACGAAAGGGTTTGCCTTATTCCCTTTAAAACGATTTTCGGATTTTTCAAGGGCTTGGCAGACAAAACCGTTTCACTGCGGGCATTCGTTATTAATATTTTCGGAAACATATTGGTCTTTGCGCCGTTTGGAGTGTTTTTACCCCTTATTTTCAAAGCCCAACGCAAGCTTTCGCGTTTTTTGTTAACGGTGATATTCATAATCCTTTCAATCGAAACGTTGCAATTTTTACTGCTTACAGGTTACAGCGATATCGACGATCTTATTTTAAACACACTTGGCGCCTGCGCCGCTTTTGTAATATTCAAACGCTTTGCAAAGCAATAAACAAAAAGAGAAGGAGCGCAAAACCTTCTCTTTTTTATTGCATTTATTCAGCCGCGTCGAGCTTAAAGGTATAGGTGTGGTATTCGCCGTCGGTGAGGAAACGGTTAAAGCGGAAGACGGTTATTTCGATCTCCTGCCCTGCCTTATAGCCCGAAAGCTCGTTTGTAAGATCCTCAAGCGAGGTTATCGTTTTGCCGTTGAAATCGGTTATGATATCATAAAGCTCTACGCCTGCGCGGTATGCCGAAGAGCCGTTTTCGATGGTTCCGATAAGAACGCCCTCGGGATATTCGCAACGGGGGTTCATTCTGAATTCCTGGAAGCCCGCATCGAGCTGATAAGCGGTTATGCCAAGACGTGCAGATGCGGTTGCGATATCGCTTTCGCCGATATCCTCGCCCGAAATAAGCTTGGTTATAACGTCGAGCGCGCTGGTTATGGGAATTGCAAAACCGATGCCCTCAAATTCTTCATCAACAAGCTTTAGCGAGGTTATACCGATAACGTTGCCCGACATATCGAAAAGTGCGCCGCCGCTGTTACCGGGGTTTATAGAGCAATCGGTTTGAAGCAGAGTCATCGTTTTAACGACCTTACCGCTTGCGTTGGTTATTTCGATATCGCGCGCGATACCGCTGACTATGCCGCTTGTCATGGTGCCCGAAAGGGTTTCGGAATAGGGCGAGCCGATAGCAACAACGTATTCGCCGACCTTAACGTTTTCGCTCTTGCCGAACGAAACCTGCTTTAAGCCCTTTGCGTCTATTTTAAGAACCGCAAGGTCGGTTATCGAGTCGCTGTTGATAAGTCTTGCCGTGTATTCACTGCCGTCATAGAAGATAACCTTTATCTCATCGCCATCCTCGATAACGTGGTGGTTGGTAACGATATAGCCCTCTTCGGAATTGATGACAAAGCCGCTTCCGATAGCATATCCGGTTTGGCCGCGATAGGTTACGCGGATCGTGCAGCAGGAGGGAGCGCAGTTTTCATAGATTTCGGTGTAAACGTTCGAACGGTCTGCATCCGCGTCGCCCGCAGGGGTAAACTCGGGAATAACAAGGTTGGGGTCGCGCGAATATTCGGGGTTCTTTCCGCTTTCGCTGTTTTCCGAGCCCGAGCTTTCGCTTTCGTCGGAGCTTAGGTCAAACAGATCGCCGAAGATATCGTAATTAAGAAAATCGGTGTTATGAACAAGCAAAACGACAGCCGCAGAAATGCTGACGACAACAGCCGCAACGATTCCGATTATAAGAAAAACGAGCCAGCTTTTCTTTTTCTTACCGCGGTTATATTCGCTTCCGTTCCAATTATATGAATAATCGGGGCGGTTTTGATTATTGGGCGGCGTTTGGTTATATCCGTTGTTAAAATCGTTATTGAATTCAGACATAAGTATTTTCTCCTTTGCTTTTGCTGAATAAAGAATAGCGTTTCAGTCTTAAAAAACTCTTAATTGGAAGCATTGCGCCTCGGCAGGTTATCGCAAACCGGCAGAGTGAATTTGAATTCGGTGTATTCACCGCTTACAGAATCGACAACAAGGTCTTCGCCGTGGTTGACTATCGAGGTTTTTGCAATATAAAGACCGAGGCCGGTTCCGCTTTTATCCAACCCGCGCGAGCGATCGGTTTTATAAAAGCGCTCGAAAAGGTGCGGAAGCTCTTCCTTGGGAATGCCCTCTCCGCTGTTTCTTATCGAAAACAGAGCCTTGCGTTTTTTTCTTCCGTCGGCAACGGTTGTTATGCCGATAGATATTATGCCCTTTTCGGGGGTGAATTTAACTGCGTTATCCATTAAATTGAAAATAACGCGGTGAATTGAATCGGAATCGGCGTTTACAAAGATATCCTCTTCTCCGCTGTCGAATTCGATATCGATATTTTTGCCGCTTATTTTTGATTCGAGCGAGATCAAAACCGTGCGTGCGGTTTCGGAAAGATTAAAATCGGTTCGCTTCAGCTCGCCGCCGCTTTCGATCCTTGATGCTTCAAGAAGCGAATTAACAAGACGCGAAAGTCGTTTTACCTCTTGCGAGATTATATTAAGATAATATTCATGCTTCTCGGGCGGGATGGTTCCGTCTAAAATACCGTCAACAAAGCCCGAAATGGTCGTCATCGGGGTTCGCAGATCGTGTGAAACATTGCCGATAAAGGAATTGCGTTCACTGTCGATCTTTGCAAGCGACGATGCCATATCGTTAATAGCCTTTGCAAGCTCGGCAACCTCATCATAGCCCACAACCTCGATCTTGCGATCAAATCTGCCCTTTGAATAATCCTTTGCGGCAGAAATGATCTCGCTTAGCGGTTGGGTGGTTCTTCGCGAAATAACGTAAAGCGATATCATCGCCGCAAGGAAAACCCACAACGCAACCGTTATGGCAACTATAATAATATCTCTTGTGAAAATGATTCCGATATAGTTGCGAATGCTTACCATAACGATAAAGGGTTCGCCCTCAACGTAGGTTACAAGATAGCTGTTAAAGCGGTTTGCACGGAAGAAGCCCTCAACGGTAGAAATAGCATAGCTGTCTTTATGCGAAAGCATAACGTTTAACGCCGCATCGCTTAAATAAGCCAAGCCTGCGGGGATCTGATCATCGGTGCTGCCTACGAGCAAGCCGTTTTTTTCGAAAACGTAAACATCCGCACGCGAGCTGGAGGCGAAATAATCGATAAGCTCTTGCATATCGCTGTTTTCGGAAAACGCGCTGTATATTCCCTCATAGCCCGTGTCGGACAAATAGGATTCAAGCACTATCGAGGTGCTGCCTGCAGAGGAATTGATTATATCACGCTGAACGGCATAGCTTTCGTCGGCAATGTTTGTTGAAACGGCGAACAGAATAACGATTATACAGCAAAGCAGAATAACCGTGAAGGTCATCAGATATTTGCCGAAAATACTTTTCAAGTGCTCACCTACTTTTGCGTATTTGTTATATTATACCATATTTCTGAAATATGTAAAGAAAAAAACACATTTCGTTTTTTAATTTATTTCGCATTATTTGTTTCGAGTTATAGAACAGACACTAACACGATTGATGAAATAAAAAAAGACTTGCAGTTGCAAGTCTTTTTCTGGTGACCCGTAGGAGAATCGAACTCCTGTTACCGCCGTGAAAGGGCGGTGTCTTAACCGCTTGACCAACGGGCCATTTATGGTAGCGGAAGTTGGACTTGAACCCACGACCTATCGGGTATGAACCGATTGCTCTAGCCAACTGAGCTATTCCGCCATATTCTGCGCATTTCTCGCGACAGCTTGGATAGTATAACAGATAAAATCGTCTTTGTCAATAGAAATTTTTATTTTTTTCATTTAATTATGCAAATATTTTTTTGTTTTTGATATTGACATAGCAGTTATTGCATGATATTATAAAGATACATTCTTATCAAGAGTGGCGGAGGGAGCTGCCCGATGAACCCACGACAACCTGCTTTTTAAGAAAGGTGTCAATTCAGCGATATTTTTATCGAAGATGAGATGTTAAAATGTGCAGATATTTTTGTGCCCTTTTAGCATCGCTAAAAGGGTATTTTTTATTCGTTTAAAAAATTCATTACATAAAGGAGCGTTCAATTATGAGAAAATTCTTTACCAGCGAATCGGTTACCGAGGGACATCCCGATAAGATCTGCGACCAGATCTCCGATGCTGTTCTTGACTCTATTTTAGCAGTTGACCCCAAGGCTCGCGTTGCTTGCGAAACTGCCTGCACCACCGGCCTTATTCTTGTTATGGGTGAGATAACCACCACCGCAAAGCCCGATTTTCAAACCATCGCACGCGAAACCGTTCGCGGAATTGGCTATGACCACAGCGAAAAGGGCTTTGATTGCGACACCTGCGGCGTAATCACCGCAATTCACGGTCAGTCGCCCGATATTGCAATGGGCGTTGACAAGGCGCTTGAAGCAAAGAGCGGCGAAATGAAGGACGATAAAGATACCGGCGCGGGCGATCAGGGCATGGTTTTCGGCTTTGCCTGCAACGAAACCCCCGAGCTTATGCCTATGCCTATCTCGCTTGCACAGCATATGTCCATGCGTCTTACTGAGGTTCGCAAGAACGGCACTCTTCCCTACCTTCGTCCCGACGGAAAAACTCAGGTTACCGTTGAATACGAGGACAACAAGCCCGTTCGCGTTGACGCTATCGTCGTTTCCTCTCAGCACGCGGCAGACGTTTCGCTCGAACAGATTCGCGAGGATATTATCCGCGAGGTAATAATTCCCTCTGTTCCCGTTGAATACATCGATGATAACACCAAGATCTACGTTAACCCCACCGGAAGATTCGTTGTTGGCGGTCCTCACGGCGACAGCGGCCTCACCGGCAGAAAGATCATTGTTGACACCTACGGCGGCTATGCTTCCCACGGCGGCGGTGCTTTCTCGGGCAAGGATCCCACCAAGGTTGACCGTTCGGCTGCTTACATGGCGCGCTACGTTGCAAAGAACATCGTTGCGGCAGGCGCGGCAGACCGTTGCGAGGTTCAGATCGCTTACGCTATCGGCGTTGCAAGACCTCTTTCGGTTCTTGTTAACACCAACGGCACCGGCAAGGTTAGCGACGAGCGTCTCGCAGAGATCGTTAACGAGGTATTCGACCTTCGCCCCGCGGCTATTATTGAAACTCTCGACCTCCGCAAGCCCATTTACAAGAACCTTGCGGCATACGGCCACTTCGGCCGCGAAGAGCTTGGCGTTAAATGGGAAATCGCCGACAAGGCAGATGCCATTAAGGCCCTTATCGGTTAATTCTACATATTGGCCGAGGAAGAGAAACGAAGTTATTTTTTACAAAAAACAAGCGTCGGCGTACGATTGTACGACAGTCGAAGTTTTTTGTGAAAGTGCTTGAAAATACAATATAAATATCATTTCATTATAATATACAACAACGCTTTCCGTTTTCCGTGATGTTCTTAGCGGAGAATTGGTGGGTGGTATGTAACCGGAAGGTGTAAAAACCTTCCGGTTATTACTTTTTATGCGGTTTTTGCAGTAGGTTGTGTGAGGACTTCGATGGCAGGGATGCCTTCCTGTTCGGGCAGTCGGAAGGCGTAGTGTATGCGGATCGGGTTGCCTGCTGTTCGGGAATATTTCTCGAACTTCTCGTACACCTCTATTCTGCGGATGAACACTCGCAGCAGTTCGGGTGTCAGCTTCGGCATCTCAATATACTGCTTAGCGTTGCGGATAAATTCTTGTATGCATTGATCTCGCATATCCACTTCGCTGATTCGCTCTGCCAATTCTTGCAGTTCCCGTTTCTTTTCCGCCTGCTCCTGTTCGTATCCGTTTGCCATCAAGTCGTAGCGTTCGGGTGTGATTCTTCCCGATACTCTATCCTCGTACAAACACCGAATGATGTTGTCCAGGTCTTGGATTCGCTTTTCGAGCTGCTCCTTTTGTATCCTGGCATTTCGGTAGAACTTTTCTGCTTCTTCCTCACCGTTCTGTGTTGCCATCGCATAGAACTCGTCGGGATTATCTCTTGCGAATGCAGTCACGGTTTGGAGGTTGTGCAGTACGATGGCATCGAGGACGCTCTCTCGGATATAGTGTGCAGTACATTCGGTCGTTCTTCTTTGGAATCCTCCGCATTGGAAGGCGTTGTTTTCCGGCTTTACGGTTTTCCCTCGGTGCAGATATAACCGCTTACCGCATTCACCGCAGAAGAGGAATCCTGCATACTTGTCCATCTCGCCTTGCTTGTCGGGACGTTTCCGTCCGGCAAAGTGCCGTTGCACCATCTCAAAGGTCTTGCGGTCGATGATCGCTTCGTGGGTGTCCTTGAATATGAGAATGTTTTCGGGATCGTTCTTCAACCTTTTCTTCAACTTGTTGGACTTGGAATAGGTTTTGAAGTTTACGGTATCTCCCACGTATTCCTGATTGGACAGCATCTTACGGACGGTGTTCTGCGCCCAATGATACGGTCTGCTCAAATCGGGGTTGCCTGATTTGTTTCCGCTTTTCCTAAAGGCGTACACGCTTGGGCAGAGGATCTTCTCGGCGGACAGTCTGTCACAGATCTTCACGATGCCGATGCCGCTTGCGTACATTTCAAAGATCCGTTTCACGATTGGTGCGGTTTCGGGATCGGGGATATACTGCTTCGGGTTATTCGGGTCTTTCATATATCCGTATGGAATGGTCGTTCCGACACGCTCTCCACGTTCACCTTTGGCACGCTGTACGGCTCTGATCTTGCGGCTGGTATCACGGGCATAAAAATCGTTGAAATAATTCTTGATTCCGGAGAAGTCGCTGACACCGTTGGCACTGTCCACACCGTCGTTGACGGCGATGAACCGCACGTCGTATTGGGGGAAGGTGATCTCCATCAGCATTCCCGTTTGCAGATAATCTCTGCCGAGACGGGATTGGTCTTTCACAATGACGATTCCAACCTTGCCTTGTTCGATATCGTTCATCATCCGCTTGAA
>JAFSGD010000030.1 GCA_017434845.1 Clostridia bacterium
ATCGCAAAGATATCCCTCGCCGAGATTTAAAATAATATCGCAAAGTCCGTTGCCGTTAAGATGCGGGCAACGCTCGTTTTCGCAGAGCCTGAAATGAGGCGTTTCGGAGAAATCAATGCTCGAAATAAGCTTGTTTGCATATTCGTGCTCAAGCGCGCGGTATTTCCCGAGGGCCTCGGGGTCAACGTCTATTTCCCAGCCGATACAACAGCTGTGGGTGCACTTGTCGGCAATGCAGGTGAATTTTTTATAATATTCGGGCGCATAGAGCTTCAATTCTTTCCTGCCTCCTAATAATTATCGGCGCTTTGATTATAGCACACCGCAATTCGAATTGCAACCGCTCACCGCAAGCAGATGCCCCGAAAGACCGATCACCTCATCATGACCGTCGAGCATACGCACGGTTCTCATCAACGCCTCGCGGCTGTTCGGATCCGCCCACAAAGCATCAATATTCGGTGCAAGCCAAGCACCTCCCATAACGCCATGGATTTTTGTGTTTGCAAAACCGCCGTCGAGCAGTTCGGCTTTAAGTTCCGCCGCGCTGTGAAGATGCGAGGTTCCCAATCCGCCGACGATGCGGTTGTCGGGATTTATATGGCAGCCATCGCGCAATTCCCTCTCGACCATTTCGATAAATTCCAAATTGTCGAGTCTGGTTGATTTTGCGCCGCTCCCGTTGCGGTAAAGCGTTATGCTGTGCAACAAGACCGAATATGGTGTTAATGCTGCGGAAAACAGCAGACCGTTATCCTTTAACAGCCGTTTGCTTTCCTTGATTGCCGCTATTCTGTCGGAGTATTCGGTCAAGTGGTAAAGCGGTCCCATTAAAAGCACCGCATCGGCGGTTTTGTCGGCACGCGGAACGATGCGCGCATCGCACACCTCGCTTGCCGCAAGCTTTGCATTCGGAAATTCGCGTCCCGGTTCAGCGCTCATTTCAATGTTTTTTGCGGAAAGATCAAACAAATGCACCTCGTATCCCAAGGAAGCAAGCCACCACGAATATTCGCCGTAGCCCCCGCCTATATCATAAATAACAGCGGGCGGCTTCGGCAGATATTCAGCCAAAAGCTCTTTTGTACGCTCAAACTCAATTAAGCCGATCCCGCTTCTGAGACGGCCTTTCTCTCCGCCTTTATCATAAAATTCCATAACGTCTTTGTCAACCGTGTTCATAATAACCTCCCAAAAATACAAAAAACGGCTAAAAGCTCGGCAATGAGCTTTTAACCGTTCTTGTTCGTGTGTACGTTATATTCTACCTTACGAATGCAAGAAAACAAGCCCGTTGCCTAAAAAGACAATGGGTTGCTGCCAGTTATTTATTTCATGCTTGAAATTGCGAACCCTTTTTCTGCACTCCTTAAAAAGATAATGCATTATAGCACCGATATTTTTGTTTGTCAAGACGCGTTTTTTATTCAAAAGCTATCGTAAAAGACCGTTTCTTCGATTGGGCGGGTTTTAAAATGCAGGTCGAGCGGCTTTGCTTCATCCGAAGGATAGCCCATAACAAGAAGCGCCAAGGGCTCGATTCCCTCGGGAATAGCAAAGCTTTCGCGCAGGGCAGAAGGGTCGAAATGCATTACCCAACAACAGCCTATTGAATTATCTTGCGCGGCAAGCATAATATGAGTTGCAACTATTGCCGCATCGACGGGCGACGAAAGCGCGCCGTCATAGCGCCTTACCCAGCTTTCGCCTGTGTTATGGCAAACAAGCATGGCGGTCGGCGCATTGAAATGGCATTTTGTGCAGCCTTTTAGCTTTTCTATCGATTCATCGGTATTGAGCACAAGAATTCTTTGCGGCTGATAGTTGCACCCCGTTGGCGCTTTGTTTGCCGCCGAGATAAGCTTTTCAATCGCTTCTTGCGGAAGATGCTTCGGCTTGAAGCTTCTTACCGAATATCTTTCGGAAATGAGTTTTTCGAATTCCATAATTATACCTCCGTGGGTTTACACTTAACTATTGCTTCGGTAACGTCGGTCAAAACAAGCTCGCCATGTTGATTGCGAACCTCAATGGTAACCTCTGCCAGCCCGTTTTTTTCGTTGCGCTTAACAAGATCGGTAACGACCGCTCTGCCCGTTAAAACGTCTTCTGCAAAAACCGGCTTAAGCCATTCGATTTTTGTTGATTTGCCGGCAAGCAATTCCTCGCCGAAGAAATCCACCTCGAGATATTTCGCCCACACCGTCATAAACGACATAACGCCCGGCGCGATAAGCTTTCCGAAATGTGTTGTTTTGGCATATTCCTCGTCGGTATGAAGCGGAATATTATCGTACAAGCGCGCAAAA
Organism: Clostridia bacterium; assembly: GCA_017434845.1. Taxonomy (GTDB): domain Bacteria; phylum Bacillota; class Clostridia; order Oscillospirales; family CAG-382; genus Coliplasma. Next base: position 2,310 of record JAFSGD010000030.1, read on the forward strand.
TCAAGCATTTTTTCCTTTTCGATAACGGCGGGCGCGATATCAACCGCCATTCCGAGCTTTATTTCATCAAAATACACTATATCACCTCATTAAAGCCGTTAAGTTATTTTAATACGCTTTTTCTTTAATGTCAACAAAAACCGCCGAAGCGTTAACTTCGGCGGTTTGGTTTTATCGGTTGTTTACCGTATCATGAAATTATTCGCCTTTTTCGAGAGCGAGGGTAACGGTAGTTGCATCGCAAACCTCGGTCGGTCCGAAATACTGGATAGCGCCGGGATAAACGAAGCAGGTATTTTCTGCCCATTCGGCTCTGTTAGCTTCAAAGAACTTGAAGGGTGCGCCGTCAAGCTCAACAAGAGCCTTGCGGATAACGGGCTTGTCCTTGCCGTGTCTTCTTTCGATGTTCATCATCTTGGTCATAGGCATACCGCCTGCAACCCATTCTTCAGCAGGCTTGCTGAGGTTGGAAACCTTGGAAAGATAGCCGGTGTAGCCATACTGAATAAGCATGAATGCGTTGTAGCCGAGAGAATAGCAATAGTCGGCATCGAAGTTAGAGGGGAATGCGCAACGGCCCTCATAGCCGAGGAAGTGATGAAGCGCCGAGAACTTGCCGTTATAGGTGCCTGCAGCCTTGCGAGCCTTGAGGTTTTCTGCAACGAGCGCAGAGAAGAGCTTTTCAGACTCGATAAGCGAAACCTGAACGTTGCCGTGGGGATCGCGCTCGAGGAAGAGCTGCTGCTGGATGGATTCGGGAAGAATTGCGAAAACAGCCATAGACTCTTTGGTGAGGCCTGCTTCGATGAACGCATATTTTTCTGCCCAAGTGGGAAGAGCGTTGAATGCTTCGGTCTTTTCGCCTGCGAGAAGCTCGTTGATCTCGGCAATGAGAACAGAAAACTCGGGAACGAACTCAACGATGCCCTCGGGAATGATAGCAACGCCGAAGTTCCAGCCCTTTGCCGCACGGGTTGCAACCGAATCTGCGATATAATCTGCGATCTGAGCAACCGACATCTTCTTTGCGGCAACCTCTTCGCCTACAAGGCAGATGTTGGGACGGGTTTGAAGCGCACATTCAAGTGCAACGTGAGAAGCGGAACGGCCCATTACCTTAACGAAATGCCAATATTTCTTTGCCGAGTTGGCATCGCGCTCGATGTTGCCGATGATCTCGCTGTAGGTTTTGGTTGCGGTATCGAAGCCGAACGAGCATTCGATATCTTCGTTCTTAAGGTCGCCATCGATGGTTTTGGGGCAACCGATAACCTGAACGCCTGCGTTGTTAGCAGCAAAATATTCTGCCAAAACAGCCGCGTTGGTGTTGGAATCGTCGCCGCCGATGATAACGATAGCATTTATGCCGTGCTTTTTGCAAACCTCGGCAACGATTGCGAACTGCTCTTCGGTTTCGAGCTTGGTTCTGCCCGAGCCGATGATATCAAAGCCGCCGGTGTTGCGGTACTGATTGATATAATCGTCGTCGAAAATAATATAGTCATCCTCCAAAAGACCGCTGGGGCCGCCCTTGAAGCCATAAAGAACGTTGTCTTTGTCGGTTGCCTTCAAAGCATCATACAAGCCGCAGATAACGTTATGTCCGCCGGGAGCCTGACCGCCCGAAAGGATAACGCCCACAACCTGCTTTTTAGCCTCGGCAGTGTTCTCGCCCTTTTCAAAGGTGATTTCGTTTTTGCCATAGGTGTTGGGGAACAAAGCCTTGATCTTTTCCTGATCGGCAACGCTCTCGGTGGGCTGGCCGTTCTTAACACAGATTTCGGATATACCGTTTCTGAGCATACCGGGAAGCTTGGGAGCATATTGGTATCTTGCTGTCTGAAGAGGTGAAAGTTTCATTAAAATGACACTCCTTATTTTTGATTAATATTCACAATCAAAGTCATTATAACTCATTTTACAACAAATGTAAATAATATTTTATATTTTTCCCAATCCTATAATGCAAAAAACTTTGATTTTATCAAAAAACCACCGCCGAGGATTTCATCAAACCCTCGGCGGCGTTCTTATGGTTAATTTTCGAAAATATTTATTATCTCGGCTTCTGTTTTGGACATTTCCAAAAACAGAGTATATACCTGATCGTTTTGACTGCCGAGATTTTCTTCTTTCAGATAAAGATCAATGCGTTGCGTATCGGGTTCTATTTGAATTTTACTCAAGCCCGGTATAACATCGCTGTCGGATTCCACCACAACTATAATTAAGCTGTTTTTTTCGAACCACGCATTAGTATATTTCGTTACCCATTCGTCATATGAAGGAATGTTCACTGTGCCTCTGTCGGTAACGCAGACTTTATTTGCTTTTATTTCTTTAGTGTAAGCCCGCATTTCTTCGGAGCTGTTGATAAGATTTGCATAAGGATAAATACCGTCTTTGCGGAGCTTATCTGTATAAACCGTCTGCACGTAAAACTCATTGAAAGGATATTCATAAATTTCGCCGTTGTTTTCTTTATGCTTTACCTTTCTGATATAATCGAAATCAAAGCTATCGAAATCAAAGGGTGTGATATAGCCGTTTTCCAAAGCCTCGGTGAGCGGCATTTCCCTTCCGTCATACATAATTGCCATCACGTATTGACTCCTGATGGACGGAAAATAGTATTCGAACTTTTCGGTTTCATAAAACAGTTCTATCGCCTGGTCGGTGGGAATACCCTGTGTTACAGTCAAATCAACAATATCAACCACGCGGTTTGCCTGGGTTGCCATCATTTCTGCGGTAGGAAACAGATCCGCAACGGAATCGGAATTTGAACCGTCTGCATAAAACATCACACGAGTATCGCCGCAATAGCAGATATCGAATATTTTTATATGCTTGGTATCATCGATTTTACCGTTGATAAACTCGGCTAAAACATTATAATCTTTTACCGGCGCATCCGAAGGAACATAATATATCGATTTTAGAAAAATGCTGTCAGGCGTTTCAAGGCAGTTTATAATTTTCATAGCCTCATCGGCAAAAATAAACGAATCGGTTGTGGATAATACAGCCAAACGATAAAGAATTATTCTGTGAATATCTTCTAAAATGACATCGAAGTTGTTTTCCAGCATACCTTCGTCGAGCGTAGAAAGAGTTATCGTGCCATTTGGCAAAGATGTACATTCTACCAATTTTGTATGTTGATTCAAATAAGACATATTTCCGCAAAGCGTATATTCTTCATATTCAAAATATAATCTTATAGAATCCTGAATTATAAATATAACCTCTTCGGTGGTTAATGCCTTTGATTCTTGACCGATGCCGATACTTTGCCAATAGTTATCGAGAAACTCTTTTGAAATAACGGTTATTGCTCTGCCCGTTTCGGATATTTTCGACATATTCGAAAATTTCCTTTGCAGATCGCTCTGCGAGGTCGGAGAATCGTTGATGTTCGTTCTGCCCGACACGATATTAAGATCATAGGGCTTCACGCCTCCGTTATCTGCGGCAATGGCGTACATACATCCGGTAAGGATAATGGCAGATAAAAGGATCAACGACATTACGATAGTGAAAAATTTGGTGTTTCGTTTCATAATTAATACCATCCTTTCATAATTTGCAGGTGTTTTTCTATCCTGCAACCGTATTGTACCGAATGCATATCGCCAACTTATCTCCGACTTATTGCCAACTTGTAAAAGTGATAAATATTTTTGTACCTTTTCCAATTTCGGACTCAAAGCGCATCTCTGCGCCGTGGGTGCGGACGATCTGTTTGCAGAGAGCGAGTCCAAGCCCAGCACCGCCTTCGGCGCGGGAACGGGATTTATCGGTACGGTAGAAGGGTTCTGTTATGTGAAGCAGCTGTTCCTTGGTCATGCCTTTGCCGTCGTCTTCGATGATTACTTGGCCTTCCGAGCAGGATATCTTCACCTTGCCGCCTGATGAGCAAGCCTTGATTGCGTTTTCCGTGAGGTTATAGAACAGCATTGAGAGGAGTGTTTCATTGCCTTTGACGGTTACGGGTGCGGTGTCGCCGGTGATCTCGACCTCTGCTTTCTCGGCTCTCATTTGAAGCTTTTCCGAAACGTCAATAAGGACAGCTCCGAGATCAGTGTCTGCCATCTTGATTTCATTTTCACGGATGAAGGCACCGTCGAGCAGAATTTCGGAAATCTTTTGCAGGCGCTCGGACTCGGACATAATATACTTCGCCGCGATAAGTCTGCGTTCCTCGGTAGTGTTTGCCTTTTCTATATATTCAGCGTAGCCGTGAATGCTTGTCAGCGGTGTGCGCAGCTCGTGTGCCATATTATCCACAAGCATTTGTTTTCGTTCGGCTTCGTTCTCTAAGGCTGCCATCTGCTCGTTGATCTTGGTGAGCATAGCGTTAAAGCTCTTGGCGAGAAGCGTAAATTCGTCGTTGCCTTTTTCTTCTGCGGTGACGGAGAAATTGCCGGCTTCAATAACTTCAGTGGTCTTACGAAGCTTTTCCAAAGGACCGGAGAGCTTTTTCAGAATAAAATACAGACAAACCGCAAGGAGCAAGGATACTCCAATCGCCGTCAATGCGTAAGTCAACATCAGCGACTGAAATTCAGAATCAAGAGATTCCACGTTCTTTGCGAAGATCATCACATATTTGCCGCTACAGATCTCAGACGAGATCACAATATGCCGCTTGCCGTCGAAGTCTGTGTGGAGCAATGAGTTTTTATCGATGTCATATTCATTGGCGAAATTAGAATATATGACCTCTCCTTTTTCCTCAAAGGCAAGGTACAAGCCTTTGTTGGCGTAATAGGTTCCGAAGGACTGCATCAGAAGCGCAGGACTGTTGTAGGAGCCGGATGCGGTCATATCCTCATAGTCACGCTCAAAGGACATAGCCACATAGTACTGCTCTGCGGTAACGGCGGTTTCGGTTGCTTCCACGTTCTTCTGATAGGTATAAACCGTGAGGGAAAGAATACCGACGTTCAAGCAGATCAGAAACAGTACTAGGGTAAATATATAGGTCTTTTGCCAAAATCTCATTTTCATATCTCAAACCTGTAACCCGTCTTGTACACCGTTTGTATCCTGTCAGATGTACCAAGCTTTTGGCGAAGTCTCTGAATATGGACGTCAACGGTACGGGTATCTCCTTCATAGTCAAATTCCCATACTAAGCGTAAGAGCTTTTCGCGGGAGAGCGCGAGATTGCGGTTATTGACCAGCACTTCAAGCAGATCAAACTCACGAGGCTTGAGCGGAACTTCTTCGCCGTTCTTATACACACGGCGGTTATCGAACTCTATTCGGATATCATCAAACTCAAAGTGATTGTTATCGGCTTTGGTTCTGCGCAATACCGCTTTCACTCGCTCCACAAGCTCGACGATATCGAAAGGTTTTGTAATATAATCATCTGCACCGAGGCGCAGACCTTTGATCTTATCCTGCGGCGTGGATTTTGCCGTGACGAAAATAACCGGTGTGCCTTGAATATATTCCATGATCTCAAATCCCGAATATTTCGGAAGCATTACGTCAAGGATGATGAGATCGTATTTGAGTTTCAGCGCCTCGGTCAGCCCCGATTCACCGTCAAATACCTGGCTGCACTCATGTCCGACCAGCTCGAGATTGAATTTCACAAGATCGTTGATCGCCTTTTCGTCCTCAACTATGAGTATTTCAGCCATGTTTCCGCTCCTTTTTTGTGTGCGATTCGGGAAATATATCTATCCTACGTTAATCAGATTATAACACATCAATGTTGCCAAGTTGTATCCAAAAACAAGAATATCGAAAAATATCGGCTTATTTTCAGATTCGAAACGGCATTTCGAAAGTTATCGAACTACCATGTCAAAAAGTATGGCACAAAATCAAATATCATTCTTGACTTAGATGCAATAGTTGCCAAACAAAAAACAACGCCGAGGAAGTTAAACCTCGGCGGTAATATATTGAATTTTTGAATACTTTTCCAACAAGGCGTCGAACGGTTCTTCTTCAAAGGTTGTTGTATGAACCCACATATCTCCGTCGGTTACAACAGCGGTGCCCCAAGAGGTGATAAGCTCGATTTGTCCGTCGGGATAGATAATGCGGATAGCTTTTCCGCTGATGACGTCAATTCGGCCTCCGAAATTGGGCTGATAGCTTTTTATCTGTTTGAATTCGGCAATAAAAGCTTCTTTTTCTTCATTTGTTATCTTTGAGATAACCGTGATGTTTTCTTCGCTGTATTCATAGCCTTTTCCATCCCCCATTTCGCGTTCCAAATTAACGATTTCCAGATCGAACGCTTCGGGGTCGCTCGTTTCCTGCGCAAATTTATACTCAACGGCACAAGAGGTTAGCAAAACAACAAGCGCTAAAACAGTTATCATACAATAAATTCTTTTCATACACTCAGCTCCCGTTCCGCTAAAATACCGTTTTCGATAAGCTCGGCGGCAAAAGCCTTATCCAAGCGCCAATATTTTTGATCTTTATAGATATACCAATCCTCGCCCTTGCGGTAGGCGAATGAAACGCAAACCGTAAATCGCGGGTCGGATTTCATATACATCGAAAAGCTTTTTCCGCTTGTCGTGTCAAATTCAAGCTCCTCGACCCAATCGCTTGTTATCGCATCCGACAAAACCACTTCAATATCGGTTTCGGGAATATAATAGGTTTTATCGGCGTAGGAATAACCCTCCTTAAAATAAATGCCGTAATGAGATATATTTCCGCTGTCGCCGCAGAAGATAAACTGAGGATCGTCTTCGGAAAGAACGTAATAATACGCATTCGGGAACGGCAAGCGATAACGCCAACCGATCTCGATAACAGATTCGCGATCGTAATCGCATATCTCGACCCAATCGTGAGCGTAATAATAAAAGTTTTCTTTATATAAAAGCATTTTTTCTTCAGAATCGCCGCTTTCTACCCATTCGAGCTCACCGTGGAATGAATCGAGCTCTTCGCAGGAGCTTACCGAAAGCAACGTCGATAGCGCAAACACAACGCAAAGCAGTTTTTTGCAAATTCGTTTCATATCGTTTTTTGTCGAAAGCATATCTGCTCGCAACCTCCTTTTCGCTTTATCCTTTTAGCATTATATCACATCAAAACCGTTTTTTCAACCCCAAAAATCACGCACGGCAAATACCGTTTCGATCGTTCGTATGTTCCCTTTGAAACAAAAACACCGCAGAGGAAGTTAAACCTCGGCGGTGTTTTAAATATCAAGCAAAAACAAGCTCGCCGTTTTCGTCGGCGGTTGCGGTTTTAAAGGTTATTGTTCCGGCATAGCCGTTAATGCCCTTAAAGCCCGCGAAAATAATTTTTCCGTTCCACACCGCGCCCTTGGGAACCGAAGCGCAAGGGATTTCGGGATTTTTGGGTGAACGCCAATTATCAAACGGATCGCTTGAAAGCATATAACGGGCTTTTCCGTTGAGGCTGAATATTAAATAATAGCTGTTTTTATAAACGATATAATCGGGGCATTCGGGCTCGGTGCTGTCGTTTGAAACGTAGATCGGCGTTTCGGTATCGCGCCAATTCGTTAAATCGCTTGAAACAAAATGAGCGAGACAGCCCTTGCCCTCCGAAGCAAGCGCGGTTGTTAAAAGCATATGGAACAAGCCGTTTTCATCCCTTATTACCTTCGGGTCGCGCGCGACGGCTTGATTGTATTTTTCGGGAAGAACAAAGCCGAAGCTTTCATCCTTTTCAAAATGATATCCGTCGGCAGATATACTGCGCCGAATCGGTGCCGCGACAG
>JAFSGD010000031.1 GCA_017434845.1 Clostridia bacterium
AAGATGGGCAGGAACGAATCTGTTCAGGTGGACACCCTGGGCAAGGTTTGTGCTGTCCTTGGTTGCAATGTGGATGATATTATGGAGTTTGTCCCCGATGAAGCAAAGGGGGACAAATAAGATGGCACTTGAAAATAAACTTGGCATCACAAGCTCTCCCGAGCTTGCAGAAGCAGAGGAACGCATCAGCAAGAAGAAAGCATTAGAACTGTTTGAAAACGGCGTGCTGGACAGCTTAGAGGCAGGCACGATCGCTTCGCTGAAATCTATCCATAAATATCTTTTTGACGAGATCTACGACTTTGCCGGCGAGCTTCGTACCGTGAATATTGCAAAGGGCAACTTCCGTTTTGCTCCGCTTATGTATTTGGAAGCGGCACTTGCAAACATCGACAAGATGCCCCAGTCCACTTTTGACGAGATCGTGGAGAAATATGTGGAAATGAATATCGCCCATCCCTTCCGCGAAGGCAACGGCAGAAGTACACGCATCTGGCTGGATCAAATTTTCAAGAAAGAGATCTGCAAGGTGGTCGATTGGAGCAAGGTAGATAAAGAGGATTACCTGCTCGCAATGGAGCGCAGTCCCATTAGGGATATCGAGATCAAGCATATCCTGAAAAACGCCCTGACCGACGATATCCATAGCCGTGAGGTCTATATGAAAGGCATCGACCACAGCTACTACTACGAGGGTTATACGACTTTTAAGACGGAGGATCTTATGTGAATAATCACAACAATGCATATAGTGTTTTTTTAACCGTCTATTTTTGAAAATAGGCGGTTTTGCTTTTTACTTGCCAAATAAAGCGTCATATTTCAGCATAGCGGACAAGGAGCAAAACATATTTTGTAACAGCGGCTATTGCAGGAAGAGGCACAAAGACATGGCGGATTATTTAACAGACGAAAAGCAAATAAAAATCGGCAGTAAACCAATAATCATTGTGAATTTAACCCCCAACCTTTCGGATAACGAAAAGAGAGAGCGTAAAAGCGATATTGAGCAAAAGCTTTACGGCGTTTTTCGAAAATATTATGAAAAATCCATTGAACATAGGGATTAGCCATGATAAAATCAAGCTATCAGCGGCTCTGCTTCTTTTTTGCGAGGAAGGGAGTTGAAATTGAGTCTTTTTGACGCTATTTACGCAAGGCAATCGGTTGACAGGGCGGACAGTATATCCATCGAAAGCCAGATCGAGCTTTGCAAAAAGGAAGTGACGGAATCCCCATTTAAGGCATATACCGACAAGGGCTACAGCGGAAAAAACACCGACAGACCTGCCTTTCGGGAGCTGATGAGCGACATTGAAAGCGGTAAAGTAAACCGTGTTATCGTTTATCGGCTTGACCGAATAAGCCGTTCGGTGCTTGATTTTGCTAATATTATCGACATATTTCAAAATCACGGTGTTGGTTTTGTAAGCACAATGGAAAAGTTCGACACGGGAACACCCATCGGCAAGGCGATGCTGATGATCGTGATGATCTTCGCACAGCTTGAACGTGAAACCATTCAGCAGCGTGTTATCGATGCCTATTCGTCCCGAAGCAAAAAGGGGTTTTATATGGGCGGTCGTGTCCCTTTTGGGTTTGGACTTAAAGAAACGGTCATCGACGGCGTTCGCACCAAAATGTATGAACCCATTGAGAGCGAAGCGGAAACGGTCAAGCTGATATTCACGCTTTATTCCCAACCGCAAACATCCTTGGGCGATGTAGCGAGGGGCTTGGAAGCAAACGGAATACGCAAACGGGACGGAAAACCCTTTAACCGCAGTCGGTTGCGTGATGTTATTATAAACCCTGTGTACGTGAAATCCGATTACCGTCTTTATGACTTTTTTAAATCGCAAGGCACCAATATCGCCAACAATCCCGAGGATTTTATCGGCACAAACGGCGCATATCTTTATTCCGGCGACAGCAAAAAACGCAAGACCGTTTCTCTAAACGGACACACCCTTGTGCTTGCGCCCCATAGAGGGTTTATCGATTCTGAAATATGGATAAAATGCCGTTCCAAATGCCTTAATAACCAAAGCGTTGCAAAGCCGATCAAGGCAAAAGCGACGTGGCTTGCAGGCAAGATTAAATGCGCCCATTGCGGATATGCCCTGACGGCGAAAACCTACCGTTGCAAGACCAAATCGGACAACCGCTATTATCTTTGCAACAACAAATATAATTTCGGCGGTTGCAATTTCGGTTCGTTGGATGCCGATATTGTGGATAAAATCGTGTTTGACGAAATGAAAAAGAAGTTGGAGGATTTCAAAACGCTATCCCAACAAAAGCAGGAAGGGTTTGATTTAGAAACTATCCAACTTAAAACACGTATAAGCGCAATCGACAGCGAAATATCATCCCTATTGGAAAAAATTACCTCGGCAAACGAAACGGTTATGCAATATATAAACAGCCGTGTTTCTTCGCTGGATGCCGAAAAGAAGGAACTGTATGCACAAATTACACGTTTTGAGAACAACCGAAAGGATAACATAGGCGAAATAAGCGGTTATATGGACCGTTGGGATGAATTGACTATCGACGACAAAATGACCGTTGTTGATGCACTTATCGAGCGTATCACCGCATCGAAGGAAAAAATCGAAATCAAGTGGAAAATCTAATTGTTTTATATCGCAAAAACATTCCACGTTGATTGCTTCGGTGATGCACTGCGTATCGTTCAGGATAACCTCGACTACAAGAACTTTTATGCTTACAACCCGAGCTTTGATAAGAGATAAAACAAAAAATCAACGGCGCCTCATTTTTGGGGCGTCGTTGTTTTTGTTATATTGACAACGCCGATTACATGCGATAAAATATTATTATCAAGAGTGCAAATTGGGAGATTGTTATGGAAAACAAGGCGTGTTTATATAACGAAGCGATCAAATTGATCGAAAAGGGCGATTATCTCGGTGCATATAACAATCTAAGACGCTGTAAAACCCATAAAGACAGCAAAAAGCTGCTTCGACGTTTCGAGACGCTCTGCGAAAAACAAATTTCTTACACTTACGATGCCAACGGCGATATGAAAAACAAATCCGAAGAACGATATGACGAAAACGGAAATGCTATATTTTTTGCCCAATATGATGCCGACGGAAACGAAATTTATAAAACCGAATGGGAATATGACGAAAAAGGCAATATGATCGGTTGTGTAACGTATAACGAAAATGGCGAAACAGAAAGCAAAACCGAATACGAATACCGCTATGATGAAAACGGCAATATACTGCTGAAGGTCATATATTACGTGGACGAAAACCGAAACAGAACGCTCGAAAGCAAAATCGAAAACCGTTACGGCGTCGGCGGTAGAGCAGAACGCACGCTTGAATATGACAAAGACGGTAAATTAGACTGTAAAACCGAATGCAAATTTGATGAAAACAGAAATATGACGCTCTATACTCTATATGATGCCGACGGGAAAATTGACAGTAAACACGAATACAAATATGACGAAAACGGCAACGAGATACTTCATATTGTATATAGCTCGGAATCGACGGTAGTTAACAAATTTGTATATGAGTATGACAAAAACGGGAACGTGGTATTTGAGCTTCAGCTTGCTCCCGATGAAAGCGTAACAGAGGGATATAAATACGAACGCGACGAAAACGGAAACGCAATTGTTCACATTAAGTATGATGCAGAGGGTGTTGCGCTATTCGAGAACAAATTTTGCCGTGATGAATATGGTAATATGATATCGGACGAACTGTATGGTTCGAATGGTAATTTGGAGCATAAATGCGAATACGAATATGATGAATACGGGAACGTGATGCGAAGTGTTATGTATGATTCTGACGGAAATATAGAGCATAGAATCGGAATCGAATATATTAACAAAAGAGTCGTATATAAACAGCAAAGCTAAAAAGAATATGCCCAAAACCCTTGTGTTTCAACGGTTTCGGGCGTTTGTTTGAAACAGCCCGCATCCTTGATTACATGAACAAAAAGAGTCGTTGCGATATCGCAACGACTTTTTTTGTATTATCGATCTTATAAATCCAAGCTTATCAAACGAAACAGTAGCCCACAATGGGTCCAAGAAAAATGGCTATGTAAATTAAGGTTATCCACGGTTGATAATCAACGTAAAAGCCCTTGAATGACAAACTCCACGGATGTTTTATAATAACCCAACCGAACACGTCAAACACAATGCATATACCCGACCAAACAGCCCCTGTAATAAGAGCTTCGGAAAGGGTGGGTTCGGCAAGACCGTTCATATATAGCCAACCGAAGATTGAAAACAGAATAATATTATAAAGCGGATGCCATGGCTTTGTTTTCTCATATCCCTCGCCCATGCTGTTTTCGTCCATAGGCTTCATTTTGAGTACATAGATATTAAAAACGGTGTGCAATATACCAACCAAAGTAACGATTATATAACACACCCAGAACCATAGCATTGACGTTCCGAAATTTTGCACGATGCATACCTCTCGTATAATTCCGATTCACGAAAAGCATTATATATCAAACGAAATAAAAAGTAAAGCGTTTTAATGATACGTAACCGCTTTTCTGCGTTCTGTTTAAAACAGCCCGCATTATTCGGGATAACCTCGATTACATGAACCTTTACGCTTATAACCCGAGCTTTGACAAAAGATAGTTTTTATGAGGGGAAGCTTTTGAAAAAGCTTTCCCTCAAACTCCCTTTCAAAACTTTTTTCAAAAAGCGGAAAAACAGCATAACAAAAAGAAGCTTCTTTGCTATTATTTGTGCTTTTCTATCACAATGTATGATAACATAAATGCAATCAATATGGAGGGTTTAATTGTTTGCAAAAATAAAAAGAATGTAAAACTGCGTGAAATGTAAAAATGTGTAAGATGATGCAAAAACATACTGTAAAAATGTGATAAAATGCGCTTGAAAGTGCTGTAAAAATGTGATAAAATAAGTTGCAATAATAATGCAGGGGGAAAATCATGGCAAGACTCACAAGGAAAATCGACCAATATCTCATCAATTGGAAAAATGATAAAGACAAGTTTCCGCTTATCGTAAAGGGCGCTCGCCAAATAGGCAAAACCGAAGCTATAACGCATTTTGCCAAAAACAATTATAAAGCAGTTGTTGATATAAACTTCGTTCTTCAAAAGCAATATAAGATGATATTCGATGACGGATTTGAAATTGATACTATAATTAAAAACATTTCTTTGATAAATCCAAAGTTCGAGTTCATTCCAGGCGAAACGCTTATATTTTTTGACGAAATTCAAGACTGCATAAACTGCGCCACCAGTCTTAAAGCATTTAAGATCGATGGTCGATACGACATTATTTGCTCCGGTTCGCTTATGGGAATAAACTATAACGAAATCGAATCAAACAGCGTTGGATACAAAACTGATTATAATATGCACTCCCTTGATTTCGAGGAATATCTTTGGGCCAAAGGATATTCTGTTGACCGAATTGATGAGTTTTACCAAAAAATGCGCACCTTGACTCCCCTCACCGAACTTGAATACGAAATTATGCTTGATATTTTCCGAGAATATATGGTCCTTGGAGGTATGCCTAAAGTTGTATTTACTTTTATAACAAACAAAAATTATAGCGGAACGCTTAAACTGCAACAACAGCTTTTGCTTGACTATGAAGAAGATATAACAAAATACGCACAAGGGCTAGACAAGGGCAAAATTCTTGATATTTATAGAAAAGTCCCTGTTTTTCTTGGAAAAGAAAACAAGAAATTTCAAATTTCTAAAGTTAGAAACGGCGCGCGAAGTCGTGATTATATCGGCACGGTTGATTGGCTCAAGGATGCGGGCATAATCAACGTTTGCTATTGTCTGGCAACGCCCGAGCTTCCGTTAAAAGGCAATTACAACCCCGATAACTATAAGCTCTATTTCGCCGACACCGGACTTTTGATCGCTTCACTTGACGAGGAAGTACAACAAGATTTGCGCTACAACAAAAACTTTAACACTTATAAAGGTGCAATATACGAAAATGTTGTTGGAGATATGCTTGTAAAGCAAGGGTATAACCTTTATTTTTATCGTAACGAAAGAGGTTCGCTTGAAATGGATTTCTTTGTTCGCGACGCAAATTCACTCATCCCTGTTGAGGTAAAGGCAAACGACACCGCAACAGCATCGCTTAATGCACTTATTGATAAAGACAAATATAGCGATGTTAAATACGGCATAAAACTTGCTAACAAGAACATTGGGTTTAATGGAAAATTTTATACTTTTCCATATTTCCTTGCATTTCTGCTTAAAAGATTTTTGAACGAGAAGGATATTCCGTTGCCTAAAGAAGAGGAAACACCTTCTATCAACCTCAACAAAGCAGCAAAAATGATACTTGGGGAAGCAGAAAGAAAAGAAAAAGAAGAAAGTAAAAAAATCAAGCCGAAACTACCTTGATTCCGAACGTTTTTCCCCAAAACCGTTTAAAACAGCCCGCATTATTCGGGATAACCTCGATTACAAGAACTTTTATGCTTACAACCCGAGCTTTGACAAGAGGTAAAACGGCATAACAAAAAAAGAAGCTTCGCTCGAAGCTTCTTTTTTTGTCTTTTTTGCCGCGGAAAAATATTTTTTGAAAAATTTTCAAAAATATAAAACCAAAACGAAACTCAAATGCTCTTAATGACCGTAAACGAAAAAAACAAAAATCGAAAGAGAGGCAGATCAAATGAAAAAGCAATACCAAAAGCCCAACCTTTATTATATTTTTAAGGAGGACAAGGAAAACAACCCATTAGACCCCTCGGTTTGGGACGAGATAGAACGTGTTCTTCGCGAAGAGATAGAAGCACAAACCACCAGAATTTGACATTATGCGACAATGATGATATAACTAACACAAGGATTATTAAGGAGTAATTATGAACACCGAACAGATCACCAAGCTGGTTGAAAAGGCACAAAAGGGCGACGATGCCGCGCTTAACGAGCTTTTCAACGAAACCTATAACGATATATATTATTTCGCGCTGAAAACGGTTAAGGAAAGCGAGCTCGCCTGCGATATAACGCAGGACACCTTCGTTGCGATAATCAACAACCTTTCAAGCCTTAAAGAGCCCGCCGCATATATGAGCTGGGCGAAAAAGATCGCATATTCGCAATGCACGCGCTATTTCAACAAAAAGAAAGACGTTTTGGTTGACGAGGACGAAGAGGGCGCAACCCTTTTCGACAGCATCAAGGAAGAAAACGCCGAATTCATTCCCGACGAGGCGCTTGATCAGTCGGAATTCAAAAAGGCGATACTCGGTATACTCGACACCCTTTCGCCCGAACAGCGCTCGGCAACGATGATGTATTATTTCGACGAAATGAGCGTTCGCGAAATTTCCGAAACGCAAAACGTTTCCGAGGGCACGGTTAAAAGCCGATTGAACTATGCCCGCAAAACCATCAAAGCGGGCGTTGAGGATTACGAAAAGAAAAACAACGTCAAGCTTCATGCAATCCCCTTCTTCCCCTTCTTCGATTGGCTTTTCAAGGGCGAATTCGAAGGCGGAATGCCGATTCCCGCGGCAAAACGCGTTGCAAAGAACATTGCTTCGGCAAGCGGAAAAGCGATCTCGCTCAACAAGGGCGCGGTTGCGGGCGCAACGGTTGCTTCCTCGGGCGCTTCGGGCGGCGCGTTTTTGGCTTCGATTCCCTTGGGCGCAAAAATCGCGGCAGGCGTTGTGGCCTTGGCGTTGCTTGTGGGCGGCGCGGTGGTTGTTATCAACCGTTCCGATAAAGAATCGGGCGAAGAAAGCGGCACTTATTCGGCAGAAAGCGCCGAAACAAGCGAAACCGTTTCGAGCGACGATGCTTTTGCCGAAATTTCGGAAGAGGTCAGCCAAACCGTTTCTGAGGAAGAATCGTTCGTTGACGAAAGCGTTGACGAAAGCGTTGACGAAAGCACCGATGAAAGCACCGATGAAAGCACCGATGAAAGCCAACCCGAAGACGAAAGCGAGCTTGAAAAGCAGGCGATCATGAAGCACGCCGAAGAGATCGCAAGCGTTCTGTTCAAGATGTCGCCCTTCGAATACGTGTGCTATGAAAAACCGAATGAAGATTACTTGAAACAAGCCGTGTTATATTTAACCGAGCCTGCCAAAGAAACGGAATACCCCGACGAGTATTATTTCAAGGTTTCCGAGCTTGAACAAAACGCGCTTAAATATTTCGGCAAAGAGATGGACTATAAGTCCCGGGGAAGCTACGATCCCAAAACCGACACGGTTATCGACAGCATTTACAGCAACTATAATTGCACGGTCAAGGCAAACGACTGCTCTGATCTCGGCGGCGGAAAATTCGAAATCAAGATAAGCGTTTATGACGAAAATAAAAAGCTTCTCGACACCGCAACCGTAAACCTGAAGCAAAGCGAAAACGGATATTCTTTCGTTAACATAGTCAACGATAATCATCACTACTACAACAACTCGAAGATTCTTTCTTATCCCAACGCAAAGCGAGACGGCAAACTGCTCGTTTCCTGCAATACCTGCGGAAAGAAAACAAATAAGCCCTACACCGCGGAACAGTTCATCTCGGGCCTTGCCGCCAGCTTGGCGTTTGGATACGGTGCAAACACGACTATTCCGACCGAAACCATTAACAGCGAATACTTCACAGGAAACATTTTAGACTTTGTTTCGAGCAAAAAAGATGGCGATTTATACCGAGTTTATAATGTTGATGAAATCGAAGCCGCGCTTTTGGCGGGATACGGCAAAAAGATCAACGTGAAAGAGTATTACGGCAACGATTATATATACGATGCCGAAACAAACACGATAAAGACCTATGAAGGTGCAACAGGCAGCTGGGATTACGGTTGGAATACCTTGGATTGCGTTCACAATGAAAATGGAACCTATACCGCAACGGTTGCGCGTTATCAATATCAAACGATATACGATTACGGAGAAACCGACTTTGTTGCCGTCACTTATAAACCCGCCGAAAACGGATTTGAATTAGTATCCTACGGCCCTGCGCACAGCCTTTCGCGATGGGAGATAGCAGACGGCGCGATTCCCAACTCGACGGATGACACGATATATCTTATTCGCAGATGCTGGGAATGCGGATTCACGCAGACCCGTGAGGCTTTCGACAACGAAAAATATATCTATTATGCGGAAATGTTTTTGGAATTCTGGGCGGTTGACCCCAAAACCGCGAGCGTTGATGAGATCATCTCTTCGCTGAGAATGTTTGCGGTTGAGCCCGAAAAGGAGCTTGACGACGGCTACACCGAAATTTTCAGCCTCGAATCGTTGGATAAGGCATCGCTTGAGCGCTATGGCAAAACTTATGATTGGAAGACCTCGAGCTATTACGATTCCGAAAGCAACAAGATAATTATTCACGTTCAGGGCTATGGCGATATGCCGAACGGAGTTATCAAAAGTTACGGCCATTCCAAAAACAGCGACGGATCGATCACCTTTAAGATACTTGGCTACAACTATAAGTATATCGGCGGAAAAGAGTTCATTATGCCCGATTACAGCAATGAAAAGGGCGAAATAACCCTTCTTCCGAAGGAAGACACGACCATTTTGGTTGAGATCAAGTATTATTAAACGAAAATGCTGTGAAAGCTTTGAGCCTTCACAGCATTTTTATATTCATTTTTAAAACCTATTCGGCAATCTCGATATCGGTTTCATCCGAAGGGGTCTCAACAACCATTTCGGCTTCAACCGTTTCTTCGGTCTTGTTGCCGAAAATTGCCATAAGCTTTGCCAAAAGCTCGGGGGTTTTATCAATAACGCCGTTTATTCCGTCAAGAGCCTGATTGATCGGGTCCTTGGGCGAAGCATAGGTTTCGGGCTTGCCAAGCTCGATAACGCGCACAGCGCCCTTTTCAACGGCAATAAATCCAAGCGGAACCATGCTGACGCCCGCGCCGTTGCCGCCCGCAAAATAAGCCGAGCCGTCGGTTCGGGGTGTTTTTCCGCTGTATTCGGCACCGCCCGAGGCAAAGCCGACGGTTACCTTTGAAAAAGGAATGATCGAAACGTCGCCGGGGAGGTTTATGGGCTCGCCGATAACGGTGTTAACGTCGACCACCTCGCCGATCTTTGAAAGTGCCGAGTCGATAATCTGCTTAAGCGGCATTTCGTTATTGTTGTTCATTGTTGTTCCCCTTTTCTTCTTCGTTATTGTTTTCGGGCTCGCCCGAGAAATCAAGCGCAACCTGCTCGCCTGCCATTTGAAGCTCGGTTTTTGGCAGGTCTTCTATGCTTTCAAGCCCAAAGCAACGCAGAAAAGCGTCGGTTGTTCCGAAAAGCACGGGTCTGCCGGGTGCATCAAGCGTGCCCTTTTCGCAAACCAAGCCCTTGTCGGTCAGCGAAGCAACTATTGCCGAGCTGTCAACACCGCGAACCATTTCGATAAACGAACGGGTAACGGGTTGGTTATAAGCAATTATTGCAAGAACCTCAAGCGCCGCCTTCGAAAGCGGAGGCGCCTTGCGAAGCTCAAGCGCTTTTTTCACGTATTCTGCAACGTAAGCCTTTGTGCAAAGCTGATATGCGCCTTCAACGGTTATAAGCTGAATTCCGTTTTCGCGGTCATCGGAATATTTGTTTTTTAAAATCGCCGCCGCCTCGCGCAAGCCCTCGGAATTAACGCCGAGGATCTCGCAAAGCCGTTCGAACGGAACGGGCGCGCCGCAGGCAAACAATATCGCCTCGAGCGCGGCGGGGGTTTCGCTGTTAATATTCATCGTTTGCCTCCTTTGCTTCGTTCGAAAGCGAAAGCTCGATGTTTTCGCCCTCGCGTTCAACGTCTACAATGCCGTCGCGCACAAGCTCAAGCAATGCCATAAACACCGCAACCGCTTCGCCGCGGCTGTGAATTCTTAAAAACAGATCGTCGAAGCTGCAAACGCCAACCTGCTCAAGCTTTGAAACGATCGCCGCCGTTTTTTCTTCAACCGAATAATAGCGCTCCTCTATCTTTTTGAAAAGCTCGGGCTCGCCGTCGGTTTTTCGCAGTGCGAGCCTGTCGGCAATGCGCGAAAACGCCTCGGTCAGAAGCTCAACCGCGTGCCCGCGCGAATAATCGCTTTTTTCGGGCTCGCTTGCGGGCTTGGTGAAGGTATCGTAATGGGCGGCGCTTTGAAGCTTTAAAAACTCTGCCGCCGCCTTTGCGCGCTGATGCTCCAAAAGGGCATCAACAAGCTGTGCGCGCGGGTCTTCGCTTTCTTCGTTGCGCGGCAGAAGCATTCTGCTTTTAATAAGCATAAGCTCCGAAGCCATAACGATGAATTCGCTTGTTACCTCCATATCCATTCGGCGCATTGCATCGAGATAGGCAATGTATTGATCGCAAATTTCGGAAATGGGAATATCGAAAATATCAATTTTGTGTTTGGATATCAACGCCAACAGCAGATCGAGCGGGCCTTCATATTGCTCGACCTTAAGGTTTATGTTTTCCATATAACACCGTTTTAAAACGTTTTTTTATAAAAAGAGCGAGAATAATTTGTCAAACAGAGAGACAAACAGCGATTCTATCGTTCCGCGCGCCCAGGTAAGCGGCATGAACAGATAATCGTAAATAAGGCTTAAAGGATAGGGCAGCCAGCTTAAAATGATTATTGCAAGGAAGATATAACGGGTGTAATATCTTATTTTTGAATATTTTGCGGCAAGACGGTTGGGAAGAATGCACATCATAACGTTTGAGCCGTCAAGCGGGGGAATGGGAATCAGGTTGAACAAGCCGAGACCGATGTTGTAAACCATCATGTAATAAAACACGGTTTCGATTATGACTGCGGCTATGCCCTCAAGCTCAAGCCAAAAGCAAACGTAAATGGAAAGAACGTAAAGAAACGCCGAAACAAATGCAAGCACAAAATTTGCAATAGGGCCCGCAAGCGAGCAAATTGCAAAATCGCGGCGCGGCTTTTTGAAATAACGGGTGTTAACGGGAACCGGCTTTGCCCAACCGAATCCCACAAGCAACAGCAAAAGCGTTCCGACGGGGTCAAGGTGGTTAAGCGGGTTCAGCGAAAGCCTGCCATCTGCCTTTGCGGTGCTGTCGCCAAGCTTATATGCGGCATAGCCGTGCGCCCATTCGTGAAAAGTAAGGGCGGGCAAAAGCGCAATGACGGCAATGAGCAGATAAAGTATCTTTTCAAGCATTCCCATATCGCTCATCAAAACGGTTAACAGCATTTATTATTCGCCTCCACGAAATTAAAGCAAAAAAACGGTTGTAAGAGTAGTTGTAACAGTAAATGTGAAGAAAAACGTTCCTTTAAACTTTATTTAACGCGGATTAAGGATTTTTCCCACATTTCGGGGGCATCATAGCCCATCATGGTAACAACGGTTGCGGCAACGTTTGCCAAGCCGAAGCTGCCCTCTTCGAAATCATAGTTGTCGGAATAGAAATTATCATAGATAAAGCAGGGAACGGGGTTGAGGGTGTGGCTGGTTTTTGCCTTGGGAGTGCCGTCTGAGCCGAGCTTTGCGTTGCCGCTCTTCTTGTCGATCTCATACATTTCGTCGGCATTGCCGTGGTCGGCGGTAATTATCGCAACGCCTTTGACCTCATCAACAGCCTTAAGAATTCTTGCAAGGCAAACGTCAAGCGCCTCAACGGATATTTTTGCGGCGATGAACGAGCCGGTGTGGCCAACCATGTCGCCGTTGGGGAAGTTAACGCGAAGCAGACCGAAGCCGCCCGCCTTGATCTTTTCGATGAGAACGTCGGTGATCTCGGCGCACTTCATCCAGGGGCGCTGCTCGAAGGGAACAACGTCGGAGGGGATTTCGATATATTCCTCAAGCTCTTCAGAGAACTTGCCCGAACGGTTGCCGTTCCAGAAATAGGTTACGTGGCCGTATTTTTGGGTCTCGCTTATTGCAAGCTGCGAAACGCCCTTGTTAACGAGGAATTCGCCCATGGTGTTGCTGATCTCGGGGGGAGAAACAAGGAAACGCGAGGGAATGTGAGCGTCGCCATCGTATTCAAGCATGCCCGAATAAACAACGTTGGGAACGCGAACGCGGTCAAACTTGTCAAAGTCCGCGCCGGCTTCGAAGGTTTTGCTTATTTCGATCGCACGGTCGCCGCGGAAATTGAAGAATACAACGCTGTCGCCATCCTCGATTGTTCCGACGGGCTTGCCGTTTTCGGCGATAACGAAGGGAAGAAGATCCTGGTCGATAAGTCCGGTTTCCTTGCGAATGGTTTCAATAGCCTCCTGCGCGGATGCAAACTGTCTGCCCTCGCCGAGAACGTGGGTCTGCCAGCCCTTTTCAACCATCGCCCAGTTTGCCTCGTATCTGTCCATGGTAATAACCATTCTTCCGCCGCCCGAAGCGATGCGGCAATCGAAGCTGTCATCGCGAAGCGAAGCGAGAAATTCTTCGAAGGGGCAAACGTATTCGAGCGCGCTGGTTTCGCCAACGTCTCTGCCGTCGAGAAGAATGTGAACGCGAACCTTGGAAACGCCCTCTTCCTTTGCGCGCACGATCATTGCCTTGAGGTGATCGATGTGAGAGTGAACGTTGCCGTCGGAGAAAAGACCGAGAAAATGAAGAGTGCCGGTTTTTGCGTTGGAAACAACCTCTTTCCAAGAGTTGTTTTCAAACATTCTGCCGCTTTCGATGGCTTCGCTAACGAGCTTTGCGCCCTGAGCGAAAACCTGACCCGCGCCAAGCGCGTTGTGGCCAACCTCAG
>JAFSGD010000032.1 GCA_017434845.1 Clostridia bacterium
TGAAATCGTATAAAGGGATAAGGTGAGCAGATTGCGAAAAACCCTTTATTTTCAAGGCTTTTAGAGGAATTCATTAACGCCCTACAATAAGCGATAATGATTTAATAAAAGTTAGTTTTCAAATTCCAATTTATCGAATAGTAAAAACACCGACAGATTTTAAAATCCGTCGGTGTTTTATTATCCTTATGAGAAGGAACACTTTGGCTCCATTTTTTTATTATTTCTCAAAACGAAACATTTTCTCTTTTAAATCGATCATTTCCTTTTCGGAAACGTCGGCTCGTTCGTCATAACGGGCGGTGATATAACTGTCGAAAACCCTTTCCTCAAGCTCGTCGTTTTCCGAACGAAGCCTCAGCTCCAACGGCGTATCGGAGGCAAACGCGCTCATTCCGTCCTTTATTTTGTGGGTTATAAGCTTATAATAAAGATATCCGAGCTTTTCGCGCGCCGTTTTGCTTTTGCTCCAGCGCGGCGGCTTGTGGCGGCGGGCGCTGTTTCGGTAAAGCGGCGAAAAATCAAACTCCGAAACCGTTCTTCCCTGAAGCATATCGGGGTTGGTTTTAAGAATGCCCCATCTTTCGAGAACGGTTATAAAATAGCCCGATATTTTCGCGGCGAGCATTTTAAGCCTCATCACAACAACCGATTTAAGATTAAGCTTGATCAATGCGCGAAGCACCAAAACGAAAAGAACGGTTATTACCATTGCGGCAACGCCAAGCCATAAGCGAACGGTTTGGCTTTCGGGCTTAACCGTTGTCCAATAGGCAAGAAGAGTCATATCTGCGCTGAACAGCGCAATAAGCGAAAGCTCAAGGCGAAATGCACGCTTTATCTTCTTTTTATCCATTGCTTTTCACCTCCGCAAGCGGAATAACCTGCACGTTTCTGCCCATTCGTTTAAGCGAAAAAAGCAAATCGGCGGTCCTCTCGTCGATAAAAGAGGTTATCATATAAATATCAACGTTTTTGGGAAGCTCAAAGGCAATCGATTGTAAGATCGCGTTCATCGAATAATCGCGCTTGCCGTAATGGTCAATAACCGCAAATTCTCGAAGCATCCGCTTAACGTGCTCTTCGCCGCTTCCGCAGGGAATATGAACGTATTTCGAGCTTGAAGACGAGCGATTGGTGCAAAAACCGATGCAACCGCCGTTTTTAACCGCCTCGCGAAAGATAAAGCAGGAAAGCCTCAAGCCCGTTTCAAGCTGCTCAAGCGGGTCAACCGCCGCCTGCGCATAGGAATTAAGGTCGAGGAATATCATGCTGTCGTAGGTGCGCGAGCTATCGTAATTATTGCAAAGAAGCCTTCTTACTCCGCCCGAAAACGAGCGCACCGATGCTTTAAAGTTAATTGCGCGCATCGGATCGCCCGAGCGATAATCGCGTATTCCCGAGATAAAGAAGGGGTCTTCAATAAATTTAACCCTTGCGATCTCGGTGCCGGTTTGATAAATGTCGGGAAGATTATCCGCCGAAGAATCGAAATAATCGGGGTAGGCGTAAAAGGTTGCGTCGGTTTCGAAATCAAAAACGGTGTCGCGGTATTTTGTGGTTGCGTTGCAAACCGAAAATTTTCCGCGCTTGTCGGCGCGCACCGAAAAGGTTCGCTTAACCGTTGAATAGGGCGGAATATTGAAAATGCTTGAAAGCCTTGTATATTCGGTAATCTTGCGGTCGTTAACGGTTAGTCCTGCGGGAACGTAAAAATCGATCTTGACCGCAAAAAGAGGGAACCAACCGGGGTTGCTTATCGTTTCGGTAAGGTCGATTCGCTCGCCCGCAAAAATTCCGTCGGTTGAAAAGGCGCGCTCGTAGCTTATGTTATAAAGCGCGTTGGTCTTCAAGCGGCGATATCCTATGATCGCCAATATTGTAAAAATAACTATTATAATAAGCAAAAGAGTGCCGAGCGCCGAAAGGGCAACCACCTTCGGCGCATCTATCTCCGCCGAAAAAGCAAGGGCTCTCATGTTGCTCACCTATGCGAAAAGTTGATTCGCTCGCTCGGAACGGGAACCGCTTCGATTATCTTGTTGATAAACTCAACACCGAGGTTTTCGCGGTGCAGGAAATTGTTTTGGAATATTATTCTGTGGGCAAGAACGGGCACAGCCGCTTTTTTGATATCGTCGGGAAGCACGTGGTCGCGTTCTTCAATCGCGGCAAAGCCTTGAGCAACGCGCACCAACGCGATCATAGCACGCGGGCTTGCGCCAAGCAAAACGCTTTTTTCGCGTCGCGTTACCTCGCAAATCGTCGAGGCATAGCCCAAAAGGTCGGTGTGAACGTAAACGCGCGAAACCTCTTTGCGTGCGGCAATGATATCATCGCGACCTATCAATGCGCCTTCGGGCGAATCAAAAGTCTTGTTAAGCTTTCTCGAAAGTATCTCTATATCTTCCTCGTGAGTTGGATAACCCATCGAGGTTTTAACCAAAAATCTGTCAAGCTGTGCCTCGGGCAGTTCAAACGTGCCCTTGGTCTCAATGGGGTTTTGGGTGGCAATAACCATAAACGGCTCGTTGAGCATATAGGTGGTTCCCTCAACGGTAACCTGATGCTCCTCCATGCATTCAAGCAGACCCGATTGTGTTTTCGGCATTGCGCGGTTGATCTCGTCGGCAAGCAGAATGTTTGTGAAAACGGGACCCTTTATAAAACGGAAATCGGAATTCTTCATATCGAAGAAATTAACGCCCACGAGGTCCGAGGGGAGCATATCGGGAACGCACTGAACGCGCTTGAATTCAAGCGAAAGTGATTCGGCAAAGGTTTTTGCAAGCATGGTCTTGCCGGTTCCGGGAACGTCGTCGATAAGCATGTGTCCGCCGCAAAGCAGGGTTATAACCGCAAGATCGGTAACCTCCTGCTTGCCTACGATAACTCTGCCAACCCGTTCCGAAACGGCTTTGTGAATAGCGGTCGTATGTCTGAACATGGTCTTGCTCCTTTATATTTCGATTATTAAACCGTCGGTTGCAAAAACGGTTTTAATTTGCTTAAGCTGTGCAAAAAGCTTTTGAATATTGGGAATATTCCAAGGTGCGTAGTGGTTTATGCAAAGCTGCTTTATACCGCTTTTTTCAATAAATTCAAAATAACGGTCGGCGGGGAAGTGAGCCCCCTCAAGAACGCAAAGCTCGGTTTTTGAATCGAGCGCAAATTTCGGAAAATCCTTGCTCGGATCGGCAAGATCGCCGCTGAAAACGATTCGCTTGCCCTCTGCTTCAACCAGATATGAAAACGAGCGCTCGTTATGAAGCGTTTTCGATGCTGTGATTTTAATAAATCCGTCATCAAAAATAAGCCCTTCGTTAACCGCTCTGAAATCAAGAGCTCTGCTTTGGTGGCATCCGAGCGCGATCCAATCGGTTATAATGCTTGCCGCCTCGGGCTTGGGCAAAAATATCGGCGCCTCGACCGAGCGGTAATACCAGCTTATAAGATCGCAAAACGAAAAGAGGCCGTTGGTGTGGTCGCCGTGCATGTGCGTTATAAAAACGCCCTTGGCCGATTCGATCGGAATGCCGCGGTTGGTAAGCTCGTTTATCGCCATAACGCCCATGTCGATAAAATAAACGCGGTTTTGCGTTTCGATCATCGTGCACGAGCATTTTCGGTTCGGCTCGGGAATCCCGTGGCTCGAGCCCAAAAAGGTTATTTTCAACGAAACCGCCTCCGTTTTTTTATTTAATAAAATTATACCACTGTTTTATTAATAAACTGTGTACAAAACCGTTGAATGTAAAAAAACACCTCGCAAGGTTTTTCAGACCGAAGACAAATTCGTTCTTTATGCCCTTGAAGGTGTTTTTCTTATACTTTTGCAGGAGATTTTCTTGTAATGTCGGCGTTTTGAGCATCTTTGTGCTTGTTTAAAAAATAAACGCCGAGGTTAAGCGAAACGAAAATGAGATTGACGATATAAACGGCAAGAACGTAGTTTATCTGACCGTTCATTATTTTTGCGGCGATGCCTGCGATATATCCCAGGATTATAAGCAGAATAAACTGCAGGCTCATCGATTTTGCGGTTCCTGCCTTGTAGTTTTTGTAGACCGAAATCGGCCATGATGCGCCAAAGCAAATAAGCATCGTTGCTTCGAGAAATTCACTCATGTTGTTCACCTCTTTTTTACTTCAATAACATTATACCATTGACAATACATAAATTCCAATATATAATAAACCCAAAATGTATAACATAAAAGTTATAAAAGGTGAGCGCCGTGGAAATAACACAAATAAGGTATTTTTTAGAGGTTGCCGAATCTCAGCACATGACCGCTTCCGCAGAAAAGCTTCATATAGCTCAGCCTGCGCTTTCGCAGGCGATAAAACGGTTTGAACGAGAGCTCGGTGTTCCGCTGTTTGAGGCAAAGGGAAGAAATATCGTTTTAAATGAATACGGCAAATATTTGCGCGAGCAGCTGCTTCCCGTTGTCGAAAAGCTCGATTCGTTGCCGGAGCAGCTTAGAATGATGGCAAAAATTCGCGGCGAAACGGTCCACCTGAACGTACTTGCGGCTTCAACACTCGTTGCCTCGGCAATAATTGAATATAAATCCTTGAATCAAAACATAAATTTTCAGCTTTTGCAGAACACTCAAGCCGAAGCTTATGATATAGAAATATCCACAAAGCAGTTTTATCATGGCGATTCTGCGCGTTCTTCGGATTGTTTTGTTTGCACCGAAAAGATCTATTTGGCAGTTCCGGCAAACGGAAAATATGAAAACAGAAGCACAATAACTCTTAAAGAGGTGGAATCCGAAGGCTTTATCAGCCTTATGGGCTCGCGTCAGTTCAGATATATTTGCGATAAGTTCTGTCGTTACGCAAACATCGTTCCCAACATAATTTTCGAAAGCGATAATCCCGCTGCAGTAAAAAATATGATTGCGGCAAACCTCGGAATAGGCTTCTGGCCTGAGTTTTCTTGGGGTAAGCCCAATAACGAAAACGTCAAATTGCTTGAAATAACCGATCCGGTATGCAGCCGCGAGCTTATGATCACTTGCCGTCGCAATAAAAACGACAGTAAAAATGTTGAAGCGTTTTACGAATATCTTAAAAATTATTTTCGAAAAATCGGTTCTTGTGGGCAATAAGACGGTGATAACAGCAAAAAACCGAAACTATTTTTCAAAAAACTGTTGCAAAATCGCTTCAGGCGTGATACAATACAATGCGAACCGCGTTTTCGCGTGAGTTCAAGACATTTAATATTCTAAGGTATCGAAGCGGGAACGAATGTGAGCGCCGTCGGGGACATAGAACGCGAGCTCGAGTTCGTGCGGCGGTCGAAAGAAAACGAGCATTCTGCGAATGCGAAGTTTTTTTCGGGTACCGCAAACCGGACATAACGGGGCGTAGACCCGTCGGTTGTACCTTTCAAAAGAGAATATAACTAAAAATTCAATATAAACATGCAGAGGTATCGAAGCGGTCATAACGGGGCTGACTCGAAATCTTCTTCGTCAAACGGAAGTCAATCTTCCAAAAAGCCTTTAACCGTGCGGGGTTCGGGCATTCCCTTGGTTCTAAAACACGATGAGTTCTAACGAGAATTCTAATACAACTGAATATTTGCGTTAATACTCCTTCGGGAGTTTAACATATACGGAGACGTATCGAAGTGGTCATAACGGGGCTGACTCGAAAACCAATGGTCACTTTGGAAACCCATCCTTGAAAACCCTTGATTTATCGGGGTTTTCGCAGTACAATCGAATATGTCAAA
>JAFSGD010000033.1 GCA_017434845.1 Clostridia bacterium
CCCGTACCGGCTTTCACCCATTGGTCAATTTTTGTCCCCTTGAGCGAAAAGCCTTTGGTTGCTTGATTTTTTTATCCATTGCGAAAGCAATGGTATATCATCACGCGTAGCGTGTATATCATCAGCCGTAGGCTGTATACCGCTTTCGCAATGATGATATACAACACTCCGTGTTGATGATATGCAATTTCTTCGAAATTGATGATATACAAGGCTTCGCCTTGATTTATTCGCCGAAGTGCAGTATTATACTTTTAGAAGGAAGTGATATTGTGGTTAAAAACTACTTGTTGATATATTCTGAATTTGAGATTTCTTTTAAAGAAGGCACCGAAACTGAGGGCTGGCTGAATTTGTTGTTCGAAACGAATGCCATTAACGAAGAAATTTTCAGAAGACACAGATATCTTTGCGGTCGTATCAGACGAATGTTAATATCAAGCTGCAAAAAATTAAAGGAAAACAAATGAAAACTCTTTTTGTTGCTTTCAAAGGTAAAAACAACACCTCTTATCAGCTTGTTTCACGCATTGATAATAATTCACTGTTTTTAACCAATTCCTTTATCGGTCTTGAAAAAGATATTGCGAGCTTTGATTGTGATTTTGATACCGTATATATGTTTGGCATTGATAAAAACTTGGTTGATAAAATACGCATAGAGCTTTGCGCTTGTTATGACGGAGAACGTATATGTACTGATTTTGATTTGTTGCCTTTAGAAAGAAAACTAAACGAATCAAACGTTTCATATTGTATTTCGAAAAGTCCAACCAAATATTTATGTAACGCCGCATATTATCATATGTTGAAAAAGAACCGCAATACCGTCTTCATTCATATTCCGTCACTAAAGGGTATGAACGAAGCTTTAATGAGTAAATTAACAGATGTTTTTTTGTGAACACCTTTTTCGACACCTCTGCTCAAAACGAAACAGCACCGAAGGGTGCTGTTTTTCTTTTTGATTCTGCACTTGGGGAACTGACGACCGACATGTTTCGGAGGTCAAAACTCCGAAGCACCGCATAGGTGGCTCACGGGGAGAGTTTTGAGTAGATAATAAACTTGACAAGTTGTATGCGACAGTATATAATTGAAATAATTAATAAAGAAGGAGTTGATCATTATGTCTGTAACCGTATATATTGCAAACAGATTACAAACAAAACTTAATACCGATAGGAGATATAATGATCAAACTAGAAGGAAAAAGAAACACAGCAATCGTTTTTGCTGACAAACTTGACAAGCCTACTAAAACACAGATTTCCTCGCTGTTGCGAGAAGAAGCCTACTCCGATAGCAAGATACGCATAATGCCCGATACCCATTCAGGGAAACACGTTGCAGTCGGAACAACCATGACCGTATCAAAGAGAGTCGCACCTGCCCTTGTGGGTGTTGATATCGGTTGCGGTATGGAGGTTGTGTTTCTGGCTGAGCAAGAGCTTGATTTGGAAAGGCTTGACAGTGTAATACATTCCCATGTTCCCGCCGGAGCAAAGGTACACAATGTCCCTCCTGTATCCTTTGACCTCGATCATCTGCTTTGCAACGCCAACATAAACCGCGAACGGGCGCTTTGCAGTCTTGGAACTCTTGGCGGAGGGAATCACTTTATCGAGGTGGATAGGACTGAAAACGGCAACCTCGCGCTTGTTATCCATTCGGGCTCACGACAGTTGGGAAGCGACGTTGCAAGCTATTATCAGGATCAAGCATATCGTTATCAATGCAAAAAGCAACGCAAACGCACGAGGCAAAGCTATTACGATGCAAAGGATGCAGATGCGTACTGCTTTTCTAAAACCGAAAAGGGCGTCGTTAAAGTGAAAAGGGAAGAGGCTATTCTCGAAGGACCTCTTTTTAATTCTTACCTTCACGATTTAACGGTGGTTACTGACTTTGCCGACTTAAACAGAAGAACCATAGCAGAGTTGATATGTAAGCATATGGGGCTTACCGTAAGGGATAGGTTTTCGTGTGTTCATAATTACATTGATACGGAGCATATGATACTTCGCAAGGGCGCTATCTCTGCCCGTTTGGGCGAAAGAGTGATAATACCGCTTAATATGAGAGATGGGGCGGTGCTTGGTGTGGGGAAAGGGAATCCGGAGTGGATTTTTCCGCTCCTCACGGTGCAGGCCGCGCATGCAGCAGAACAGAAGCGAAGTATGCTTTTACTGTCGAGGATTATCAACGCCAAATGGAAGGAATATTCACGACAACGGCGAACGAGGGCTCCATCGACGAATGCCCTATGGCGTACAAATCACCCGAGCGGATACTTGATTTTATAGACGAAACAGTCTCGGACATTGAGGTCATAAGACCGATATACAATTTCAAATCTTGCTGATTGTTTTACAAAAGGTCATCGGTTTTCCGATGACCTTTTTCAATCGCGCCATCTCTTTTGCCGCCCCAACACCAAACGAAAATCCGTTCACAAAAGCGTGTTATCCTTAACGGAGAAATTGAAAATTCTTCAATTTCGGTTAAGAAGAACCGGCATCGCATTTGTATGCACAAATGCACTTGGGCGGTAGCCCGAACCCACTAACAACAGAAAAGAGAAGATTCGTATATTAACGAGTCTTCTCTTTCTTTTTGTTTGTTAAGTGATATGCTGATTATCGTCAGCGTGATATTTTTTTTGGAAATTCCTCGCCTATGGCGAGATATTTCCAAAAAAAGTGATATTAAAACCTTGCGGCTTCAGTGATATTCTATTCGCCCATAAACTTGCGAAGCAAATATCACTCGGCGTAAGCCGAATATCACTGCGTAGCAATAGAACTCGCCGAAGGCGAATAGAACCGGCGTGATACTCCGTTAAGAGTATCACGCCAAAGTGAGCGGATTTTTTTAGTGCATTATTTATTGTCAAGAACGGATTTTCAAATGAAAAACGAATTATTTTGGTAGGGTTTTGATTCGATTCCCATTGAAAAACACGAGAAATTATGTTAAACTAAACCTGCAAGCAGATATTTCCCGCGCCGAAACTGCTTAAACGAAATTCCGAAAAGGAGCTTGCACAATGGGAAATAAAGATTCGGGCGAACGCCTAATAAACGATGCGAAAACGCTTGCCAAGCTCGCGTTGCGTACAGGTCTGCAGATCGGAACGATCCTTGGCGCGAAGGCGGCGTATGATGCCTTCTTCAAAAGATATGAAAAACGTGATATCAACACGGTATTCGGCGAGTTTGATTATAGCCGCGTTGCCGAAAGGCTGCCGCGCACCACTTTTTTCTTTCCCAGCGGACGTTGGAAGCTTCAAGGCTATTTTTATCCTTGCAAAGGCGCAAAGGGCATGGTTGTGGTTTGCCACGGTATGCATGCGGGCGCGGATGATTATATTCCGTTCATCGAGTTCTTTGTGCGCAACGGTTATGCCGTGTTTACCTACGATTGTCAAGGAACGTATGCATCCGAGGGCGATTCTACCGTTGGTATGTGTACGCCCTTGGTGAATTTGGACCATGCATTAACCTATATTAAAAACAACAAGCAATTATCTCAATATCCTTTGTTCTTGTTTGGTCATTCTTGGGGCGGATATGCGGCAACGTCGGTGCTTTCCATTCACAAAAACATCCGCGGCTGCTCTGCTGTTGCTCCGTTTAACAGCGGCTATACGCTGCTTGCGGAAAAGGGCGAACAATACACCGGGCCATTCTCGGATGTGTTAAAAATCGATTTTCCGAAGGAATTTTTGAATGCCTATCAAACGTTGTTGTTCGGAAACTATACAAAGCTTGATGCCGTAAAAGGTATAAACAGCACCAATATTCCCGTTTATATTGCCCACGGCAACCGCGATTTCGTAATCAGCTTCGGACATCAATCGGTCATTTCCCATAGAAATGAGATTCGGAAAAAGAACGTAACCTATTATATCGGCACCGATTCTCTGGCAGGGCATAATACCATTTTGCATTCGCCGCGAGCCGTCGAATATCAAGAAAAGGTCGAAAAGGACTTAAAACGCTTGAAGAAGGAATACGATCGCGATCTTACACAGCAGGAGTTGACAGAATTTTGCAACGGTGTTGACCATGCATTATACAGCGAAGTCAATTTTGAAATGATGCGCGAAATTCTGAATATGTTTAATAAGGCGTTATAATAAAAAAATGCGGTTGCTTCGGCATCCGCATTTGTGTATAAATACCATGTGTGGGGTGCTTATGAAGGAGATCGATTACACGGCGGAATTAAAATACCATTTCCGACCCCAAAAGGGCTGGATAAACGACCCTAACGGGCTTGTTTATTTCAAGGGATATTATCACGTTTTTTATCAACACGCACCCGATCACGAAATTCCTTGGAAGCAACCGATGCATTGGGGGCACGCAAGAACCAAAGATTTTTTGGAATGGGAAGAGCTTCCCGTTGCTTTAACCCCGGGTGAAAAATACGACGGCGGCGGATGTTGGTCGGGCACGGCGATCGTTAAGGATGATAAGCTTTATTTGTTTTATGCGGCGATAACGGCGGTTTCAACCGTTGCGGTAGCTGTTTCCGACGACGGAATCAATTTCGAAAAGTATGTCGGTAATCCCGTTATCGACGTATATCCCACCGATGGCGGCCCCGATTTTCGCGATCCCGCAGTTTGCTGTATTAACGGGAAATATTATTGCATTGTTGCATCGGGCAATCCCGATAAAAAAACGGGTGTGCTTTTGCTTTATCAAAGCAAAAATCTGTTTGATTGGGATTACGCCGGCGTTATGAACGAATGGGAACACTGTAAATATACCGAATGCCCTTCTTTTGTCGAGGCCGATGACGGCAACTGCCTGCTGGCAACCTCGGTTTGCCCTCTTGAAGCCGAGCACTATTTTCAGATCATGCACGGTTCGTTTAAAGAAGGCAGGTTTTTCCCGAAAACCGTGTCCCAAATCGACAAAGGACCCGATCAGTATGCAGGTCAGGTATTTCGTGATCATTTAGGAAGAAATATTTTGATAACTTGGATACCCGGTTGGAAATACAGCGGCTTTGCCGAAAAGAATATAGGATGTATGTCTGTTCCGCGAGAGCTTAAGGTTAAAAACGGAAAAATCATCGCTTTTCCCGTAAAAGAGGTGCACGGATTGCTTAAAGACAGCGACCCCGCCGTAAAGCTTACCGATACGGGATTTATTATCGAACGCAACGGAAGAGAGCCGGTTATATATAACGGCAAGCTGAACGAGCTTAAGATCATTCGCGACGAACGTATAATCGAGGTGTTCGTAAACGGCGGAGAATCGGTATATTCCGCTTTGCTGTGAGAATGGGCATGGTTGAAAATATTAAAAGCTTGTGATATAATAATTAATAATAAGTAATCATCGGGGGTGTTAACCGTGAAGGAATTAAAGTGTAAAAGCTGTGGCGGGGCAATGGTGTTAAAGGCATCCGGAATGGAAGCAATATGCCATTATTGTGGCAATAAATATTTGTTGAACCATGAGGATACAGACTATTATCGCAATTTTTACGCTCGAATGAACGAGTTTTTTGCTTCTTCAAAAAGCGATAGGGAACGAAAAGAAAAGGCAGAAAAGCTTTGGGAAACCGCATTAACTCAAAATTTCACCTGTGCGGACGGAACTCCGATAAACATAAAATATATGTACCGTTATTCCGATAAGGATGCCGAGGTTTTCGTTGCCAGACGCAATATTGTGTTTCATTTCAAAAAAAGCGGTGCCGAGAAGACCGAGCTTTTAAGAAAAAACGTTTCGCTGTTGGATTATCCTTCTGCCGATACCCGCAACCTGCAGGAATTTTTTCCGAAAATAAGCGGCGGCTTTCAGTTGGATGACGGAACTTATATTTGCGTCATTGCCAAGAACGAGGATGAATATCCTTTGCGTTTGTTCGGCGTATTGCACGGAAGACACGCCGCATGGATAGTAAGCAGGCTTGAAAATTTGTGCTGTGTGTTGCAATACAGCTCTATCGTTCATCCCGAGATCAACGCAGATACCATATACATAAATCCCTATACTCACCAAGCATCGCTTTACGGCAACTGGTGGCGTTGCGGAAAGCATAACACCTATTCCTACGGCGAGCTAAAGATTCTCGACCTCCGACAAAATCTTTTGGGCTTGCGCAACACTGCCGCAACCGTGCTCGGCTGTGTTGATGCTGATCATATTCACGATTCTGTTAATATTCCGAAGCCGTTTGCCGATTTTCTCCGCTCAACGCCGCGCGTTACCGCTTATGATGATTTTGCCTATTGGGATGAAAAGATGATCGAAGCATACGGCGAGCGCAGGTTTGTAACAATGGATACCGACGACGAGAACATTTACGGAAAGAAGGATTAAGCCAATTGGGAAGAGGAAGCTATACTGCGGCAGATTGGTTAAGCCTGCGAAGCAGTCGCAATCTCAACAGCGAGCAAGCGCCAACCGTTATTTTCGATAAAAAAACCGCAGAAAATATCTATTGCAGTAAAGAAATATTATGCCGACGATCCTGCGACGTTGATGAAGATTCAATAGCAACTCCGATAATCATCGGCTTTGATGTTACCGCATCTATGGGCTATCTGGCAAAAGAATTGGCAACAAACTCCGTGCACAACACGGTAACCGATCTGTTATCCGACAAACAGGTTTCGTCTCCGCAAATTCTTTGTGCCGCCATCGGCGATTGTAAAAGCGATAAATATCCCTTGCAGGTTACACAGTTTGAATCCGATATTCGAATCATAAAACAGCTTTTAGAGCTTTATTTAGAGGGCGGCGGAGGAGGAAATAACGGCGAATCTTATAATTTGCTTTGGTATTTTGCTTCTCGTCATATAAAGCACGATTGCTTCGAAAAGCATAAGAAAAAAGCATATTTGTTCACTATCGGCGATGATCTTTGTCATGGCACGCTCAGCGCGGCCGAGATCAGACGTAATTTTCAATCATCCTCCGAGCACGATATTTCAAACGAAGAGCTTATTATGCAGGTTCGCAAGAAATATCACGTTTTTCACATTCATATCGATAAGGGAATTCCCGCGGATAAGGAAATCTTCAACCAATGGGAACAACTGCTCCCCGGTTGCTGCGCTCCGATCAACATCAAGGACATCGATTGCTTATCCGAATTGATAACCGCAATAATTTCTATAACCGAGGGGAAAACCGCAAATGCGTCTCTTCGCCGTTTGGATCAGGCGAGGGCAGAGAAGATAGCGCGATCGGTTGCGGCAATTTGTCCGCCTGCGGAGAATAAAACCATTTCATTTTAAAAAAGGAGTTTATTTTTATGGGATACGGCAGCTATAAAGCAAGCGATTGGACAAAGCTGAAAAACAGCAGAGGAATAAGCAGCTCTTCGGGTGCTGGCGAGATTTTTTCCAACAATCAGTTTAAAGAAAAGTATGACCCCCGATTCATCTCGGTTAGAGAATCTCGCGACAGCGAAGATTCACCCAACTCAACTCCCGTTATTTTGGCATTTGACGTAACCGGCTCTATGGGATATCTCGCGGCGGAAATCGCCAAGAATTCGCTGAATAAAACCGCGCTGGAGCTTTATGAAAAACGCCCTGTAAGCGACCCGCATTTGATGTGTGCGGCGATCACCTCGCCCGATGCACAGTCAGGTCTTCAGGTAACGCAGTTCGAAGCCGATATTCGCATTGTGGAACAGCTTTTGGAGCTTAAGGTCGGCTTCGGCGGAAACCTATACAGCTTCGATTCGATGGTTTGGTATTTTGCCGCCGAGCACACAAGCATCGATTGCTATGAAAAACGCGGTAAAAAGGGCTTTTTGTTCACGATAGGCGATGAGGTCTGCGGCGTAGATCGAGGCGAAAGGCTTACGGCACGTGAAATAAAAGAGGTTTATAACGATGATGTGGATCACGATTTTTCGCTTGCCGAGCTTTACAGAATGGCTTCCGAAAAATACGAAATATTCCACATTGTCGCCAAGCGCGAATCTTCGATGAAAACGTGGGAAAGATTCATTTCGGGTCGTGTTGCTTACGTCAGTGAAGCAAATGCACAATATTTATCCGAGGTTATAACCTCGATCATGCAGATCACAAACGGAATGAACAAAAGCGACGCCGTTGCACAATGGAGCGAAGATGCGCGCCCTGTTGTTCAAACCGCCGTTAGCACCATCGACCCTTCAAAACCGTTTATATATTCCGGCCCAAAACCCGTCGAAGCACCCAAGCCTCAACCCGTCGAAGCACCCAAGCCTCAACCCGTTCAGGCGCAACCCAAAAAAGAAAGCAAGCTGAAGGCTTTCTTATCCAAGCTTTTTGAATAATGAGCGTTTTTGTCATAATCGGCAAAAACTTCGGTGATGAGGGCAAGGGACTGGCAACCGATTATTTTGCCTCCTTATCCGAAGAACAAGGCAAAAGCTGTTTGGTGATTCGCCACAACGGCGGAGCGCAGGCAGGGCATACCGTTGATCTTACCGATAAGCGCTTTGTGTTTCATCAGCTTTCATCGGGCTCCTTTCGCAATGCAGATACCTATTGGTCCAAAAGCTTTCTGCCCGATTTGTATAAGTTATGTGAAGAGGTCGACGGTTTTTTTGAAATAAACGGAAAAGTGCCGTTTATATATGCACATCCAATGTGCCGTTGCGTTTGCATTGATGACGTGCTTGTGAATATGGCGCTTGAATCCTCGCGCGGAAACAGCCGCCACGGAAGCTGCGGAATGGGCATCAACGAGGCTGTTGAGCGTTCAAGCATTGAAAACGCCTGCATTTATCTTCATCAAATCGGCAACATGTCTGCGCAGGCTTTATATGACGAGCTTGCGCGTATTCGTCGGGAATATTTGCCGCTTCGCTTGAAGGCGCTCGGCTTAACACTTTCGCAAATGGGCGAATACGGCGAGCTGTTGGCTAACCGTAACGTTTTGCTGAATGCGGCGGAGCAAATGCGCCGTGCCTCCGAAAGCGTCATGCTTAAAGACGAAACGATCGCTTACGATTACGGCGATATTGTTTTCGAGGGCGCGCAGGGACTGTTGTTGGATGAAGATTATTTGCCGTTTGCACCGCATTTGACCAGCTCGAAAACGGGCTTGGATAACCCAATGCGCTTTATCGGCGAGCATTTGCCCAACTCAACGTTCGAGGTGGTTTACGTTACCCGTTCTTACGTAACCCGACACGGCGCGGGGCCCTTGCCCCATGAAGAGCTTTGGAATTTGCAAAACGTTTTTGTTGTTGATAAAACAAACCTAAACAATCCGTGGCAGGGCTCGCTTCGTTTTGCACCTCACGGAACGCAGGATGAGTTTTTTGCTTCTCTGCGCGACGATATAGAAAAATATCGGTTGAAAGATAACGTGTCTTGCATGATAACCCATCTTAACGAAACCGACGGAGCAATGTGCGGTATATCGGGAAAAGCATCGATCGAGCAATGGTTTTGCGGTGCGAACGTGCCGAAGTTGCGCAGCTTGTATCTTTCCGATTCGCCCTATTCGCAAGATATTTGCCATGTCAAGCCTTCGAAAAAGACTTATTAAAAGCAGTCGTAAGGACTGCTTTTTTGTTTTAACTCAGTTTTAATAAAAAATGTCGAAAAAATGATTTTTGGGGTTGACGGAAGCGTTTAGATGAAGTATAATCGATTTTGCGACACTTGTGTCGCAAAAAGCATCAAGAGAGGAACCCTTATCATGCACAGTCTCGACAAACGTTGGAAAGAGCTGTTGTTTGCGGCAAACAGCTTTGGTCCCAACCTGTTATTCACGTTGCTCGGTGCTTATTTGACCGATGCACTCAATCCCATTGGCTTAACAGCCGATATCGGATCCTGGAGCCTTACCGGCTATTGCTTGGTTTTGCCGTCGATGTTCGGCATCACTTGGGCGCTGGCAAAGGTTTTCGATGGACTTATCGATATTCCCCTTGCGCATCTAACCGACAACATCCGCACGCGCTGGGGACGTCGCCGCCCTATGTTTTTGCTTTCTTTTGTGCCTCAGATCATTAGCTTTTTGTTGGTTTGGACACCGCTTGAATTCCGCGAAAACAGCGTTCTCAACACCTTGTGGATCGGCGTTATGCTGTTGTGCTACTATGCATCCTATACGCTTTCGATGAT
Organism: Clostridia bacterium; assembly: GCA_017434845.1. Lineage (GTDB taxonomy): Bacteria > Bacillota > Clostridia > Oscillospirales > CAG-382 > Coliplasma. The sequence continues at coordinate 10,106 of JAFSGD010000033.1, forward strand.
AACCTTCTTCGGCTCTTCGTCGAGTATTTGCAAGGATGAAGAACAGCGAGTTCGCGTTGGTAACTTCAAATCGTTTTTCGACACAATCGGCTTTTGCGCCGTTTATGCATTGCTACCCATTTTCATTGGCAAGGGCATTAATATTCGCACGGTTGCGCTTTGCGCAATGCCGCTTATGCTAACTCTTCTTATTCCCATGTTTCTTATCAAAGAGGGCGATAAATACGGTCAGGGCAAGGATTATCTGCCTCAGGCACGCGTGCCTTTAAAGGAAAGCCTGCGCCTAACCCTTCGCAATAGGCTGTTTTTGCGCTGGATAATCCCCAACGCTTGCGCATATTTCGGATTAAATATGTTTCTTGCATCGCAAAATACGCTTATTTCGGGCGTTATGAATCTGCCCGCGGGCATGGCGGCGGTTATGAACACCTGCGCCTTTGCTCCTGTTCCGCTAATGCTGTTTATTTATTATAAGTTGATCAAGAAAAAAGGCATTCGTTTTGCCTACCGTATCGCTATCGGAAGCTTTGCCGTTGCAATACTTAACTTCTGTCTCGGCAGTGAATATCTGTTTCCGGACAACGTGCCCGTGCGCATAGTTATCGGCTGTGTCGGCGGCTTCTTGGGCTCGTTCGGTATCGGTGCGTTTTTCGCAACGCCCTATATGGTTCCCGCTCAGATCGCGGCAATGGAATTCAAAGCCACAGGCAAGGATCACACCGCAATGTACTTTGCAATACAATCTCTTTCAACCTCGGTTGTTGCGGCGATCTCAACCGGCTTTGTGTACGAGCAGGTTAAAAACATCGTTTCTCCCAAAATAATTGACGGCGTTGAAAAGGTTGGCGAAACCTGGAAGATAGGCGTTTCGCTCGTGCCGCTTATCTTGTGCGCGATGTGCGTGTTCGGGTTCATCATGGCAGGCCGTATGCCTAAGCAATATACCGAAGAAAACGTTTCCGAAGAATTAAAGCGTATTGAATCCAAACGTAAATGATATATAGTTGAGCATATGCTTGAATTTCTCGACAAAAAGGGTATAATGGTATTGAAAGGCAGGTAAAATTATGGAAATATTCAGTTTTTTTATGTTCTTTACAGTACCGATTTTGTCGCTTGTGTATTTTATAATCAGTCTTTGTTGGTTTTTCAGCGCTCGTAAGCATTTTAAAAACGAACCCACCGAAAGCAATCGCGTTTCATATAAAAGCGGTAAGGTTAACCTTATTGTTTCTTCTGCCATCACATTGGTTTTAATTGCGATAATAATTGCGATAGCTATTCTTTTAAGCTTCGCAATCGCATATATGTGAGGTAATTATGAAAAACAAGACCTTTTCGGCTATTATGCTAACGGCAGTCGGGCTTTGCTTGGCAGTAACCGTTGCGCACCTTATTTATGCCGTTTATGCCTATAACCATTGCTCGATAATCTATTTTATTGCCAAGGAGCTTTGGTGATATGAAAAAGCTTATAAAACAGGTTTTGGCTGTGGTCTTGGTGGTTGCGTTGTTTGCCTGCTTTAATTTTGGCATGTATATGCTGCTTACTCGCAGGCTTGCCAATAATTTCAGCGGAGCAAATCAGGCGCAGATGATAGATGTTGAAAAATATCTGCCCCATTCTCCCGAATCGCATATTCCGAGAATCAATTCGTCATTTAAACTCACTGATGAACTTCCGGTTTTAGACGGTGCGGCTGCGCTTGTTCCGGTTTATGCCGCGGTTATCGAAAACGTTTATCCCGAGGGGTGTGTTAAATTCGAAGGCGGCGAGTTTTCAAGCGATAATTTTTATGGCGAGAATTTTTCCGCAGAAAGCGCAATGCAATATAAAAATACCGTTCGCGGATATAAGGCTATTGTCGACGGTGATACCGATATTTTGTTTTGCGCATCGCCTTCTGCAGAACAAAAGAAATATGCAGAAGAGCAGGGAGTAGAGCTGGTTTACGTTCCGATCGGTCTTGAAGCGTTTGTGTTCTTTGTCAATGAGAATAATCCAATAAATGATTTGACCGTCGATCAAATCCGCGGTATTTATTCGGGTGAATATACAAATTGGTCGGAACTCGGAGGCGCGAACCGCATCATCAATCCCGTAACGCGCTTAGAAGGAAGCGGAAGCCAAACCGCTTTTGAATCTTTCATGGGCGATCGTAAAATCGCAAAAAAATCGCCGCTGTCGGTAACAGGTGCTTCAATCGGATTTTCCTTCCGATATTATATGGACGGCATCGTTGGTAATGAGGCGGTCAAAATGATCTCGCTTAACGGTGTTTATCCCAATTCCGAGAACATTCAAAACGGCAAATATCCCATCGTTGCAAGATTCTATGCAATATACCGTTCCGACAACAAAAATAAAAACGTTCCGTTGCTGATAGATTGGCTCTTATCCGAAGAGGGCCAAACTGTTATCGAGCAATGCGGCTATGTGAGAATTAACTGAATAACACAAAAAACAGCACCTTGAAAGGTGCTGTTTTTTTGGAGAAAAAATGCGAAAAGAAGATCTATCGCTGTTTATTGTAATATTTGTCGAAAAGCATAACGAGTGCTGTTTGCGCATTCTTCGAAAGAAAATTATCTTGATTGTCAAACGCATTGACCGTCTCGCCCGAATCGTATTCGGCACAAATGCTTGCGCCGTACATATCGGGCAAGCCCGAAACCCTGCAATAATAGCCGTTGTGAGCGGAAATTCCCTGCGAAACGGTTATTTCGTGCAGCTCAAGCATGAATGCATCATCGGCTGAAAAGGATCGCTTTTGCAAAAGCGATTGGCGGTCTCGGCATTCGAAACGGCATTCAACCGATTGGTTTTCAAGCCTTGCGCTCATTTCAAACAGCTTTCCAGAAAAACAGTCTTCGTCTGCCGAATCAAAGCACGAAAAAATGCATTCGAACCTTAACAGCTTGTTCGAAACCGTTTTCTTCGGGGCGTTGCAGTCAACCGTTTTTCGCACGCCGCCGTCTTCTTCGGCTTCGAGGTGGAGGCTTTCGGTTAAGCGCTCGGCTAATGAATATTTGCCGCGCTTAACTAACGCAAAACGCCGTTTCATGCTTGGTTATGCCCAAGCGTCTTCCGAAGCGGGCTTGCGGATCTGGCTAAGACATTGAATGTCGTTTAAGAACCATTGTCCCGTCGAGGGCTTCTTGCGAAGCTTGATGTTGCGGGGGTTATCTGCGCCGCCGCTTCTGATATAAAGCGTTGCCCAATTTTCGTTATCGAACGAATAAGGGGTCTCAATAACTGTAATGGTATAGGGCGTTGAGGGGGTATAGTTGTTTTGAGGTGTTGCGCCCGCAAAATAAGAGCGCGCCTTATAAACCTGATCCTTAAGGTGCTCGCGGATAAACTGCTTTTCAAAACCGCTGACCGATTCCGGTCCCTTTAAAAAGTCAAGCATCTCGATGGTTGCGTCGGGGTTAGCATCATAGTTGCAAAGCACGGCAATAGTAAGCGCAGTTGTTTTGAATGCGCTGTCAAGGCTTGCTTCGGGCAAAGCCTTAAGCTCGGCAACGCTTGTGGGCAATGATGCAAAGGTAAAGGTCTCTTCGCGGTTGCGACCTTTGCCTACGGCGTTGTCGACCGCACCCTTAACTGCATTGTTGATCGCTGTATTGGCTTCACGCTCAACGGATGAACCAACCATTCTTTTAAGTGAATCGAATAATCCCATTTTTTATACCTCCGGTTTATAAAATCTGATATTCATAAAATTCAAAAAGCCTTCGTCGTCGCTAACCTTGGTCATTCTTTCGACCGGCTCGTCGAATATCTCACCCTCGATGCCGAGATCGCAATATAATTCGCCGTCGCGTTCTTCCCAAGACAACACCTTTTCATACATCATTCCGTCCAAAAGGTTTATCTCGCCCGATTCAACAGCGGCGTCAATATCCTCCTGCGAAACCCCCTCGGGAAGAGGAATAAGCATATAAAACTCGCCGCTTTCGCAAAACCTCATAATCGTGCCGATAACCGATTTGCGCTCAAGAAGCTCTTGTGCAACCGCTTCGGCATCGGTTTCGTCAATGTACTGCATGGGAGAGTTAAGGTATTCCTCGGCATTCATATATTCAAGTCCGTTTTCGCCCAAGGTTCCCATCGAATGAAACTTCCAATCGCCGATAAAGCTCATAAATGCCTCCTAATGTGAAAAAATTAATGTAATACTCCAAATACATTTTAATCGTTTTCAATCAAAAAGTCTCCACACTTTTTAATTAATGGGTGTGGGAAAACAAAAAATATTTGCGCTGTATAACAAAAAGGGGTGGGAATAGGTGTGGTTTTGGCGTTGGAATCAAAAGCTTGCATAAGTCGGCGCCTATATTTTGTCGGTTTGTTGACAAAAGAGCGAATCGTTGTTATACTAAACTTAGAATAAAACAAAAAAGAGGTATGATCTTATGGCGAAAACAGTTCAGGATATACTTGCGTTAATCAAAGAAAACGGCATTAAAATGGTAGATTTCAAAATGGTTGATATCAACGGTCAATACCGCCACGTAACCATTCCCGCCGATAATTTCTCGGAAGATACCATGAAAAGCGGAATAGGCTTTGATGCTTCAAACTATGGCTATGCCGTTGTTGAAAAGAGCGATATGGTGTTTATTCCCGATCCCGACACCGCCGTTATAGACCCCTTCTGCGATATTCCGACTCTTTCTATGACGGGCAACGCAATGATAATCGACACACCCGAAAACCGTCCGCTCGCACAATACCCTCGCAATATTATCAAGGCGGCCGTTGAATATATGAAAAACAGCGGCGTTGCCGATGAAATGAAGATTTTGCCCGAATTCGAGTTTTATCTTTTTGATGACGTTACCTGGAACGTCGACGGTAAATATATCGGCGCGTCGGTGGATGCAAAGCAATCCTATTGGAACTCCGATGTCGAGGGACACGGTGTTGTTGTTCCCAAGCAGAAGAATTATCATATCGCCAAGCCGTTCGACACCTCCTATGAATGCCGAAGCGAAATGTGCCTGCTTATGAAAGAAATGGGCATAGAAATAAACTATCATCATCCCGAGGTTGCGGCTTCGGGTCAGTTCGAAATCGAGCCTCAGCTCGGCGAGGTCGTTCACATGGCGGACGCCACGATGATGATAAAGTATATAATCCACAACACCGCGCTTAAATACGGAAAGAGCGCAACCTTTATGCCCAAGCCCATCTATGGCGAAGCGGGAAGCGGAATGCACGTTCATATGCTTCTTTTCAAAAACGGCGAGCCCGTTTTCTCGGACGATAACGGCTATTCGCATCTCAGCGAGACCGCGCATTATTTCATCGGCGGTCTGCTAAAGCACATCGGCTCGCTTTGCGCCATAACCAACCCCAGCACAAATTCGTTCAAACGCCTTGGTCCCGGCTTTGAAGCACCCGTAACCGTGGGCTATGCGACCTCAAACCGAAGCGCTGTTATCCGCATTCCCGCCTATGCAAAAAGCCCCGATAAACGCCGCTTCGAGCTTCGCAACCCCGATGCTACCTGCAACC
>JAFSGD010000034.1 GCA_017434845.1 Clostridia bacterium
AAGAGAATCCCCAAAACTAAGGACGTTCCGATAACAATACATTGGAGTTTTTAGTGATATATTTTGCCAAAGGCAAAATGTGATATAATTTTCTTGCGAAAATTGTGATATATTCCGTTTTTAACGGAATGTGATATAAAATAAATCCAATTGGATTTATTTTGTTGGCAAAAGTTGCACTTTTGCCGTTGCAGCAGAGCAGAAGGCGCGCCTGACCTATGATAACATCCTGCGCTTCTGCGATGACCGCGACGTTGCCGACCCTATCCGCTTCCTCCGCGAACGCGAGATCGTTCACTATCAGCGCTTCGGCGAAGCAAAGCAATCAACATAGAACGGCAGAGCCGCTGAACTCCGCTTGGATTTGAAAACATAACTAATAATAAACCGCTATTCATAATAACAACACCGCCGAGAGATTTAGTTCTCGGCGGTGTTGCGATATGAATTATATTGTTTTGAATTTTTAAATCAATTCCTTCCTTTTATTTCGTCTGACGCGGTTGATATGTCTTTCAAAATCACCGTTATTTATCAATTCGGCGATAACATACTGCATAAATGTAGAAACTGTGCAGGAGTAAAAGCCGAGCTTTTTATCAAAGATTTCAACAAGATGTTTAGGCAACACCATATAAGCAATACGCAACGACGGAGAAATAGTCTTTGAAAAAGTATTCAAATAGATTATATTATCTTTTTCAGATAGAGCGAACAATGTTTCTGTTGGTTTAGCTGAAACCGAAAACTCCGATTCAAAATCATCTTCAATGATATAGCGTTTTCCTTGTTCAGACCAATGTATATATTCGTGTCGTTTTGATGCTGTTGCAGTAACACCGCTGGGATAGCTGCGATAGGGTGTTGTATGTAATACATCTGCTTTTGTTTTGGAAAGTGCTGTGCTGTCGATTCCACAGTTTATAAGGGGCAACAAATCGCAGGTGATCTCGGCGGCGTTATAAACCTGTTCTATTTTATTATATGACGGCGATTCTATGGCATAAATCAAATTTCTGCCTAACAGTTCAACAATAAGTCCATAAAGATATTCAGCCCCCGAACCGATAATAATTTGCTCTGTTTCAACTTGAATACCTCGGTTTCGTGCAAGATAATGCCGTATAGCCTCACGCAGTTCAAAACATCCGCAGTTGGGGGATTTTTCAAGCAAATGATCTCCGCACTCGGTAAGCACCCTTCGCATAGTTTTGCTGAGCACCGACAAGGGAAAATCGGGATAGGTGTGTTCTGTATGGGGCAAGGTATGCTCTGTATGTTGCTCATTTGCCACAGCAAAACCATCATTTTTGCGGAATACGACCACATATCCGCTTCTTTCTTTGGCTTCTATATATCCTTCATCACAAAGCAGAGCATAAGCGTGCTCCACGGTTATGGTGCTGATGCCCGTTTCTGTCGCAAGACAACGTTTTGAGGGCAGTTTGGTGTTATACGGATAGTTTTCGGCGATAATATCATCCCGTATTTGTTTATACAGTTGCAAATATATGGGATGGTTTTCTTTATTTATTGTGTATTTCATCTGGTTATATAAAATTCTCCTAATTTGGTGATTGTTGTATGGCCAGAATGAGTATATATTATTTTCATCAATATGTAAAGGAATTCTATGAAAATGAATACAAAAACAAAGAAAATCGTTATGGCGGCGCTTATGGCAGCATTGACCTGTGTTGCAACAATAATTATTAAAATACCCTCTCCCCTTAAAGGATATTTGAATTTGGGAGATTGCGTGGTATTGCTTGCAGGTTGGGTTCTTTCGCCTGCCTATGGCTTCCTTGCCGCAGGGCTTGGTTCTGCATTGGCGGATTTGTTTTCGGGCTATGTTATTTATGCACCTGCAACCTTTATAATTAAGGGATGTATGGCATTGATGGCTTTTCACGGATATAAAATATCAAATAAAAAATTCGGAAATCTATCCTCAAGAATCATAAGCGGTATTTCGGCTGAAATTATGATGATCTTTGGTTATTATATATTCGAGGGTTTTTTATACGGATTCATTCCTTCGGCGGTGAATATCCCTGCAAATGCTGTGCAGGGCATAGCAGGTCTTATGCTTGGTGTGCTTTTGATTAACTTGTTTGAACATAGTAAAATATCCTTTCAATAAAAATAAGGGCATCTGTTTTTTACGATGCCCTTATTTTTATCTTTTTGCCACTAACTTTTTATATTCCGACGGGGAATGGCCTGTATATTTTTTAAAAAGGCGGCTGAAATAGAGAGGGTTATCGTATCCTACGGAGTCGGCAATTTCGGTTATATTCTTATCGGTCTTTTCAAGCAGACCTTTTGCGGCGGTAATACGGAGCGAAAGGATATATTGCATAGGAGTAACCTTTGTTATATTCTTAAAGCTTTGAATAAACCAGTTTGTGCTCATAAGGTGTTCTTCGGCATATTGCTCGATTTTGATGGGCTTATTGTAGTTTTCATTAAAATAATGTGTTGCTCTTTCGATCTCGTTCATAACCTCGTTGCCTGCCGTTTTGCCCTCGTCAAGATAACGGTTTATCATAAGCAAAACATGGCGGAGAAGCATTCCCGATAATTCCTCGTAATTCTTTCGATGAAGCTGAAGCTCCAATATCATTTGTTTATATATCCATTGGTAATCCGGCGATGTACCCGTAAAAAACACATTTTCATTCTTTGGCAAGCCGTAATGGTCAAGGATATTTTCAACCTGCGAGCCTGTAAAATGAACCCAATAAACCTCGGTCTTATCCACCGCATAGTAATAATAAACCTGCGGTTCCTTTGGACGAAAGAGAATCATGTTGCCTTTGGTTACAATAGTTGCATCCTTATTTCCCTTGAAATAAAAATGCCCCTTGCCCGATGAGATATATAATAATTGATAGTCATTTCTTCCCTCGGGATGAGGAGTTTCGATAACAGGAGTTGTATGAACACGGTAATATCCGCAGTTGTTTATTCTTAAAGGAACGGAAAGATCTTCGAGATTTGGATTTTCTTCATCTACATATGCAACATTGATATACATAAACGCTCTCCTTTTGCGGTTTTCACGCTGCTTTTATATTATACATCAAATTACGGTGTTTTTCAACTATTAGTGTGATTTTGTGCATGTTTTGTTATATCTTGTTTATTGTAATATGCTCATAGGGTTGCTACAATAAAATCGTAAACCAAACCTCGCAGATGCAGTGCGAGAGTTTGAAACAAATATAACAAATAAAATATAAAACAAGGAGAATCAGTATGGAACAGAAAAAATACTTAAAATGGTATAACAAAATAGGCTACGGTTCCGGCGATATTGCAGGTAACTGTGTGTATGCACTGCTTACTGCATTTATGATGATCTATCTGACCGACACCATCGGACTCAGTATGGGTATCGTAAGTACATTGATTGCCGCTTCTAAAATTTTTGACGGCGTTTCCGATTTCTTCTTTGGCAGAATGATCGACAAGACACATACAAAAATGGGCAAGGCTCGCCCTTGGATGCTTTGGCCATATATCGGTTGCGCAATTACTTTGGTTGCCTGCTTCTCAATTCCCACAAGCTGGGGACAAACGGCACAGTACATCTTTTTCTTCCTTTCCTACACACTTTTGAACGCAGTATTTTTCACCGCAAACAACATAGCTTACGCATCTCTTACCGCACTAATTACCAAGAATACAAGCGAGAGAGTCCAGATTGGATCTTTCCGATTCATCTTTGCTTTTGCAACCAAAACCGTCATTGAAGCCGTTACCATTTATGCGGTGGGTTGGCTTGGCGGCGGAGTTATCGGTTGGAGATTGATTGCCATTATTTATGCTGTCCTTGGTCTTATTACAAATACAATTTCCGTGTTCTCCGTAAAAGAGCTTCCCGAAGATAATGAAGAAACCGAAAAGGAAGAAAACAAGGCGAACAAGGAGAATAAGCTTACCCTCCTGCAATCCTTTAAGGTTCTTCTTAAGAATAAATATTACCTTATTATCTGCGGCAGCTATATTTTGACTCAGTTATATTCATCCGTAATCGGTATGGGCACCTATTATGCCAAGTATATCCTTGGCAATGAGGAAATCTTCGGTACGTTATCCCTTGCTATCAACATCACTATGGTTGTGGCATTGACGGTTTTGCCGTTAGTAATCAAGAAACTCGGCGGTATGTATAAGCTTAACATTTGGGGTTATATCGTTGCCGCAATAGGAAGAGCAGGCGTTATGGCGGCGGCATATATGGGCAGTCTTCCTTTAATGCTTGTATTTACTGCTGTATCCACTATCGGTATTGTGCCTTTGCAGGGCGACCTCAATGCACTGATTGCATCCTGCTCCGAGTACACAATCTTGACAACGGGACACAGATTGGAAGGTATGATGTTTTCCTGCTCCTCTCTTGGTCTTAAAATCGGTGGCGCATTAGGCACAGCGATCTGCGGTTGGCTTCTGGATGCGGCGGGATACGTTGAGAACGCGGCAGTACAGAATACATCAACTGTCGGTATGTTAAACTTCCTTTACCTGTGGCTGCCCGTGATTCTTTGCGGACTTGTAGCTTTCTTGATGACAAAGCTTAACGTAGAAAAAGCCAACGAAAAGTTAATTGAAGAAAAGAAACTTGCTGAGCTTAAAAACAATTAAGGAGGCATTGCTCTATGAAAGAATTTCATAAGTTTGACAGAATAGGAACAACTCCCCACAGAAGCTATTATATACCCTTTGCTCCCAACGATATTGTAAGAACCAAGCATAGTATTTTAGACCGCACGTCAAGCTCTCGCTTTACCTCTCTTGACGGCGTTTGGCAGATAAAACAGCTCGACCACGTTGAAGATTTCGATGTAAACGAAATGCTTGGCGAATCTATTCCCGTTCCTGCCTGTGTGCAGATGCACGGTTACGACCATATTCAGTATCTCAACATCCGCTATCCTTTCCCTGTTATGCTCCCTCATTTGCCCTACGAGAACCCCTGCTGGCATTACCGCCGTACTCTCAACATCAAAAAGCAAAAGGGCGAAAGATATTATATCAACTTTGAGGGCGTTGACAGCGCATTTTACCTCTATATCAACGGTCAATTTAAGGGTTATTCCCAAATATCCCACGCTACCAGCGAATTTGATATAACCGATCTTGCGGTTAACGGCGAAAACACAATCGACGTGCTTGTTCTCAAATGGTGCATCTCCACCTATTTGGAATGTCAGGACAAATTCCGTTTTTCGGGCATATTCCGCAATGTATATATGCTCACCCGTCCCGAAAACCACATTACCGATTATAAAATCGAGACAACCTTCTCCGAAACAGACGGCGTTCTCACCTTTATAAACGAAAGTGATATTGACATTAAAATCCTTTTGGAGGGCAACAGCATTATCGTTCCCGCAAAGCTCAAAGCGGAAATGGTTGTTCCCAATGTTAAGCCTTGGACAGCCGAAAAGCCTAATCTTTATACTCTCGAGCTTCATGCAAACGGCGAGAAGATTATCGAAAGCGTGGGATTCAGAAAAGTAACCATCGACGGCTGTGTTTTCAAAATTAACGGCGAACCTGTTAAGCTCAAAGGTGTAAACCGCCACGACTTCAACTGTGAAACTGCGGCAACTGTCAGCCTCGAAGAAATGGCAAAGGATATTCACCTTATGAAAGAGTTGAATGTTAATGCTGTTAGAACCTCGCACTATCCCAACAGCCCCGAATTTTATCTTCTTTGCGATACTTTTGGAATCTACGTTATGGACGAAGCCGACCTTGAAATGCACGGCGCCTGCTCCCGCGACGGCGGATATGACAATGGTCTTTGGTCGGAATATGCCGAAAATGATTTTTTTACCCCCGGCATCACCGACAGACATATCTCTCTTGTTGAACGTGATAAAAACCGTTCCTGTGTTATAATTTGGTCTCTCGGCAACGAAAGCTCCTTCGGCAAAGCATTTTTCAAGGGCGCAAATTATATTAAAAACCGTGATAAAACACGCCCCGTTCATTATGAAGGCTTGCAGAATGCCGACCCGAAATATTATTATACCGAGCTTGTGGATATGGTAAGTATGATGTATCCCGGCTTTGAAAAAATTCGCACCGAGGTTCTCGAAAACGAAAAAGAAACCCGTCCCTTTGTTCTTTGCGAATATACCCACGCAATGGGCAACAGCTGCGGCGACATTGCCGAATATTGGGATATGATCTACAATAACGAGCAGATGATGGGCGGATTTGTTTGGGAATGGGCAGACCACGGCATCAAAACCGACAAAGGCTTCCTCTATGGCGGCGATTTCAAAGAACCCGAACACGACGGAAACTTCTGTGCCGACGGTCTTTTAACTCCCGACCGAAAGCTAAAGTCCAATGCTCTGGAAATGATGGCGGTTTACGGCGGTAAAACAAAATCCAAGGTATATAATATCGAAGCTCCCACAAGCACCTACAAATTCTCCTCTGCAATTGCAATCGAGGTAAACGAGCATACAGGCGAAATTACCTCTATCAAAGCCGACGGCAACGAGGTTCTCCGCGTACCTATGCGCTTTAATATCACTCGTTATACCGACAACGACCGCGACCTTATCCCTCATTGGATAGGCAGATGTCACCTTGATGATTGCAAGCCCCATATATTCTCCTGCGAAAAGACCGACAATACCTATAAATTCGAGGGCTGTCTTGCGGCAAACTGCCTTATGCCTGCTGTATATTTTAATCTCTATTATGAGGTTACAGGCAACGTGCTCACAGCAACTATCGAATATAAGCTTGCCGATTATATAGAAAGATTTCCTCGCTTCGGCATTGAGTTTGGTGTTGACAAGGCATACGGAAACTTCTCTTACGTTGGATTTGGACCTACCGAGAGCTATGCAGACAAACATATCGCCTGCGAATACGGTTATTATGTAAGCTCTGCTCAGGAAAACTATGACCGTGAATACATCCGTCCTCAGGAATCGGGAAGCCATTATGCCTGCAAGTATATGGCGGTCAAGAATCTGTTCAAGGTAACTGCGGAACAGCCCTTCTCCTGCTCGGTGAATCCTTATACAACAAAACAGCTTCGCGAAACACTTCACTCCTTCGAGCTTAAGGAAAACGATTTCGTAAACGTGTGTATCGACCTTGCAATGCGTGGTGTTGGCTCTCATTCCTGCGGACCCGACCTCCCCGAAAAATACGAAATCCCCCGAACAGGAAAGAATACCTTCAAGTTTACGTTTTAATAATATCAGCATAGGTTGTATTTTTGGCGAAAATACAATAAAGCCGAGGGTTAATGAATCGATAAACCCTCGGCTTTCTATATTTAATCCTGATGTGCTTTAATTCTTCGGAAACAGCTTGTCCTATCGTGAATTTTGTAAAAATGAGTGTAATTTGGGGTCAAGTTGTTCTTAATGAAAAGCAGGCATGCCGTTTTTGTGAAAAGTCTCAATGTGGCGAAAACCCAGTAATATCAAGGGTTTTCAGCCCCTCAAATACGTAGGTTGTTCTTTGGTGGTCGTGGCATCTGCGCCGAGGTCTTCCGAAAGGTCGGCGATGGGGTCGCCGGTCGACTGCATGGTCGAAGCCGACCAGGGTACGCCGCTTGCCGCAACGGGATAAAGCCCAACGGTGTGGTCGACAAAATAATCGGCAAAGCCGCCATCCTTAATCTGCTGCTCGGTCAGGTTGCGCGTGAGCTGATGCACTATCGCGCAAACCATCTCCATATGCGCAAGCTCTTCGGTGCCGATATCAGTCAAGATGCCGATCGCCTCGTTATAGGGCATTGAATAGCGTTGGGAAAGATAGCGCATTGCCGCGCCAACCTCGCCGTCGGGGCCGCCGAACTGGGATATAATCAGCTTTGCAAGCTGTGGGTTGGGGTTTTTGATATTAACGGGGTATTGAAGCTTTTTGTCATAACTCCACATCGGTCAGTTCTCCTCTCTCTGCCAGGGCCATTTGCCCTTTATCCAATTCCATTCGTTTCCGCCCGCCGCCTCAACGGTAAGCGGGCCGTAAAGCTCTTGATAACGCGCAACCGCTTCCTGCTTTTCCTTTAATGCCTGCGCGCGCTTTTCAAGCGCCTTGCGGTTGTTTGGGTGGCAATCGAGATAAAGCGCACATTCGTGCGCGACGAAGCAAGACCTTTGAATCTGCCGCATAAGTGTTTCGCGGCGGTTATCGCCCATCATCTGCCGTTACCCCTCTTTCCGCCCACAAAGGGAAGATCAAGCGAAGCAAACAGCGTTCCGCGCGAAAGCGCCTTTTCGTCGTCGTAAAGATTTTCGAACCGCTGAAAAGGAACGTAGCTCATTGCAAGCGAAACTCTTGCGGGAAACAAGCTTTCCTGCATTTCGGGCATTTCGGGCGCCGTTTCGGCGGCGAAAAGTCCGCAAAAATCACAATTCATCGTTTTTCTCCTTTTAAAACCGTTTTTCATCCGAAAGCGCATTTGCGCTTCCTGTTTTCAGTTTATGAGGCAGTGCGACAAATGTTGATTCGTAACAAAAAAATTCCGCAAAGCGCAATGCGTTCTGCGGAATTTTTGTTTTTTCGTCGGGTTTTAAATGGTTTCTATCTTGATAAGGTCGGTATTGCCCGAAACACCGTTGGTTGCACCGCCGGTTATAATTATTTTATCGCCCGCCTGAAGCCCAAGCTCTGCCTTGGCAATGCGCTTTGCGGTATAGAAAAGCACCTCGACCGAGGGATAACGCTCGCAAAGAACCGGCTTAACGCCCCAAGAAAGCGAAAGGCGGCGAAGGGTCTGTCAAGCGTGGTATTCACGAGTGTTTTGGCGATGCAATAACAAAAACATGCTTTTAAAAAGCTGTTTCGAGCTAATGCTTTGGCCGGCCAAAAAAGCATAAATAGAACCGTTTGGCTCTATGACAGACTCCACCTCTTATGCTTTGATCGAATCTTTTATAAACTCATATCGGCTTTATGTCAATACCCTTGCGGATTGTAGGTTCCGAGGCAGATGCGTTTTACAAGCGCATAATCAACCGCGGTAAGCGCGCCGTCGCCGTTAATATCGCCGCGCTTTTGCCAAACCGCCGAAAGCTCAACCATGTTAAGGCAATGCCGCTTTGCGAGCATATAATCGAGCGGGCTGACCGAAAGGTCGCCGTTAACGTCGCCCGCGAAAAGCGTTCGGCAAAGCGAAAGCAGGGTGTTTCCGTAAAGCTTATAGCCCGCGTCGGTTGGGTGAACGCCGTCGGAAAGGTATTTTTTATAATTTTCGGTTTGCATAAACGCCTTATGAACGTCGGCAAAGGGAACCCCTTTTTCGAGCGCGACCCCGCGCGCCGCCTCGGCATAAAGCGAAAGCAATCCGTTTGGTCCGCCATACGGCTCGAAGGGCTCGGCTTCATGGCGGGTAAGATAGGGCGCGTCGTCGATGGGAATGGGAATATTCACTATCACCCTTGCGCCCGCATCGATGCAGGAATCGATAAAATAAGCAAGGTTTTCCTTAAACTCTTCAAGCGGAGTATGCTTTGCCATATCTATTGCGGCATCGTTGGTGCCGAAGCTTATGAAAACAAGGTCGGGCGAAAGATTCAAAACGTCGCGCTGAAACCGAGCGCGCGCCGAGCGCGTGCTATCGCCGCCAACGCCTTTGTTAACAAGCTTCAAGCCCCATTCGCTTTCCAAAACCTTTTGCCATTTGCCCGCGGCGGTGATGCTGTCGCCAAAGGCAACGGCGGTTATTTCGCTTTCGGCGACGGCAGAAAAGCAAAACGTTAAAAGCAGTATTGCGAACGAAAGAACAAGTGATAACGCTTTTTTCATCGGATAAAACCTCCGTTTCGTAATTATTATAAACCAAACGGGGCGTGCTTTCAATATTTTTTGCAATAAACTATTGAAAACGGCGTTTGAAAATGTTATTCTAAAAATACAAATAACGCTTTTGGAAAGGATTTGAAAAATGATTATTAAGCCGATTACGGGAACTTGGTTCGAGTTCCAGCACCATAACATTCCCGAGGGAAAATATTGGAACCCCATCGTTAAGGGCTTCAGCGATGCTCAATGGGAAGCAAAGGTTGACGAGATCGCCTCGCTCGGCATGAAATATATTGTTCTTCTCACCACCTCGCAGGTTTATGAGGATACCGCATATTCATTCTACGAAACCGATATTTACCCCTTCGCAGACATTGCGGCAAAGGATCCCATGGGCGCGCTCTTCAACGCCGCCGACAGAAACGGCATTAAGGTTTTCGTTTCCTGCGGCTATTACGGCAACTGGGTTGAAACTATCAACAACATGGTTTCCCCCGAGGTTCAGGCTCGCGCATTTAAGTCGATGGAGCAGGTTTATGCAAAATACGGTCATCACGAATCCTTCTATGGCTGGTATCTCCCCGACGAAACCGGCATTTATCCCTACTACGACGAAAGATTCATTAAATACGTTAACGATTATTCCGCTTTCGGCAGAACCATCGACCCCAAGCTTAAAATGCTTATTGCTCCCTATGGCACCAACAGCCTTAAGGCAGACGACAAATACGTTGCTCAGCTCGAAAGCCTCGATTGCGATATAATCGCATATCAGGACGAGATCGGCGTTCGCAAGTCGCTTCCCGAAGCAACCGGCGCATATTACGAAGCACTCCGCAAGGCTCACGACAAGGCAGGCAGAAGCGCGCTTTGGGCAGACATGGAGGTGTTTGAATTCGAGGGCGACGTTTACCGTTCGGCTCTTTATGCCGCCGCAATGGAAAGAATCGACCGTCAGATCAAGAGCATCTCGCCTTACGTTGACGAAATTCTTATTTATCAGTATCAGGGTATGTTCAACAAGCCCGGAACCATTGCATACTGCGGACACCCCGATTCGCTTAAGCTTTACAACGATTACAAGGCTTGGCTCGAAAACCTTAATAAATAAGTTTTTTAGGGCGCGAAGTTTCGCAATTCAACTTTGTTGCGTGCTCCCACGCGAACATTTTCAGGGCGCGAAGTTTCGCAATACGAATTCGTTGCGTTCTCCCTCGCGAACTTTTTTAAGGCGCGAAGTTTCGCAATACGAATTCGTTGTATTCTCCCTCGCGAACTTTTTTAGGGCGCGAAGTTTCGCAATACGAATTTATTGCGTGTTCCCGCGTGTAAAACAAACAAACAAAACCAACGCTGTCGCGAACAGGCTTCGCGACAGCATCTTTATATAACATGATAAGACTTACTTTTGAGCTTTCACCCAAAGAAGACAAGCAGCCTATCGGCGAACATATTGCAAGGCGTTTGGGCGCAAAGGAAAGCGAATTTTGCTTCGAAATAAAAAAGCGCTCGCTTGATGCAAGGCGGGGCAGAGCAAAATTCGTTTATACCGTTGACATTGCTCTTAATCGCCCCGAAAACGAAGAAAAGCTTGCGCGCCGCTGCGGCGGAAGCGTTTCCGAGCCCGAGGAGGAATATTCCTTCCCCAAGGCCTTGAAAATGCCGAACAGCCGCCCCGTTGTTGCGGGGTTTGGGCCCGCAGGCATTTTTGCCGCGCTTATGCTTGCGCGAAGCGGCATGAGGCCGATCGTGCTCGAGCGCGGAAAAGAGGGCGAACGGCGCAAAAAGGACGTTGACCTTTTCTTTGCGGGCGGCGAGCTCAATACCGAATCGAACATTCAGTTCGGCGAGGGCGGTGCAGGCGCGTTTTCCGACGGAAAGCTAAACACGCTTGTTAAAGACAAGGGCTTTCGCGGAAGATTTATTCTTAAAGAGCTTGTAAAGGCAGGTGCGCCTGCCGAAACGGTTTATAACGCAAAGCCCCACGTCGGAACCGACCTTTTGCGCGGTGTTGTTGAAAACCTGCGCAAAGAAATTATTGCGCTCGGCGGCGAGATATTTTTTGAAACCAAGCTCACCGATTTTAAAACCGAAAACGGAAAATTGGTTTCGGTTTTTGCAAACGGCAAAGAGATAAAAACCGATGCGCTCTTTCTTGCAACGGGGCAATCGGCGCGCGAAATTGCCGAGCTTATGCACGCAAGCGGCGCAACCGTTGAAAGAAAGCCCTTTTCGGTGGGATTCCGCATCGAGCATCCGCAAAGCACTATCGACCTTGCGCAATACGGCTCAACCCCCGACAACCGCTTTCTTCCCCCTGCCGAATATAAGCTGTTTCGCCATTGCTCAACGGGCAGGACCGTTTACAGCTTTTGTATGTGCCCGGGCGGAACAGTGGTTGCCGCGGCAAGCGAGCAGGAAAGGCTTGTTACCAACGGAATGAGCGTTCACGCGCGCGACGGTGCAAACGCAAACAGCGCCATTCTTTGCGAGATACTGCCCGAAGACCTAAGCGAGGGTCTTTTTGCGGGCTTTGATTACCGCGAAGCGCTCGAAAAGGCGGCGTTTTCGCTCGGCGGCGGCGATTTTACCGCGCCCGCAATGCTTTTGGGCGATTATCTCGGAGCAAAATCAACCTCTGCCGCGGTTAAGGCAACCTATCCGCGCGGCGTTCGGCTTTGCGATATCTCGGTTCTGTTTTCAAAAGAGATAAACGATTCGTTCCGCGAGGCGCTTGCCGATTTCGGCAAAAAAATAAAGGGCTTTGACGATTCGGGCGCGTTGCTGACCGCGGTTGAAAGCCGAACCAGCTCGCCGATACGCATTAAACGCTTTGAAGACAGGCAAAGCAACATAAAGGGCATTTATCCTCTCGGCGAGGGCGCGGGCTATGCGGGCGGAATAATCTCTGCCGCAATGGACGGCTTGCGCTCGGCAGAGGCGTTTGTTGAAGCCTGCAACGATCAACCCCTTTAAAACAACCCCAAAAACCTTCCGCTACCGTTGAAGATAACGAGTAAATTTCAAATTTGAATGACGCAACGTAAACCTCCCGCTACCGTTGATGATAACGAGAACAATACAGTATAGAAAAGAAGTAATAAGATATAAAAAACCTCTCGGTAAAGCGTGTTATCCTTAACGGAGAAATTGAAAATTTTTCAATTTCGGTTAAGAAGAACCGGCATCTCATTTGTATGTGCAAACACTTTTGGGCGGTACCCCAAACCCGCTAACAGCAAAAAAGAGAAGATTCGTATGTTGCAACGAGTCTTCTCTTTCTTTTTGTCTGTTAAGTGATATGCTGACTATCGTCAGCGTGATATTTTTTTTGGAAATTCCTCGCCTATGGCGAGATATTTCCAAAAAAAGTGATATTGAAGCCATTCGGCTTCAGTGATATTCTATTCGCCCATAAACTTGCGAAGCAAATATCACTCGGCGTAAGCCGAATAACACTGCGTAGCAATAGAACTCGCCGAAGGCGAATAGAACCGGCGTGATACTCCGTTAAGAGTATCACGCCAATGATGGCGAGAGGTTTTTTGTGTGTTATTTAATCAAAATTGCGTTTTTTTGATTTTTCAAGCTCGGAAATAAAGCGCTTGTCAAGCGCGGTAAGGCTGTGATCGCGGCGGCAGGCGAGAAGGTCCTTATAAACCGTTGTGTTGTCAACGCAGTTGCGCTGAACAAGACCGTAAAGGTCGAGAAAATCCTTGCGCACGGGTGAAACCCACATAAACGCATCGGGGTTTGAAGAAAGTATCTCGAACTGGCTGGAACGGTCGAAAATATAGATTCGGCGGTTTACGTTGCGCGAAAGCGCTTCCTTATGAGCATCGACCGAGGGAAGCGAGGGCACGGTCGGGTCGGCATGGGCAACCTCGATATAACCCGAAAGGTCGGAAAGCTTGATTTCGGGCATTGCGGCAAGCTTGCTGTCGGCACGAACGACAAGAACGTAGCGGAACCTTGCAAGCAGCCTGCAATCTATTCCCTTTTCGGCAAGCATTTCTTTATAATAATTCTCTTGATGCTCGGCACAGCGAACTATTCCGAGCTTATAATCGGAGGTCGTTAACAGCTTTATGGTGTTTGAAGAGCTGGTTTCTTTATAGATAAGCTCGGCAGGGTCGGAATTAAGCGAACGGGCAAACGCGCAAAACGCCTCGGAAATATAGCTTGCGCGCGGAACCGATGCCGAAAACCGCTGCTTCGGAATTCCGCCGTCTTTATAAATAGATTCAACCTCGTCTATCTGCGCGATTATCTTTTTTGCATAGCCGATAAAGGTTTCGCCCTCGGGGGTTAGGTTCATTCCCTTGCCCGAACGGTCGAAAATCGTTATTCCAAGCACCGATTCAAGCTCTTTTATCGAACGGCTTAAATTCGGCTGGGCAACAAGCAGCTTTTCGGCGGCACGGTTTATCGAGCCGATCTTTGCAACCTCGATAGCATACCGCATGTGCATAATGTTCATAATACCACCTCACATATCAAAAATGATATCATAAACCCTATGCGATTTCAAGAGGATTCTCGGCGAATTTTATCAAAACAGCGAAAAAATCGTCAACAGCATCTGCTTCAACAGCGAGCCGTAGCTTACCTCTTCGACCGAGCCCGCGGCAAACACCCTTGCGCGCGCTATTTCACCGCCGTTTTGCAAATAAGAAATATAGCCCACCTCGTCGCCCTCGTTAACCGGCGCCTGAACGCTTTCGGCAAGCTCGATGCGCGCTTCGGTCGCGGCGTTGCCGCCCTTTTCGGTTAAAACGGTTATCGGCTCGGCTTTAAGCTCAACAAAGCCCTGTTTGCCGCGCGTTACAGCCAAGGGCTCGAGAAGCGGGGCTTCGGGCGTTAATACCGAATAGTTGGCAAAGCCGTAATCGAGCATTCCCTTTGCGGAAGCAAAGCGCTTTTCGCTTGTTGATGCGCCGAGCACAACGGCAATAAGATGCATTCCGTTGCGCTGTGCGGTGCCCGAAAGGCAATATTTCGCCTCGTCGGTAAAGCCGGTCTTCATGCCCGTTGCGCCTTTATAAAACCTTATAAGCTTGTTTGTGTTCGCAAGCCCGAAGGTTCCGTTTCTTATGGTGTCCATCCATATCGTTGTATAATTAAAAACAAGCTCGTGCTTCATCAGCTCGCGCGTGATAACGGCAACGTCGAGCGCGCAGGAATAGTGGTTTTCGGCAGGCAAGCCGTTTGTGTTAACAAAATTGGTGTTTTCACACCCAAGCTCTCTTGCGCGCGAGTTCATTGCCGCAACAAAAGCCGCCTCGCTTCCGCAAATATGCTCGCCGAGCGCAACCGTTGCATCGTTTGCCGAGGCAACTATAAGCGATTTCAGCAGATCGTCGACCGACATTTGCTCGCCCGCCTCCAAAAACACCTGCGAGCCGCCCATTGAAGCCGCGTGCTCCGAAACGGTAACGCTGTCGGAAAGCGATATTCTGCCCGAATCTATCGCTTCGGCAACCAAAAGCGTGCTTATAACCTTTGTTACCGAGGCTATCGGCAGATGCACCGTTTCGTTTTCGGCGAAAAGAATCCTTCCGGTTGAAAATTCCATAAGCAGCAGCGCCTTGGCATCGCCGTCGGAAACATATTGCGCGTTGGCGGGGCGGTACCAATAATCCGAAAACGCGAACTCAAACGGATAGATCTCGGCGCGCTCGGTTGCCGAAGCGGTCGTCGGAAAAACAAAAAGCAACGCCGAAAGAAAAAAACACAAAAGCTTTTTCATGCTGAAACTCCTTTCACACAAACAACCTATTCACGTTTTATCGGGTTTATGAATATAGATTATAAAATTCTAAAAAAATTATCGGCATAATAATAATTCGGTTGAAAATAATATATTAATGTGATATAATCGGGATGCAAAAGCACAAAAAGGGGTGTTATATTTGAAAACTCTTAAAAAAACGCTTGCGGTTATTTCACTTTTCTCGCTTGCAATGCTGCTTTGCTCATGCTCGTTTATAAACGCGTCGCCCGAAAAGGCGGTTGAAGCGATCGTTGAGGGAACGCTTGAATATAACGCCGAGCTTATTTATAAGGCGCAATTTGAGTTCAACCGCGACATACGCGAGCGCTTCGACAGCGATTTCGACGAAGACGAATTCAGCAACGAATTCGCCGAAATGAAAGAGTTTTTCGCCGAGCAAAAGGCAGAGCAGGAAGAGCTTTATGCCGAGGTCAGCTATACCTATGAAATAATCCGCACCAACATTTATTCGCGCGGCGATACCGAATTCGAGCTTTTTGCCGCAACGGTTGAAAGCACCGAATATGCCGACTGTCTCGATTTGATAGATTCTATCGCCGAGGTTAGAATAAGCGGCGAAATGATTTTAACCGACAAAGACGGATATACCGACACCAAAGACATATCAAACACCTTCAACTGCGTTTGCGTTGACGGCAAATGGTATGTTACAGGCTGATAATTAATTGATTTTAATGTCGAAACACAACGAAAGGAACCAAATTATGAAGAAAACGATCGCATTTATTCTTGCGGCATTTATGCTCGTTATGTTTGCGGGCTGTGTTGCAAACGACGTTGAAGAAAGCTCGCAATACAAAGAAGGCATGGGCACAACCACCGACAAGACCTCAAGCAACGCCGAATCCAACGCCATTGACGAAAGCAACGGAAGCGAAGCCGTTTCGGGCGAGAGCTCGTTGAGCGGCGACGAAAGCTTGGAGGAATCCTCTAAGCCCACAACCACGGTTAGCTATGATACCGACGAAGAAATCATTTCGGGTCTTTTTGACGGCGAAGTAAGCTATGAATACGATGCCGACCTTATAAATATTCTTCTTGTCGGCGCCGACACCTATGATAAAGGAACCGGCAGAAGCGACTCGATGATCATAATGTCGATAAACAAAACCAAGAAGACCATCACCTTTACCTCGCTTATGCGCGACCTTTACGTTCCCATTCCCGGATACAAGGATAACCGCATAAACGCCTCTTATTCGGCAGGCGGTCCCGCGCTTCTTATGAAGACAATCGACCATAATTTCGGCATTAAGATCGATTATTACGTTCGCGTCGGCTTTGCCGCATTCAGAGGCGCAATAGATTCGCTTGGCGGTCTTGATATTGTTGTAAACAAAGACAATTACGATTATTTTAAGGATTTTGATGAAATAAAGGGTCTTTCGAAGGAAGAAGCAACAAACGGCAACCATATCATCCACATAAGCGGCAAAACCGCGCTTCACTATGCGCGCTCGCGTGATTTTGCGGGCAGCGATTTCACCCGTACCCTTCACCAGCGCGACCTTATAAGTCAGGTTATCAAAAACTGCCGCGGCAGCAGCGTAACCGAGCTTCACGAAATGCTTAAGATAGTTTTGCCCTACATTGTAACCAACATCCCCAAGGATATGCTTAAAATGATGGTGTTTGAGGCGATAAACTACATTAACTACGATATCGTTACCGCGCGCGTTCCCTGCAACGGCTCTTATGAGGTTACCCGCCGCCGCGGAATGTCGGTTCTCGTTGCCGACATGGAAAAGAACAAAGCCTATCTCTATTCCAAAATCTTCGGCGAATAGTTTTATATCTTACTACTTCTTTTCTACACTGTATTGTTCTCGTTATCTTCAACGGTAGCGGAAGGTTTACGTTGCGTCATTCAAATTTGAAATTTACTCGTTATCTTCAACGGTAGCGGGGGGTTTACGTTGCGTCATTCAAATTTGAACTGTTTTGATTTAACCTTTTGAATAATTTGAACGACGGCAGTTTAACTCTGCAAAAGCGAATTGCATTGCAGGAGCCAACCTCACAAAAACAATAAAAACGCATCGGTTGATTTTGACCGTTGCGTTTTTTGTTGTTTGCGGCAAGGATTTAAGGGTATTGATTTTTTATATACAATAATGTATAATGACGATGTATAAATATCTCTTAATACATTAACGGGAGAGCGAAAATGGAAGAAAGAAGAAGCAAGATCAATTATTATCTCGATATAGCGCAGGCGGTTACGCTTAGGGGAACCTGCCTGAGAAAAAATTTCGGCTCGATAATCGTTAAGGATGACGTTATCGTCTCAACCGGCTATAACGGCGCGCCGAGAGGCAGAGCAAACTGCTGTGATCTCGGAAGCTGTTTGCGCGATAAGCTTAACATTCCGCGCGGCGAGCGCTATGAGCTTTGCCGTTCGGTTCATGCCGAGGCAAACGCAATTATTTCCGCCGCAAGAGAAAGAATGCTCGGCGCAGATCTTTATCTTGTTTGCGTTGACGCCAAAACGGGCAAGCTCGTTTCGGGAACAACAAGCTGTCAGATGTGCAAGCGCTTGGTTATAAACGCGGGCATCGAAAGGGTCATCGTTCGCGAGAACGAAAACGATTATTCGATCTATAACGTCAAGGATTGGATCGAAAACGACGACAGCCTCGGTCAGATCGGCTATTGAACAAAAGGGTGAATTCTATGAACAAACGTATTTTTGCGCTCTTGCTTGCGCTTTGCATGCTTGCTTTATGCTCTTGCAGCCGCAAGGGAGAGCCCACCGAAGAGGGATTCCGCGATGAAAAAAGCGGATTGGAATATTTTTTCGTTAAGCCGATGGGGCTTTATCCCGTTGAGCCGAGCGAGGAATATTTAACCCTTAAAGAGGGCAAGACCGAAACCGTATTTTATGAGGTTTGGTTTGAAGACCCCCAAAACTTCCTTTGCTATGAAGACAGCGGAAACTTCTTTCTCGTTCGCTCGGAAAAAATCAAAGAGCCCACTGTTTCAGAGTTCAACCCCATTGCCGCATCTATCTACGGCTCTTCGAACACGGTGTTTATAACCTCGTTTTATGCGGATAACGAATATCTGCCCGAGGATCAGCGCGAGCACAGCCCCACCGAAGACAGCTGGCTTTGCAAGCTTATTGCCGAAACGCTGACCGAGGGCGAAAACGTTTCGGTGCCCGTAAGCTCCGAAAATATTCAGGACCTTTATTATATCCGTTTGCTTTCGCAGGATTATCCCGGGCTTTATTATCTTGTTTCGTTCTTCGGCTTCAACGGCAGATATTTCCTGCGCGACGATGCGGCAGGCAAAACCGTTTATTGTCCGCGTGATATTATTTTAAGAATGGTCGGCGAATGAAAATCAGCGTACGTGAAATAGCAAAAAGCGAAGCTTGCGCGGCGGCGGAGATCGAAAAGGCTTGCCTTTCTACCTGTTGGAGCGAGCACCAGATCGCCTCTCTGCCCGAAAACGCAGTTTATCTGGCGGTGTTTGACGAAGCAACCATGTGCGGCATCGCGAGCATGTACTGTGTGTTTGAAGAAGGACAGATAATGAACGTTGCCGTTTCCGAAAATTATCGCGGAAACGGATTGGCCGACGTTTTGATGCAGGCGCTTATATTGCGCGCCATTGACCGAGAATGCGAAAGAATAACGCTTGAGGTTGCTGAAAACAATATTCCCGCGATCAAGCTTTATGAAAAACACGGTTTTGTTGCCGTCGGAAAGCGCAAAGGCTTTTATAAAAACACCGACGGTATAGTTATGGAGAAGCTTTTATGAACATATTAGGTATAGAATCGTCGTGCGACGAGACGGCTGCTGCCGTTGTTGAGGACGGCAGAAAAATTTTATCAAGCGTTGTTGCATCGCAAATAGATATCCATGCGGTCTACGGCGGCGTTGTGCCCGAGATAGCATCGCGCGCACACACCGAGGCGATCTGCGGCGTTGTTAACGAGGCGCTCGAGAAAGCCGAGCTTACAATAAACGACATCGACGCCATTGCCGTTACGAACGCGCCCGGCTTGATCGGCGCGCTGTTGACCGGCGTTTCGTTTGCAAAGGGACTTGCCTTTTCTTCGGGCAAGCCTTTGGTTCCCGTTCACCACATTCGCGGGCACGTTGCGGCAAACTATCTTGCCCACCAAGAGCTTGAGCCAAGCTTTGTTGCGCTTGTTGTTTCGGGCGGCCACACCTCGCTTATGCGCGTTGAGGGCTATACCGACTATAAGCTGATCGGCCACGCGCGCGACGATGCGGCGGGCGAGGCGTTTGACAAATGCGCAAGAGTTCTGGGCTTGCCTTATCCGGGCGGCGCGGCGATGGATAGGCTTGCTTCGGTCGGCGACAAAAAGAAATATAAATTCACCGCAGGCACGGTTGACGGTGCCGAATTTGACTTTACGTTTTCGGGCTTGAAGACCGCGGTTATAAACCTCGTTCACGGCGAGACCCAGCGCGGCAGAGTTATCGACGATGAATTCCGCGCCGATATTGCGGCATCGTTCACCGAAACGCTGGTTAAAAGCATTTGCAGCCGCATAAAGCTTTTGCTTGAGCGCGAGGGCGCGCAAAACATTGTTCTTGCGGGCGGCGTTGCGGCGAATTCGCACCTTCGCGCCGCGGTTAAGGCAACCGCCGAAGCCTTTGGCGCAAAGCTTTATCTTCCCCCGCTTTCGCTTTGCGGCGACAATGCGGCGATGATTGCGGCGCAGGGCTATTATGAGTTTCTTGCGGGCGTTCGCGGCGGCACCGATCTTAACGCTTTTGCAACAAAAGGTGTTTGATAAACCCGTTTAAGCATAAAAAATACACCGAAAAATACAACGGTGCATACGACATAATGTTTGGTGGAAAAGGTGGAAAACTTGGTGGAGAACACCCGTTTATCCACCTTCAATGCCCTAAAAACAAGCTTTTTTCGAGTTTTGCTTGTGGAAAACCCTGTGGAGAAAGTGGAAAACCCATAAAAATAATCACATAATTTTCGCGAATTATGTAAACGATGCGTGTGTATAAAATGCAAAGAAATTAAAAAACGAACCGCTTTTAAACGGTTCGTTATATCGTTAAAATTTTTCGCCGGAAAGAAACCTTATCGAGCGCTCGACCGAATCCTTCGATTCGCCCCAGGGCAGATCGTCGAAGCGGTAATCGAACTTTTTGCAGAAGAGCGAGATATCGTCCTTAAGGCTGTTGAGATAAGCGGTTACCTTTTCGTTGGCGGCGCGCACGAGCTCGGCATAATCGTCCTTGCCCAGCGCACGCTTGCCCGCGAGCATATATTCGCGGTAGTGGGGCAGGCAGAAATATCTGACGTTTTCAAACGCCGCGCGGAACTCTTTTTCTTCGTTGAAAAGATATGCGGCGGTCGTGAACATTTTTTTGATCTTTTCTTCAATGCGGTCGCAAACATAACAGCTGTTTTCAAGCTTTTCTATGCGCTCAACGCTTTTTGCGCCGATATCGCGCGAGAAGATGTTGCCTGTTTTGAGCTCTTTTTTAAGCGATTCGAGGTGGCTTTCGAGCATTAAGGCAAGGCCCAAGCGGTTTTTCATCTCGAACATTTTTGAATAATGTCTGTCGCAAAAGCCCAATTCGTTGGTTAGCGCGCGAATGTCGGGCTCCATCATCGACGCGCCGAGAATAAGGTCGAGCTCATCGCGCTCGAGCTTTTCGCGCAGGGCGCAGAACGGGCATTTTTTCGTTTCGCCCGCGGCGGTGAACGCCTCGGTAACGGGAATTGTGTAGATATGCTCCTTCAAAACAGCAATGCTCCTTTAACTATTCACGAGTATTTTGACGATGCAGTAACACTAACGCGTGTTACCTTATTATACTTTATTTGCATTAAAAAAACAAGAGGCACAAGATGAGATTCCGACAAATAAACAACGATCTGCTTTTAAGTGAAATCAATAATTTCGATCCCTTCGTTTCCTGCGAATGCGGGCAATGCTTTAGGTTTGAGCAGATAAGCGATAGCGAATACCGTCTTTTTGCCTGCGGAAGAGAGCTTGTTATAGACAAAACCGAAGAGGGCTGGCTGTTTTTGAATATTGACGAAGCCGAATTCAAAGAGGGCTTTTTCGATTATTTCGACCTCGGGCGCGATTACGGCGAAATTATAAGCTCGTTTTCCTTCGACAAAACGATCTCGCTTGCGGCGCAAACGGGAAGCGGAATAAGAATTTTCCGTCAAGACCCGTTCGAAACGCTTATTTCGTTTATTATTTCGCAAAACAACAACATTCCGCGCATTAAAAAAATCATCGAAGCGCTTTGCCGCCTGCTTGGCGAAGAGAAAAACGGCTTTTTTTCATTTCCGACCGCCGAAAAAATAGCGGAAGCGGGAATTGAGGGGCTTGCGCCCATAAAAAGCGGATTCCGCGCAAAATATATTATCGACGCCGCAAGCAAGGTTGC
This sequence comes from Clostridia bacterium, assembly GCA_017434845.1. Taxonomy (GTDB): domain Bacteria; phylum Bacillota; class Clostridia; order Oscillospirales; family CAG-382; genus Coliplasma. Next base: position 22,003 of record JAFSGD010000034.1, read on the forward strand.
TTCGGGCGAGATAAGCATTGAAGGCATACAAAAAATGAGCTATGCCGAAGCGCTTGCCGAGCTTAAAAAAATTAAAGGCGTCGGCGATAAGGTCGCAAACTGCGTTTTGCTGTTCGGCTTCGGGCATTACGGCGCGTTTCCCATCGACGTTTGGGTCAAGCGCGTTATCGATAAATATTATAACGGCAGCTTTGATCCGCAAACGCTCGGCGAATATGCCGGTATCGCACAGCAATATTTGTTTTATCATGAAAGAAGCCTTGGCGATTAGCGCTGTAACACATTTTCCCCTCCCGCCATATTCTTAAAGTAGATGAAGGGAGGCTGTGCAATGGGCTGCTTTGATTCGTTCTTCGGCAACAATAATTGCTGGATCATAATCCTTATCGCGATCGTTATCCTTTGCTGCTGCTGCGGCTGACAATTAAATACCCAAAAGGAAGTTTGAATATTAAAGGCGGGAGTTGAGGCTTCCGCCTTTTAATATAAGTTATATGTTTTCTTCGAAAACGTGCTATTTTCGCTTCGCGAACGTGATATTGCCGTAAACGGCAGTGATATTCGTCTTTTTCAAAGACGAGTTTCGGAAAAAACGAAATTTTCATCATAACTACTGCGAGAGGTTCTGTTTGTTCATAGCAAAAAGACATAAAAAACAAGAAACCGAAGCGGAACGCTCGGTTTCTTTCCTTAAAGAGTTATTTGTTGTTTGCAGAAAGCACAGATACGCATTTTTATAATAAAATTTGTCTTTTTGCGCTCTGCGACTTTTTAACATCGTAACAAAAAACACTTTCCAACGGGGATAGGAAAAAAGGTGCAGAATGGACAAACAGAACCCGAAGCTGCATAATCCCCCAAAAATGCAAGCATTTTCGGGGACCCCGTTGGCGCTTGCGCGCTCGATTGAAAACACA
>JAFSGD010000035.1 GCA_017434845.1 Clostridia bacterium
CGGCAAAGTCCGGCGGAACAAAGGTAACGTCTTCAACAAAGGTTACTGTCGCATCCAACAATCAGGTTCTTTATGCTCGTTGGGACGAAAGCAAAACGACATACACCGTAAAACTTGACGCCAACGGTGGCACTGTCTCGCTCGGCAGCATCCAAGTAACCTACGGTTCAACCTACGGCACGTTGCCTACACCTACCCGTTCGGGCTACACCTTCGTGGGCTGGTATACGTCGTTAACCGGCGGAACAAAGATAACATCTTCCTCTAAGGTTGAGGTGGCATCCAACAATCAGGTTCTTTATGCTCATTGGGAAACCGATAAGGTAGAATATACCATAACCTTTGATGCAAACGGCGGCACGGTTTCGCCTTCAACCATCAAGGTCGTTTACGGTTCGACCTACGGCACGTTGCCTACACCTACCCGCAAGGGCTTCAACTTCGAGGGTTGGTATACAACCGCGAGCGGCGGAACAAAGATAGAGTCTACAACAAAGGTGAATATCACCTCAAACAGAACGCTTTACGCCCATTGGACAAATGATTCCAAGGAATATACCGTAACGTTAAAGCCTAACGGCGGCAACGTTTCTCCTTCAACTATAACGGTTGAATACGGCTCAACCTACGGCGAATTGCCCACACCTACTCGCCGCGGCTATACGTTCAAGGGCTGGTATAGCTCATCGCATAATGGAAAGCTTATCACATCTGACAGTAAGGTCGAGATCGACGGCGAGCATAACCTTTATGCAACTTGGGAGATAAACACCTATACTCTTACTTTCGATGCCAACGGCGGCAATGTTTCAACCTCTTCCGTTGAGATAAAATATGGCAACACCTACGGTACGCTTCCCACACCCACAAGAAAAAATTATAAATTTGTGGGCTGGTTCACGGCACGTACCGGAGGAAAAGAGGTAACCTCCTCGACAAGAATGTCGGCGAGTGATACAACCATCTACGCTCGTTGGGAACCGATCTAAACTAAATAAAAAAGGAACTGAGTTTCAGTTCCTTTTTTGTATCCAAACGGTTGAATAAAAATATCCAAGAGGTAGGTTGAAAATATAACGTACAAAATATATAATAACATTAACTTAAGGAGGGCATTATGAAAACCATTTCGGAAAAAATAAAAGCCTTACGCCTTTCAAAACGTCTAACTCAAAACGGTCTTGCCGAAGCACTTTCGGTTTCGGTGCAAACTGTCAGCAAATGGGAAAACGGAATTTCTTCACCCGATATTTCGCTATTGCCCTGCATAGCTCGCTTTTTCGGCATTTCAATAGACGAGCTGTTCGGCTACCGCCTCGAAGCACTCAATCAAAAAGAACGCCTGATTCGTTTTTTATATGATAACGGAATGCTGAGGTTTGGTGAATTTAAGCTGAAAAGCGGAAGAATATCACCGTATTTGATACAAGGCGTTCATTATCACAACTCAAGCCAAATCGCAAAGCTCGGCGAGTTTTATGCCGACGCGTTAAGAGATAATTGCCTCGAAAATTCCTGCCTTGTAAGCGCAGGAGCGCGCGAAGCTCCGCTTGCCGTTTCGGCGGCAATAGCTTTGTATAATAAATACGGTTGCGATACTCCCTGTTGTACCGAAACTAAGCTTCTGTCGGAAAAGGCGTTAAACGTAAATACCGTTATAATAACCGATACCTTTACGTCGGGCAAAACTCTTTGTGAGGCACTGCAAAGAATAAAAAACGCGGCGGGGAAATACCCGACCGATGCGATCGTTTGCGTTGATAGAAACGAGCGTACCGATAACACGTTCTTAACCGCGCGGCACGAAACAGAAAAAGCGTTCGGACTAAAAATTCATTCTATGGTGAACGCGCAGGATATTATAAATTCAATAGAACGCTCGGTTATACCGGCAATCGCTTATTTAGATGCGATGCGAAAATATACAGAGGAGTATAAAGGAGAATAAAATGAACTCGGCCGACCGTTTAATCGAACGAATAATTAAAACGGCAAATCCTTCTGTAATAGGGCTTGACCCCGTTATTACCGAAATACCCGATTGCTATAAGCTCGGCAGGGAAGTGAAAGATGATTTTGTTGCCGAAGCGGAATTGATTTTTGAATTCAACCGAGATATAATAGAAACGGTATATAAATACGTTCCCGCTGTTAAGCCGCAAAGCGCATTTTATGAAAAATACGGCAGCGCTGGGATAAAGGCGTTAGAGAAAACAGTCGCCTATGCCAAATCAAAGAATCTTATCGTTATCGAGGATGCAAAAAGAAACGATATCGGCAACACCGCAAACGCTTATGCCGAGGCTCATCTCGGTAAGGTTTGTCTGATTAACGGTGAAACGGCACCAAGCATTCAAAGCGATTTTCTGACCGTTACTCCGTTTCTCGGAAGCGATGGCGTCGAGCCATTTATCAACGCATGCGAGTTGCACAAAAAGGGTGTGTTCGTTTTGGTGCGGACCTCAAATAAAAGTGCCTTTGAAATACAGGATGCGCTAACCGATAGAGGCATAACGGTCAGCGAAGCGCTCGCCGAATACGTCAGCGCCGTGTCCGAACGCTGTGTCGGAAAAAGCGGATATTCCTCTGTGGGCGCAGTCGTCGGTGCAACCTATCCCGAGCAGGCAAGAGCTTTAAGAAAAATAATGCCGAAAAGCATTTTTCTTGTTCCGGGCTACGGTGCCCAAGGCGGAAGCGCCAAAGACGTTTTGCCATGCTTTAACGAAGACGGTCTCGGTACGATCGTTAATTCGTCGAGAGGGATATTGTATTCCCATACTTCGGTCAACGAACGAAAAACCGTGACCAAAGAGGAATACCTTAAAAAAGTAAAAAACGCCGTTCTCACCATGAAAGGCGAAATATACGGCGCTTTAAAGAGTGAATATCCTAATATTATTTATTAAACGCTTCCGTTTGCTATCGCTTTTGCTGCAGTAAAAGCATTTTCTGTAATAAGATCTGCTTCGTAACCCGCCCACGTGCTTCTGAATCTTCCGAGGCTGTCTTTTCCGCCGCCGGTGAGAACAAGAATACCTTTGCAACCGGCATTGTGGGCCATTAATATTTCGTTCTTTGCTATATCACCAATTACGTAACATTCTTTAACAGATAATGAGTATTTCTCTACAGAGCGCATTATAAGCGCTATCTTTGGCTTTTTGCATTCGCATTCATCTTCGCTTTTATGAGGACAACACAGAAAGTCGTCGATAAGAGTACATTCGTTATTGAAAAACGTGATGATTTTTTGTGCTTCGCGTTCGTAATCTTCAAGCGATAACAAGCCTTTTCCGATTCTGCTTTGATTGGTGATAATAATGTTGCGAAAACCTTCATTCTTTGTAATTTGCAATGCTTTCTTTGCGAATTCAAACGGCTCAAAAAGATTTATATCCGCAGTAGCCTCACCGCCCAAAGTTCCTTGAAGATCCCAAAATATCGCCTTGCTCATTTTTGCCCTCCATGTATGTCTTTGTTTGATTATACTATATATATTAATTAAAGACAACAGATTATTTGAAAACGGTGATCATTATGAATTATAATAAGTGGTATGAAAATAATACGAAAAGCTTGAAGGGAAAGCTTGTTGCCGTTACGGGCGCTACCGGCGGCATCGGAAAAGAGCTTTGCTTTCATCTCGCGCGCCTCGAAGCCGATCTTGTTCTGCTTAATCGAAGCCGCGAAAAGACAGAAACACTTATTAACGAGCTAAAAAAAGAGTTCGGCTCGATCAACGTTTCGTTCGTTCCGCTTGATCTCGAAAGCATCGAATCTGTCGACAACGCCGTTTTGGAGCTTGAATCGAATTGCCCCGATATATTTATACATAACGCGGGCGCGTATTCTATTCCTAGGCACAAAACCTCGCTTGGCATTGATAACGTTTTTCAAATAAACTGCATCTCACCTTATTATCTCACTTCGCGTCTGTTTCAAGCGCTGAAAGAGAATAATTCCCGTGTGATAGTGGTCGGAAGTATTGCTCATAACTATTCAAAAACCGATGTGAACGATATCGATTTTTCAAAAAGAAGCGCCGCAAGCAAGGTTTACGGCAACGCAAAGCGCCGCTTGATGCTTTCGGAATACGAGCGCTTTAAAAACGAAAGGGAAGTAACGCTTTCGGTATGCCATCCAGGAATAACGCTGACCAACATTACCGCACATTACCCCAAAATCATCTTTGCGCTGATAAAGCATCCGATGAAGCTGATATTCATGTCGCCAAAAAAAGCATCGCTTTGTATTTTAAAGGGGATTTTCGAAGAATGTGCCTTCGGCGAATGGATAGGCCCGCGCTTTTTCGGAATATGGGGCTTGCCAAAAAGAACAGCCTTAAAAACCTTTGAAAACTCCGAATCCCAAAGAGTGTTTGCTGAAACAGAAGAATTATTAAACAACAGATTAAAAAACCAGGTTGGAAAACAATCAGCTGCAACGCCAAAATAAAACTTCGCCCGAGAGATTTTCTCTCGGGCGAATGCTTTATATAGTCAATTTAACTTTCAGCAATAAGCTGGGCAAGAATAACAAGGTCGATCGAGTCGGTTGCTTCGTCGCCGTTAACGTCGGAACGCCGCCCGCGGCATTGACGTGGACGACGTGGAAGCGGTCTTCAATTACGATATTCCCGAGGAAAACGAGTACTATCTGCACCGTATCGGACGGACA
>JAFSGD010000036.1 GCA_017434845.1 Clostridia bacterium
CAATACAGCGGCGGTTTGGTATAGTGCGTAAACAACCAAAAAAGCGCACCGAACCCCTTTTTCACAGAGGTTAGTGCGCCTGCCGTCTATATTTAACTATCGGGAAAGCCGACAAAGCCCCTGTGATAAAAATATAACTTCAATAACCATTTTTATCACTTCCTGTTCTTTAATGTCTTGCTTGTTCGTATATAGTCTATCACAAATATAGCACTTTGTCAACACATTATTGTGTATTTGAATAGAATATTTTAATTTCGTAAAAAAAACGGTGTGGATCAGCATGATAATCCGTTTGGAATATCGCGCTAAACCACACCGGTTTTGCTACATAACGATAATATTTAGAACAACCGCAATAAGCTCAAGAATGGCAACGACCGCTTCGGTAGCAAGCCATTTTTTTGCGTTTTCGGTGAATAGGCACATTGCCGCCGCAACACCGACGACAAGCGTTGAAATCACGAGAAACAGCAGCTTGTTCGTTTCGGGGCGGCTTGATTCGGAAAAGAGCTCGATGAATATCTTTTCGGGAAGAAGAGCCGCGCCAACCGCCGCCGCAACCGCGGCAACCGCGAAAACGGCTATTGCCGCAATGCGCACGCTTTTGTATTCGGCGAACAAGCCCTTTAGCTTGTTCGAAGAATTATCAGTTTTCAACATAGAAGGTCCAGCTGGAGCTTGTTCCGAAATTGGTTCCCGCTTCAACAAGGGTATATTCAAGGTCGCCGTATTTAGAAACATAGAGCTTATCGGAAACCCTGTTCATATCCCAAAGCATTACCTTATCGGCGTTGCTGAAGTTATCGGTGGAATCAAGCGGAGTGCTGAATTCAACGTCGAACTTCCAAGTGGGCTGAGAATCGCCATAGGAGGTTACCTTTTGCGCCTCGTAGCCCTTGAAATAGTTGTTGCTGTATTCGGGATAAACGGTTCCGTCGGTGGTTTTGCCCGAGAAGGTGGTTCCGTTATTGAGGTGGAAGGTGAAGTTTCTTCCATAGGTCTTATAGATCGGGAACATACAGGTATAGGATTTTTGGAAATAGATATCGGCTACGTAATTATAATCAACGTCGAGCGAGATCTTATTGCCCGAAAGGTAATAGGTTCTTGTAGTTTCGCAATAAACGTCTTCGTCGGTATAGGTATCGCTCGAAGCGTTCTTATAGCCGTATCCGTCGCCGTCGGTATCGTAAATGCAAAGCATTTTGGTTTTTTCAACGATTTTTATGCCCTTGGTTTCAACCGAGCTTCCGGTTGCAAGGTCGATCTTTTCGCCGGTTTCGGAATCGTAAATATCAAGGCTTACCAAAACCTCGTTGCCATGGTTGCCGCCCGACCAAGCAAATCCGCCCGAGCCGGTCTTGTTTGCACGGTAAACGTACTCCCAGTCGGTTCCGCCGCCCGCGATGCTCTTGCCATCGTAGGTGAAGGTTCCGATGTTCCAGGTGCCCCAGGTTTTTTTATCGAAGGTCAGCGATGCGGCTTTGCCCTTATAGGTGAACGAAAGCTTATAGAGCGAATTGTTGGATTTTTGGAACGTCATGGTATCCTCGCTTAAAGGAGCTTTATCATCATATTTTGTGAAGAGGTTATAGGTGCCAAGAACGTGGCGCTTAACGAGCGCATAGTCAACAGCCTGAACTGTCGCCTTGCCCGTAATTGTGGCGGCGGCAAGACGGTCGCCCTCAATAGCGAAAGTGCCGAGGCAGGCGCGCTTAACAAGCGCATAGTCAACCGCATCTACCTCACCGTTTTGGTTAATGTCGCCGTCGATTATAACGGTTGCGCGGTCGTTTTCGCCTTCAACGCCCAAAACCTTTTTAACGATAACGTCGCCCGTTACAAGAATTCCTTCGGTTTTTACGTTACCCTTTGAATCATAAACGACAATATCGGAAAGGCCTTTGACAAAGCACTTGTCGAGCTTTGAATAATCGGTGCCCGGATTAATGCCGCGGATATAGTTACCGTCTCTTACAAGATCGCTTGTGCCGACGAAAATGAAGCCCGAGGTGTCGGGGTCGGGAATTTCAACGTCGACCATGGTTTCAATGCAAATCTCGAATTCGCTTGCGAAGTTAAAGGTTGCGGTTGCGTTAATAACAGCCTTAACGTAGCGAGCGGTGAATGTTTCTTCGGTTATAAGCTCGGTTTTATAGTTGGTTCCGTTTGCTTCACATTCGCCGACACCGAGCGAAACGAAATCCGTTCCGTTTTCGGAAGCGAAATATTCAACGCTTTTCGGCAGGCTTACGCCATCATTCATGCCGACTCTGAATTCGATGTTAAGACGTGCAAGGTCGTTTCTGACCGCACCGAGATCAACAACTATTTCGGGCTTGGTGTTCATGCGGTAGTCATAAGCGACCCACGTTGTGCCATAGGCATCGCCGCCGTAAACACCGTCGGTTAGCTCTTTGCCGTCGACAAGCTGATAATCGTTGGGCCAGGTTCGGTCGGTAAATGCGGCAGTTGAGGTATAGGAACAGCCGACGGCGATGTTTTTATAGCCGAGCTGTTGAATCGTTGCCGCAGAGGGCGCGATCGCAAAGCAGGTTGCGAGCATCATCGATGCTAAAATAACACAAAGCAGTTTTTTCATAGTGTTTTCCTTTCGTTACCGTTTTTTTAGAATTATTCCCACCAGTCGTCGACACTGATGGTTGTTGAAACGTCGATAGCGAGGTTGCCCTTTTTGAAATCATCGGGTGCAGAAAGATAAATATCGTTGGGAAGAGTGTTCGAATATTCGATAAACTCCATTACCATAACCTTTTCGCCCTTTTCATAGATCTCAACGGCAACAAGCTTATCGCCATCGAAGAAATACATATTTTTGCCGCTTACCGCGCCGCCCTCGGCAGCTGCGGTATCGAAGGTTTCGCAATAATACTGCTTGCCGTTATATTCGTCGTTGCCGACAGAAGAGGGGCTTGCAAACATCGAAGCGGTATAGTCGGCGAAAAGAAATGCCTGTCCGCTTGCCGAAAGAGTTGAATCATATGCCTTTTCGTCAACACGAATATGGTGGATTATCGAGCCGTCGAAGATATCGTAAACGTCTTTGCTGTCGTCTTCATAATCCTTTATCGTGGTTGTGGTCTTGCCGTTGGTTACCTGAGTGAAAACACAGGTTTCGTTTTTCTTGGTAAAATTCATTCTGAACCAGAACGAGCTCTTGTTCATGTTGCCGTAGAACGCCGAGGTCTTCGATTCATAAGAAACGTTGCTGTCGCCGCCCGAGGATTCGGTTCCTTCGGTATTGCAGGAGAACAAGCAAAAAGCAAGCATTAACGCAGAAATTATCAACGCGGTTATCCTTTTCATAAAAACAGGTTCCTTTCAAACGGAATTTATACAAATATATTATAACGCGCCCGCATATTTATTGCAACAGTTTTTTTGCGTTTTGAACAAAAACTATTGAATTGAATAATGCGTTATGATACAATATATTTGGTATAAAATACCGTCATTTATAAAAAGGAAGGTTAATTTTATGATAGTTCGCACTCCCCCTATGGGCTGGAACTCTTGGAACACTTTCGGAAGAAACATTGATGAAAGCCTTATTAAAGAAACCGCCGATGCAATGGTTGAAAACGGCTTGCTTGAGGCAGGCTATAACTATTTGGTCATCGACGACTGCTGGGCGGAAATGAAACGCAATGAGAACGGCAGACTTGTTCCCGATCCCGTTAAATTTCCCAACGGCATGAAGGCAGTTGCCGATTACGTTCACTCCAAGGGCCTTAAATTCGGAATGTATTCCTGTTGCGGCAATCTCACCTGCGCAGGATATCCCGCTTCGTTTGATTATGAATTTATCGATGCCCAAACCTTTGCCGAATGGGGCGTTGACTATCTTAAATACGATTATTGCTTCAAGCCCATGAACCAGCAGGGTCATCTTCTTTATAAGAAAATGGGGCTTGCGCTTGCAAACTGCGGCAGAGACATTTGTTTTTCGGCTTGCAGCTGGGGCGTTGACCAAACCAACGAATGGATAAAAGAAACCGGCGCACACCTTTGGCGCTCGACCGGCGATATAAATGACAGCTGGCCCTCTGTTAAGGAGCTTGCCATGAAGCAGACCGATTATTTTACAACCAACGGTCAGGGATGCTTTAACGACATGGATATGCTTATCGTCGGAATGCACGGCAAGGGCAACGTTGCCGTTGCGGGCTGTACAGACGAGGAATACAAAACCCATTTCTCGCTTTGGGCAATGCTCGGCTCGCCGCTTATGATAGGTTGCGACGTTCGCAATATGGACGATGCAACCAAAGAGATCCTTCTTAACGAAGAAATCATTGCGATCAATCAGGATGCTTCCTACCGCCAGCCCTTCAGTTGCGGAAACCATTGGTGGAACAGCGAGGTTAAGGTCTGGGCGAAATTCCTTGAAGGCGGCGATATCGCCATCGGTATATTCAACCTTTCCGATGACGGCGCAGACCCGTTCATAAGCTTTGACAACCTCGGCTTGAGCCGTATTTCCGGCAAGGCGCTTCAGATTCGCGATCTTTGGAAGCACGAGGATATCGGAACCTTCCGAGACGTTTTCCGCACCAATTATTTAAACCCGCACGAATGCAGAATGTATCGCGCGAAAATAGTTGATGCAGAATAACTGCGCCATTTGCGCCAAACCGCTTGAAAACGACGATATCGGCGCAACCAAAAAGCTTATTAACCGCGGAATGACCGAAGGCTTTTTATGCAAAGCCTGCCTTGCGAAAAGGTTTGGTGTTTCGGAAGGCGTTATTAACGAGAAAATAGAATATTGGCGCGAAAGCGGTTGCCTGCTCTTCGCCAAAAAACAATAAAACCGAAAAGGTGAAAAATGTATTATTCAAACAAACCCATCGAAAAAATCGGGGCAGTTGCCTGCGGCAACCCCTCGAAAGAAACGATAAACCTTATCAGAGGCTTGCCGATCCACGCGATCGATCTTAAGGATGAAGCAACCATTCATGCCGACAGACCCACCATGAACTACAACACCGATTCTCTGCTTTTAACCGACGGTGAATACAGCCCCGACAGGAATTATCAAAACCCTCAATGGTTCCACAGCCACAGCGGCGGCGGAAGAACCATAACCTTTAAGCTTCCCTATCTTTGCGCTGTTAAGGGCTTTTCTATGAACACCTGCCGCGAGGACGTTGTTGGTGTTCGAACCCCCCGCTATGTGAAGATTCGCGTTTCGGCAAACGGAACCGATTTCGAAACTGTTTACGAGGCAGACACACGCTCGGTTCGCGATATGAGAACGATCAAGATCGAGGGCGAATTCGAGCCGGTTAAGGCGGTTTACGTTCAATTCGTTTACGATGCCGTTCACCACGTTTATATCGACGAGCTTGAGCTTTACGGCTGCACCGACACGTCGGATGCAAAAGAGCCTGTCAACGACGGCAAGCCCGTTTACAATGAATTCCCCGGTCCGAGCGAAGTTAACGAATTCCCGTCAGAAGACGTTATGGGCTCAACCAACATCACGCTCAGCTATAACTATCGCCCCGTTGATGCCGATATGGGCCTCAAAACCGAGGATGACTATTTCCCGCTTGTTGCCTACGTTGACAAAAACGGCAAGGTGCTTGATACCTTTATGGACGGCGTGCTTTATCTTCCCGACGTTTCGTTCGATTTCAGCCCCAAGGGGCAGCACGCAGACGGCTGGCAGGACTATATGGACAGCGTTTTCGCCGAGGGCAAGAACATAAACGCACTTAACAGCGTTGCAAAGAAGGTTGGAACCGAGCTCGGTATGCCCGATTACAAGGTCGGCGTTTATTTCACCATTCTTTATACCTTTACGGGCTATGAGGATTTCGGCTTTGTTAACGGCGAGCACCTTGTTTTCGATAACCCCGAAAGCCGCAAAAAAGCTATTCGCTGGATGATCGACACCATGATCGAGCGTTACACCGCAGGCAATTATGCCAACACCGAGCTAAGAGGCTTTTATTGGTTTGAGGAAGCGCTCAACCCCACCGACAGATACGAGGAAGAGCTTATTCAATATACCTGCAAATACGTTCAGGAAAAGGGCTATAAATGCTTCTGGATCCCCTATTTCCGCGCGCTCGGCTATGAGCATTGGCAGAGATACGGATTCGACACAGCCTGCATGCAGCCCAACTATATGTTCGATGATTGGATTCCCAAGAGCCGCCTCTATGATACCGCAAAAGAGGCAAAAAGAATGGGTATGTGCGTTGAGCTCGAGGTCTGGAAGATCAACGAGGACGAAAACGGCAATATAGACAATCCTCAGCATATCGAAAAGTTCATTGATTATTTAAAGGTCGGCGCAGAAACGGGTTATATGAACTCCTCGAAGATGTATTACCACGGAAGCGCACCCTCTAACTGCATTTCGAACGGCTGGAAGAGCAAAAACGCCCGCTACCGCGAAATGTATGATCTCTGCTATCAGTTTGCAAAGTGCAAGCTTAAGCCTTAAGCCGAGACATTCTGTTCTTACACCAAATATGCGTTCCTCATTTTTTCTAAATGGAATAGATAAGATACGTATCCTTAGTTGTAATGCTATTTTTTGATTTTTCAAAACGTAGACAAAAACGCAAGCTACAGTATTATTTTATCAAGAAAGAGATATATACTAATGAAACGAACATTACCACTCTCGCTAATACTTTGCATTATTCTCTCTTTGTTTGGGTGCAGCAACAACAATTCCGATTCCGACACTTCTAAAAATCTTATTGACTATTTAGAAGATAATTTTGAAGACGAAATTTCACAATATAATGAAAAAGTGGAAAGAGACTTTTATTCAAGTCTTTTTACAAGTGGTGACGGAACAAACGAAAATCCTTATATAATATACACGGCTGAAGAACTGAAAAATTTTGCTTCTATACTAAACGATCCTCAAAACAACTATCACTTTAGGGGTATTCACATAAAACTCGGAAACGATATCAGACTTAACGATACTGCAGCTGAGAACTGGACCGATAGTGCAGAGGAATGGATACCTATAGGCATAAGTTTTTTTCAATCATTTCAAGGTACGTTTGACGGTGCCGATTACACAATATACGGCTTATATAGCACAACCGGCGGATTGTTCAACATTTTACGTGACGGAATGCTGAAAAATCTTTCTATCAAAGACTCTTATATAACTGCTGCTGAAGATGCTTATTGCGGTGCCTTTGTTAATTTTGCCGATTTCTCAACTATCGAGAATTGCGTGAATTATGCAACCGTTTTCGGCAACGGTATAGCAGGCGGCACCAACCATATTATAACAAACTGTATCAATTACGGCGATGTTTCACGTTCACAAAGCAATATTGTAGAATGCGGCGGGATCGTCGGAATAAACGACGGAACGATAACTAACTGCACCAATTACGGAAAAATATCCGCATTCCGTGCGGGAGGTATTGCAGGAAAATCCAACAAAACTATTGAAAATTGTTATAATGAGGGAGAAGTATCCGGCGATCAAACAGGAGGAATTCTTGTTTTCGGCTCAGCAAAAAACTGCCACAACTCCGGTAAGGTAATCGGTACCGACTACGCAAGCGGAATCGTTTATATGGGCAGTGCAGAATATTGCAGTAACTTCGGAACAGTTACTGCAAAAGATGCTTCAGGTATTGCACATTCAATAAGCGGCAGTATAATCAACTGTCATAACAGCGGAACTATTGTCGGAAAGCAGATCGCCAGCGGAATCGCTTCTAATAATTCCGAAAAAGACTACATATCTTATTCTTATAATACAGGAAAAATAACGGCAACTGATGAATTGGCAAATTCTTCCGGTATAGTTGATCAAAATTTCGGCACAGTTGACGCATGCTGTAATATGGGTGAAATATATGCTAATCACGCAGTTGGAATATCCCAAATAAACGCCGGCACGATTACAAACTGTTACAATTCGGGAACAATTCGCGGCGAATATGCATCGGGAATCTGCTATATGAACGGAGCAGAATTCAGCGACGGAAATATAATTAAAGGCACCGTTTCATGTTGTTTTGATATCGGAGTTGAAGAAGGTAATAAGACCAAACACATCGCTTTTTTAGATCTCGGCAACAGCAGAATAATGAATTGTTATTTTCTTGACGAGTCGGTTTTAGATGATGATTTTATTTCCGGCGACCCCAACGAAGGGCCTATTACGGTTACCGAAACGATTTTAGACAAAGATAAGAAACCAATCAATGATGAAACAAGAATTCGTGTAAGAGGATTAAGCAAAGAGCATTTCAAGGATAAATCGGTTTTCAGAGAGTTTGACTTCAAGAAATATTGGAAAATGAATGATGACGGCGATTTCGAACACCCGATATTAATTATGCAAACCGAAGAATAAAAAAGAAAGGTTTTCGTGTAATGCGAAAACCTTTCCTTTTTATTAAAGCCTTATCTGAACTCGAGAATATAGCCCTGACCGAGCTCATCATAGACCCAAGCGCGGTTTTCAAGCGGTTCGGAGCCGCAGGCGAATCCCTCGGGGGTCAGATTGGTTCCGTTTGAAGAGATATAATAGGTCTTTCCGTTTTTAACGGCGCGGAATATTCCTATATCGGCGAAGCTGTCGATGCTGTCGTATTCAAAATCTATAACGGTTTTGCCGTTCTTAACAACACCGAATTTTCCGAGCGTGCCCGCCTCGAAATCTATCGCTTTGTCGTCTGCCCAATCGGATGCTATTGAAGAATCGTGGGTGAAGCTTTGACATATCGCATAATCGTTTTGCGCATAAGCATTAAGCGAAGCGCCCTCGGAATGATCGTTGGTGTAAATATAAGCCTTCTTTTCGCTGAGCGAATAAAAGCTTACGGCATTGCCATAGCCGTGCGCGTGATTGGTTTCAACCATTTGCGCCATGCCTAGCTCGTCGAACTCGAGCTCGATCGCCTTTTCTCCGTTGAATTTGGTTGCATCACCCGAAATGAAGGCATCACAGCAGGCGTAAAGATATTTGCCGTGGGTTGCGAAATAATAGGTTCCGTCGATAGCGTTGAAGAATCGGGTTACCGAGCCATCATACTGCGCGGTTACCTTAATGCTCGGATTGGTTACGCACGCCAAGGTTACGACCGGGCGCGTTTTGGTGAAAGCAATGCGGTAAGCGGAAGCGCTTTTCGAAAAGCTCATGCCCGAAACGGTTCCGATATTTTCGGGAACGATCTCTTCATCGGGCTTTGATTCTTCATCGGGCTTTGATTCTTCATCGGGCAGGGAGGAATCATCGGTCTGTGAAGCTTCTTCGGATACCGAAGAATCATCGCTGCTCCCGCCCGAAACGTAGCCGTCGGGAACCGAGGTTTCATACCAAGGCTTATTTGTTGCGCTCTGTTCGGTTGCCGAGCTTTCGTCCGAAGAGGCAACGGAAGATACATCTTCGCTTTCAACGCACGAAGCGAGAAGCAAAGATGCCAAAATCACGGAAAGAGCTAACGCAACGATCTTTTTCATATTTTTCCTCCTTTTTGCCGAATCAGCTTTTTTTGTCGAAACGGTTTCTGCAACGCGGGCAGGTTACGGTTATTTCACCTCTGCCGCGCGGAACGCGAAGACGCGCTTTGCAGTTGGGACATTTGAAATACTTGTGTTTTCGGTCTGCCATGCGGCTGAAAAATCCGCCGATGGCCTTGAAAAAGGGCTTGAACTTAGCGAAAATACGCAAAAACCATTGATTTTCGCGGCGGCGCATATAAAAGCTGCGCGAAAGCGCGCGGAACAACCAATAGCCGATAAGCGAAAGCTGAACAAACCATAAAACCGTTCCCGCAATGCCCGAAACGAACATCGAAACGAAGCCGACGACAAGCGAGAGAACGATTAATGCTAAATTGAATTGGTCGTTTCCGTAGCGACCGTAAAGAAATTTGCGGAACAATTTATCACTTCCAAATTAAATTATGCGTTTTTTTCGAAATTCCAAGCAGATGCACACATCTCGTCGAGACCGCGCGTTGCCTTCCAGCCGAGCTCAACCTCGGCTTTAGTTGCATCCGCATAGCATTCTGCGATATCGCCGGGGCGGCGCTCTGCGATGCAATAAGGTATCTTTATGCCGTTTACGCACTCGAAGGTGTGAATAATATCGAGAACGCTGCAGCCGTTGCCTGTTCCGAGGTTATAGATCGAAACGCCCGGCTCGGAAAGCGCCTTAAGCGCCGCATAGTGCCCTGCCGCAAGGTCGAGAACGTGAATATAATCGCGAACGCCCGTGCCGTCTTCGGTTTCATAGTCGTTGCCGAAAACGTTAAGATGAGGAAGAATTCCCTTTGCAACGCGGGTTACATAGGGCATGAGGTTGTTGGGAATGCCGTTGGGGTTATCGCCTATAAGACCGCTGTCGTGTGCGCCGATGGGATTGAAATAGCGAAGCAGAACCACCGAAAAACGCTTGTCGGCAACGCAAAGATCCTTTAAGATCTGCTCGATATAAAGCTTTGTCGTTCCGTAGGGGTTGGTTGTGGAAAGCGGAAAATCTTCTCTTATCGGAACGCTTGCGGGCTTGCCGTAAACGGTTGCACTCGAAGAGAAAACAAGCTTAAAGCAGTTGTGCGCACGCATTTCATCAACAAGATTTAACGTGCCCACAATATTGTTACGGTAATATTCCATGGGCTTGGCAACCGATTCGCCAACAGCCTTAAGACCGGCGAAATGGATAACGCAATCGATATCGTTTTCTTCAAAAACCCTTTTAACGCCTTCTCTGTCAAGAAGATCGATCTCATAAAACTTGGGCTTTATGCCGGTTATGGTCTTTATATGATCGAGAACCTCAACCTTAGAGTTGCAAAGGTTATCTAAAACGATTATCTCTTGGCCCTTTTCGATAAATTCAACGCAGGTGTGCGAACCGATATAGCCGGTTCCGCCGGTTACAAGAATGCTCATAATATCCTCCAAGGTTATATATAACTTATATATCAAGTATAATTCCTATTTACTGCTTTGTCAAGCATCTTGACAATGAACTTTTTATGATATAGAATGTAATTTGGTAATATTTTGCACCGTTTCTTAAATATCATTTATGTGAATGAATTTTTCGGAGTGGTGTTATTGCTTACCGTTAAAAAGAAAAAAGAGCTTTTTCGCATTATTGCCTTGTGCGTTGCGGTAATCTCAATATTGGTTTTACCGTTTGCCGTTTTCGGCGGAAGGCTAAAAAACACCGGTGTTTTCGCTCTTTCGGGCGAAAAATGCATTGATTTCGGCATTAAAGCGCCTGTTAACGCCGCGAAAAGCGCGATCGTTATCGATGCGCGAACCGGCAACGTTTTGTTTTCGAGCAACGCCGACGAAAAGCGAGGAATGGCAAGCACCACAAAGATAATGACAGCGCTTTTGGCTATTGAAAGCTGTGATCCCGAAGCCGAATTTCAAATTCCCGCCGAAGCGGTGGGCGTTGAGGGAAGCTCGGTTTATTTAAAAGAGGGCGAGCCCTTGACCCTGCGCGAGCTTCTTTATTGCCTTATGCTTGAAAGCGGCAACGATGCGGCAACCGCAATTGCGGTTTGCTTGGCGGGAAGCACCCGAGAATTCGCCGAGGAAATGAACTCGCGTGCAAAGGAGCTTGGCTTGAAAAGCACCCGTTTTGCCAACCCGCACGGATTAAGCAGCGACGGCCACTATACTACCGCGCGCGAGCTTGCAATAATTACCGCCGAGGCGATGAAATATCCTCTCTTTCGCGAAATAGTTGCAACAAAAAGCTATAAGGTAAGATATAACGGCGTTGAAAACGCACGGCATCTTACCAACCACAACAAGCTTCTTTTCGGCTATGACGGTGCAAACGGCGTTAAGACCGGTTATACCGCAAAGGACGGCAGGTGTCTGGTAAGCTCTGCCGAACGAGACGGAATGTTTATTATTGCCGTAACGCTTTGCGACCCATTCCCAACCTCAACCCACAAAACGCTTCTCGATGCGGCTTTCGATTCCTTCGAGCAAGCCGAGCTTGCACTCGAAGGCGAAATAACCGCCGAGATACCGGTTATAAACGGCGAATCGGCTTTTGTTAAAGCAACAAACGCCGAAAGCGTCTCGCTTTGCCTGCCCAAAGGAAGCAGAACCGAGCTTTCGCTTATTGTTCCCGAAAGCATCAACGCCCCCGCCGTTTGCGGTGAGACAGCGGCGTATGCAGTTTTCAGCGTTAACGGAAAAGAAGTTTACATAATTAATTTAGAAACAACCGCAAGCATAAACGAAAAGAAGAAATCTTTTTTTGAAAAAATATTCGGAGACTGAAAAATGGAAGACATAAAGCTTCAAAAATACGCCGCGGATTGCGGTTTAATGTCGCGCAGAGCCGCCGAAAAAGAAATAGAAGCAGGAAATTTCGAGGTTAACGGCGTTACCGCAAGGCTCGGTATGCGAATCGACCCCAAAAACGATGCGGTTACCTATAAGGGCAAGCCGCTTAACCCCGTTTCTTCAAGAAAGCTTTACATAATTCTTTATAAGCCCAAGGGGGTCGTTACAACCATGAGCGACGAAAAGGGCAGAAAAAGCGTTGCCGATATTGTCGACGTCGGAACCCGTGTTTACCCTGTCGGCAGGCTCGACCTTAACAGCGAGGGCTTGCTTCTTATGACCAACGACGGCGAGCTTGCAAACGCCGTTGCACACCCCTCGGGCGAGATAAAAAAGGTTTATACTGTTACCTTGAAGGGCAAGGTTGAAAACGAAGAGCTCGACCGCTTGCGCGCAACCCGCGAGCTCGACGGCGAAAAGATAGCGCCCGTCGGCGTTGAGCTGGTTACGCGAAGCGAAACCTCAAGCGTTGTTAAATTCACCCTTTCCGAAGGCAAAAACCGCGAAATACGCCGAATTTGCGAGCATGTGGGCGTTACCGTTACAAAGCTTAAACGAATTTCGCTCGGCCCGTTGCGCTTGGGCGAAATGAAAAGCGGCGAATACCGCGAGCTGACCGCAAGCGAGCTTAAAGCGCTGAAAAACGCGGTTACAACAGACAAAAAGGCAGGTAAAACAAAATGAGCGAAAAGAAAACCGAAATGAGCTTTGAGCAGGCATTATCAAGGCTTGAACAGATCGTTAAGGCATTAGAGGGCGGCAACGTTCCGCTTGAAGACCTTATAAAGCTTTTTGACGAGGGCACCTCGCTTGTTAAGCTTTGCACCGAAAAGCTCGACAAGGCGGAAGAAAAGGTGCGTCTGCTTCAAATGAAGGACGGCGTTCTTACCGAAGAGGAGTTTGGTGCACAATGAGCTTTTTCGAACGAATGACAGCCTCTGCCGAAACGGTCGAAAAGCGCTTAAACGAAATTCTTTCGGAAAAAAGCCCGAACGGTGCGGTAATCCTCACCGATGCAATGGGCTATTCGCTTCTCGGCGGCGGAAAAAGGCTTCGCGCTTACCTCGCGTTTGAATTCTGCGAGCTTTGCGGAAGAACCCCCGAGGGTGCGCTTGATTATGCCGCGGCACTTGAAATGATCCACGCTTTCTCGCTCATTCACGACGATCTTCCCTCTATGGACAACGACGACATGCGCCGCGGAAAGCCCTCTTGCCACAAGGCGTTCGGCGAAGCCACCGCTTTGCTTGCGGGCGATTCGCTTGCGCTTGATGCTTTCGGCGTTATCTGCAACAGTGCCTATTGCTCGCCCCACCAAAACGAAAAAGCGGTAATTTTGCTTTCGCGCTGTTCGGGCTCAAAAGGAATGTGCTCGGGTCAACAGCATGACCTTAGCGGCGAGGGAAAAAGCCTTGATATTCCCGAGCTTACACGTCTTGTCGACCTTAAGACCGGCGCTTTATTCTCCTGCGCCTGTATGCTCGGCTGCATAGCCGCCAACGCGCCCGAATCGGCTGTAAACGCCGCCGAGCGATTCGGCCTTCTTTGCGGAAGAGCGTTTCAAATAACCGACGATCTGCTCGACATTAATTCAACGCCCCAAGAGCTCGGCAAGAGCATCGGCAAGGATATCGAGCAGCAAAAAAGCACCTTTGTTTCGCTGTTGGGTGCCGAAAAAGCGCAAAGCTATGCAAAAGAATGCATTTGTGAAGCAAAACAGCTTCTTAACACCTTTGAAAACAGCGATTCACGGCAAAGACTTGCCGAATTTTGCGACTATATTTTAATAAGAAAGAAATAG
>JAFSGD010000037.1 GCA_017434845.1 Clostridia bacterium
CCGCTTCATCTTTGGCTGAATTAGCAACAAATGTATCTGCGACAGGCATTCTGCAAACCTTACGGCATTTTTTGGGTCTTGGCATTTTACACAGCTCCTCGTTTTTGGTATATGCTAATTATAGCGTGGTTTTTGGTATATGTCAATAATGTTTTTTTATAAGTCAACAACTAGCTTTATTTGTTTTGAGAATAATAATAGAAAATACGAAACGAAAGTGTGATTTCAATATCAGTAATTTAACGAATAGCGGCCTTTTAACGATAAAAAGAAAACAGTAGGTCGATACGATTGTATCAATCTACTATTCCTTATTTGAGTAGAGGTGCCGAAAAAGATGCACACGATTTTATAATAAAAATGCTTTTCGACCAAAGGGAGAAAGGCTACCTTTTCTTTTCTCTCTTCTCTCTTATCTCTTCTCTGGAAAAGTCGTGCGGGAGAGTCAGAGAAAAGTGAAGAGTGAAAAGAGAATAGTGAAAAGTACAAAAAGAAAAAGCCGCTCGCGCGACTTTTCTTTTTGGTTGCGGGGACAGGACTTGAACCTGCGACCTCCGGGTTATGAGCCCGACGAGCTACCAACTGCTCTACCCCGCGATATATAAAATTGTTTTTTGTTATTAAATTGGTGCCGGAAACCGGGCTTGAACCGGTACGAGGGGTGAACCTCACTGGATTTTAAGTCCAGGGCGTCTGCCAATTCCGCCACTCCGGCATAGACAGCTTAATTATATTACCACAACGGTTTTAAGTTGTCAAGCCATTTTTGAAAATTAAATTCTTTTTTCGCTTTGCGCTCATTTTCTTGACGGGAAACACGTTTTATTATATAATATGTTAAAAGCAACGAATTATTCATACAAAGAAGGTATTTTATGAAACCTAAGGTATTTTTCACAAAAGATCTTTCTCCAGATAAAGTTGTTGAGCTCTACAACGCCATGGGTAAGGAGCTTAACGGTAAGGTTGCGATCAAGCTTCACTCGGGCGAAACCGGCAACCAGAATTTTTTGCGCCCCGAGTTTTGGGCTCCGATCATCAGCAAGGTTGGCGGAACCGCGGTTGAATGCAACACCGCCTATGAAGGAACGCGCAACACCACCGAAAAGCACCTTAAAACGCTTGACGAGCACGGCTGGAGCAAATATTTCGATTTCGATCTGCTTGATGCCGAGGGCGAAGACCTTGTGCTTGATATTCCCGCAGGCAAGCAGATCAAGAAAAACTACGTTGGCAAAAACCTTGCCAATTACAACTCGATGCTTGTGCTTTCGCATTTCAAGGGCCACCCCATGGGCGGCTATGGCGGAGCTTTGAAGCAGCTTTCGATAGGCATTGCTTCTTCGTTCGGAAAGGCATATATTCACGGTGCGGGCGAGCCCGAAAAGATTTGGACAGCCGACCACGATGCGTTTCTTGAATCGATGGCGGATGCCGCGCTTTCGGTTGTTGAATATTTCAACGGCGAGATAGCATATATAAACGTCATGAAGAACATGTCGGTGGATTGCGATTGCTGTGCAGTTGCCGAAGACCCCTGCATTGCTGACATCGGCATGCTTGCCTCGCTTGACCCCGTTGCCATCGACAAAGCCTGCCTCGACCTTGTTTATGCTTCGAACGATCCGGGCAAGAGCCACCTTATTGAAAGAATCGAATCGCGCAACGGCGCGCTTACGGTTGAAGCCGCCGAGGCACTCGGAATCGGCAGTTCGGACTATGAGCTTATTGAGCTCTGATGCCAAAATCCGATTTGATTTTGTGTTTTAAAATAAAACGCGATTAGAGCAAAACCGACAAAATCGACTTTTTTCTGCATATTTAGTGTAATTCGCCTATCTTTCGGCGAATTACATTTTTCGGCAGGTTTCGACATTTTTCAACAATTTTTTCATGTTTTGCCGTTGAGAATGGCGTTTTTTGAGGCGAAATAATGGATTTTTAGCGAATATTGTATTACGAAAGTTTGACTAAAACGCGATAAAATGGCGCTAATCTCTTGCACTTGCGCGTTTTTATATGCTAAAATACTTTCACAGAAAACAATTTTACAAGGAGTTGCAAGAACATGGAAAAACCGAGGGTGCTTGTTGCGGACAGCAACAGCGAATTCAGAGCACAGTGTGTCCAGAACCTTAGAAGGTTGGATATAGAAATCGTGGCGGAGGCTGCCGACGGGCAGGAAGCCTTTTCGAAAATGGTGCGCACTAAGCCGAACATTGTTATTTCAGACCTTTATCTCGGCAAGCTTGACGGGGTTGGTTTGATAAGAACCGCAAAAAAGCAGTTGCACGATGACTTCCCTGCTTTTATTATGCTGGCTTCGTTCACAAGCCAAAATCTTTTTGAGGAATGCTGTGAGGCGGGCGCGGCTTACTGCATGCTGAAGCCGATCGATTTCAACACGCTTGCCGACAGAATAAGAAGATTGGCAGACAAGGGTCGCCGCAGAGGAACGGCAACCGTTCCCTCTCGCGATGACGCCGATCTTGAAGCGCAGGTAACGAAGATCATTCACCAGATCGGCGTTCCCGCGCACATAAAGGGATATCAGTATCTCAGAACAGCTATCATAATGACCATAAACAACACCGACGTTATCAACTCGGTTACAAAGATTCTTTATCCCTCGGTTGCCAAGCAATACGGAACGACCAGCTCGAGAGTTGAGCGTGCGATACGCCACGCTATCGAGGTTGCATGGGACAGGGGCGATCTGGACGTGCTTAATTCCTTTTTTGGATATACCGTTCAGAACTCTCGCGGAAAGCCCACCAATTCGGAATTTATCGCAATGATAGCCGATAACCTGCGCTTAAAAAACAAGGCTGTTGCCGCAATGGTTTAAGCACGAACATAGCCGCCTTATTCCTTTTGGAAAAGGCGGCTTTTTTACACGACTTTATTATTTTATTTTTATAGAGATTTTAAATATTTGCGACATATATATAATAAAGAGGACAAAACAGACATTAAGTTGACAGGAGGCAACCATGAAACGAATAATACCTTTTTTACTCTCAACCGTTATTGTCTCGACGGTGTTTTCGGGTTGCGGGAAGGTTGAAGAAAACGAGCAAAGTAAATCGGTTTCAGACGTTGGTTATACAGAAATCGTTACGATGACAGACCAAGAGGTTCCGTTTGTCCTTGTCGGCGGGGCGTACAGCGACGGTACGGGCAAAGGCGATTACATCGGATGGTTAGATCAAACACCGCACCTTTTTTCATATTCCCATAATATAATCCGCGACCCCAATATGAAAGGCACGTCCAAAACCATAACGGTTTCGGGTTGTCCTGTTGAGCTATATTATGAATTTTCTCAGGTCTCAGAAAGAAACGGAGAAATATTATTCTATCAATATTATTCCGAAGATAATAAGCAAGATGTTTCTATTGCTCCCGATGGAAAGATCAAAAGCTTTTTGTTTTTAGAATTCCCCGAGGGTCTTTACATAAAAACCAGCGAAGTCGCTTTAGAGTACGCTGACGAAATGGCGGTAAGATATATTAGCAGAAATTTCCCTGAAATTGATCTTGACGAATATATAATAACCGATCACGATTACTCTTCCGGCAATAAAGAAAGATACAAAATCGTTTTCGAAAAGCTTCATAACGGGATCCCCTATGCCCAAATAAGAATTTCGATGGATAATAAGGGCAATGTTTGGCACGCTCGCATCGATGATAAAAAAGCCGAAGACGTTGAACATCTGCTTGATATCGGAGAAATAGATTACTATTCCGCCATAATACCCGTTATCGAAGATTATTACATCGATAACGAATTCCAGTTTGTTAATTACATAGATAACTACTCTATAATGAACTTAAATTACAGAGTATTTGATATTCCGAAATATTATGCGGTCGAAGTCGCTATGTCCTTTGACGTTCATTACACCGACGGAGATTCACGTACAGCCCACAATAATTTCATCTATGTGTATCACAAGGGTAATTCAGACGCTATACAATAATGCAGAAAGGTTAAAATCATGAAAAGACTGATCGTATTATTCACGGCATTATTGGCATTGATAACCGCATTTTCGGGTTGCGTTGAAACCGGCACCGAAAACGACACAAACTATGAGGTTTTGATAGTTTCCGAAGGAAAAAATCCCGAATATAAATTTGCCGATGAAAGCAGATATAACGCAGAACCGCCCGAAAAAACAAAAGAATTCATATATAACGGCGAGCAAAAAGAACTTATTTATGAAGAAACGGTATATAATTCATATAACTATTTCCCCGAATACAAGTATTACATAGATAAAGAGTCAGGATATGTTTATTTTGACCCCGAAAATAATATTACAAAAATCAAATACAGCAAAGACAAAAATAACGAGAACGAACTGCCGTTAAACGAGCTCGTTGAAATCGCAAAAAAGTTTTTGCTCGAGCACGTATCAGTGCCCGATCTTTCCGAATATACCATAGAAACTCGCGCTGCTCCCCCTTTTAATTATGAAATATTTTTCGTTAAGTATATTAGCGGAATCAAGGCAACCGATAATGCGTTTATGCGAGTTGATATGTACGGAAATGTATCCGATTATACAACCACAATGTTCGGAAAGGTGCCTGCGGATACAGAGAATCCGTTTGAGCTTGAAAAAGCCAAAAGCGCGGTATACGAGCGGTTAGATAATTATTATGCCGACAAAAAGGACGATTACGACGAAATATCCTACGGTAAACCCGATTTCCGTTTGACCGTTCTTAAAGACGGAAAGACTGCATTGGCTTGCTCGGTTGCGGTTCGTTTGCGCAAAGATATTGAAGGCGAAAAAGATCCTCAGTATATTTCCGAGCTGATGCGTTTTGTTGTTACAACCGAATAACGTTTATACACCGCGGGCAAATATCGCCCGCGGTATTTTATTTTTGTATTGAACAAAAGCGATTTTTTCGGTATAATAATCGCATAAGAAAGCAACGGAGGCGTTTATGGGAAAGAAAAACGCAAGGCTGATATCGCTTGAGACCGATTATGAAAAAGATTTAAAAAATGCCGAGATCCCGTTTTCGGTTTATCCGCGCCCGCAAATGAAGCGCGATTCCTATAAATGCCTTAACGGTAAATGGAGTTTTTTCATCGAAAGGCGCAACGAGCGCGTTTTTTCGGGTGAAATAACCCTGCCGTTTGCTCCCGAAAGCAGAATTTCGGGCGTTATGCAAAGCATTGAAAAGGAAGACGTGCTTATCTACGAGCGTGAATTTGATATCGATCCCGAGTTTTTAAAGGAGCGCGTTATTCTTCACGTGGGCGCCTGCGATCAGTTTGCCGAGGTGTTTATAAACGGCATTTCGGTAGGAAAAAACGTTGGCGGTTATCTTCCCTTTTCGTTCGACATAACCGAATTTGCAGTTTCGGGCAGAAACACAGTTATAATTACCGCAACCGACCCTCTTGATACCGAGCTTCCTTACGGAAAGCAAACAAACAAGCGAGGCGGAATGTGGTATACCAAAATAAGCGGTATCTGGCAGACCGTTTGGCTTGAAAGCGTTGCCGACAATTACATCCGAGAGCTTAAAATAACGCCCGACCTTTGCGGAGTTGACATTGAGGTTTTCGGCGGAGACGAGCACAAAACGCTTTGCTTTGAGGGAAAGGAATTTTGCTTTAGCGGAAGCCGCTTTCGTCTTGACGTAAGCAACCCCGTTAACTGGACACCCGAAACACCTAAGCTTTATTATTTTTCGCTTTCGGCGGGAGACGACAGGATCGAATCTTATTTCGCTTTGCGAACGGTTGAAATAAAGGAAATTGACGAAAAACAGGTTATCTGCCTTAACGGGAAGCCTTATTTCTTTAACGGCTTGCTTGATCAGGGGTATTTTTCCGACGGTATTTTTCTGCCCGCAAGCGAAAAGGGGTTTGAGGATGATATTCTGCGCATGAAGGAATGCGGCTTTAACATGCTGAGAAAGCATATTAAGCTCGAGCCCGATATTTTCTATTATTATTGCGACAAGCACGGCATGGCGGTTTTTCAGGATATGATAAACAGCGGTAAATACAGCTTTATCATCGACACAGCACTTCCGACCGTGTTCCTAAAAAAAGGAGTTTCGCACCGCGCAACCGCACGCCGAAAAGCCGAATTCGAGCGCACCTGCCGCGGCATTGTTAAGCAAGCCTATAA
>JAFSGD010000003.1 GCA_017434845.1 Clostridia bacterium
TGCAAGCTCAATGCCGACACCTGCTCCGACCGTAAGGGCGACTGGATGCAGAAGGCTGTTATCGACGCTACCGCAGTTTATAACAACGCCGCTTCCACCGATGCGGAATGCATCGCTCAGATCGGCCGTCTCAACGACATCTTCTCTTCTGTTCTTGCAGGCAACCGTATCTCGCTCGGCGCGGCATACGATTACGGCACCGTTAACTCGGCATACCCCGACACCGGCAAGAAAGAGCTCACCAACGGCGACGTATTCGGCGAAGGTCTTTCCGATTCCGCTTGGACCGGCTTCCGTAAGAACACCGGTAAGGTCGGCACCGACGATACCGGCGATTACACCGAAATCTACGTTGACCTCGGCGAGATCAAGTCTGCTTCGGGCGCAATGATTTCCGCATTCGCAAACGGCACCATCAGCGCTCCCAAGGCAATCAAGGTGTTCGCATCGCAGGATGGCGAAAACTTTGCAGAATATCTAACTCTTGCAGAATGCAATGCAAACTCGGTTGAACTTACCGATAAGGTTCTTCAGTATGAGGCCCTCGGTGAAATCAACGCAAGATATTTCGTATTCCGTGTTTACTTCGGCGGAACCCACCTCTTCGTCGGCGAAGCAAGCATCTATGGTGCGGAAACCGTTCCCGACACCGGCGTTGATTCCTTCGAAACCAGAATAACCACCGATGCCGTTTCTATCTTCAACGGCGCACTCTACGGCACTCTCACCCACGCTAACTCGAACCTCACCTATGCAAACTCTCTCGTTTGTAAGTATGATTCCGAAATCGGCGCATACGTAGTTACCAAGCACATCGCTCCCGGCGGTTCGCAGGATTATGCCGAAACCGTTCCCGCAAACGGCTTCATCGTTGCAATGCACGATGCAGGTTGGTGGAACGTTAATGAGGTTGCAGAGGTTGGCGATATCGTTTGCCTCAACGGTATCGACCTTGTTAACAGCAAGCTCGAGCCCGCTGCAAGCATCGCTTTCGTTGATCCCGTTTCTGCAGTTACCAGAAAAGAAGTTGTTCCCGCAAAGGTATTCATGAACAAGAATGTTGCCGAGGTTAAGGGCTCGCTCATTAAGATCTCGGGCAACACCACAGCTTCCGATCTTCTCTATGCATACGTTGGCTCCAACGCAAGCATCACCGTTAACGGCTCGGCTGTTGCCGACAACGCAATTCTCGGCACCGGCGCAAGCTTCTCTGATGACGGCACCGTTTATACCACCTATATGACCGGCGACCTCTCGGGCGATGCAAACGTAAGCGCAGTTGACTATATGCTTCTCAAGCGCGGCTATCTCGGCAGCTATGAGCTTTCCGACGCTCAGGAAAAAGCAGGCTGCATCACCGATGGCGAAAACCTCATCGCTCTTGACTACGTTAAGCTCAAGAGAGCGGTTCTCGGCACCTACGAGATCGTTGACTAAACCAAGATAAACCAAAATAAAAGCAGCGGTCTTTATCGACCGCTGCTTTTTAAACCTAAGACAAACTCGTTATGATACCCCGAAATGCAAGCATTTTCGGGGGACCCCGTATTATGCCCTTGAAATGTAATAATAAACAAAAAATCAAGCTTCAATTAATTTCGAAGCTTGATTTCTTTTTATAAGGAATATGTCGTTTTAATTGAACGAGCAATCGTTGCTGTTAACGCCTTCGCGGCGGTTAAGAATTCGGCTTATCGTTTGCTGTGAGCTTTTAACGAAAACGAAATTGATTATAACGAAAACGAGAGCGATGTTATTAAAAAGCGCCGCAACGACTATCATGCCAACCGAGCCGCAACGTGAAATCGCGGGGATAGGGTCGGTGGGCAGTGCCGCAATACAACGGTCGATATTTTTTATGTTCACAAATCCAACGATAGAAATGCTTGCAAACATCGGAATATGAACCAGCCAAAGCATGATGAAGCCGGAAATAACTACGGGCTCTTCGGCGATTGCGAGTATTAACAACAAAAAAGACATCATCGCGAAAACACCTGCATAGCAAAGCATAACGATCGCGGGTATCTTCCATGCAAGGCGCTCGTATCTTAAAAAGCGGTGAAGCTTATCGGTAAGCTCCTTTTCTTCAAAGAAATCGCGCTCTTGACCGTATGCCCCCGTAACCGAAGCACCGCAGGCGGGGCAAAAGAGGTTGCCCTCGGCAAGCTCTTTGCCGCAACGTGAACAAAATCCCATAAATCTTCCTCCTTAGTTAAAGCTGTTGAACGTGCCCTTTTGCTTTGCGATAATGCGCTCAACAAGCTGTTTGTTGCTTTTAAATCTGACAAAATTAATAATAACGAAAACAAGCGCGATGCTGTTGAAGAACGCGGCGAAAACAATTCGCTTTGCCGAGCCGTTGCGCCTTTGAACAACGGAAAGGTCGGTGTAAACCGAATTAAGCGTGTTTGTCATCTTAAACGAGGCAATAAGGTTTACAAGCCCTGCGCCGAGGAACAAAACGGCATAAACAACAAACATAAAAATAATATATACGAAGATCGGAATCAACACCAACCCGATCATCTCTTCATCGACCTGCTCGGGATAGCCTGCATAAACAAAGGCAAGAAGAACGTAAAGCAGGGCAAGAATCGGAAAAACAATGCCCGTAATGCGATAAGCAAGGCGTTCATATCTTAAAAAGCGGTGGCAGTTATCGAGAAACCTCTGCTCTTCGGCGTGGGCGTCGTTTTTAAGCTCGGCACCGCAAAACGCGCAATAGCAAACCGAATCGTCGTTGTCGCGGTTACATTTCCAACAGGTTTTCATTGTGCAAAATCTCCTTTGCTTCCGCATTGCTTTGCAACGATTCTTGAAAGCAACGCGGCGTTTGAACGGGTTTTTATAAAATTGATTATATAGAACACAAGCGCAACCTCGTTGGTGAAAATTATCAAAAACAAGGTTCCGAACGAGGTATAGCGTCTAACGGCGTATCTTATATCGGAATCCATCTCATCCATGCACGATTCCGCCTTTTTCGAAAGGATCATGTTAACCGCCGAGATAACGCAATAGGCGATAACGTAAGAAAACAAATAGGTGTTAAGGTCAACGTCTCCGCCGCCGGTTATATATTCAACCAGCGCGGGCGGAACGGCAATGCCTTCAGAGCCCATTAAAACAAAGGTAATAACGGCAAGCAAAACTGTTAAAACCAAATAAACGATGCCGCCGATCTTAAAGGCAAGGCGTTCATAACGCAAAATGCGTTTGTAAGAAGCGCGAAATTCGCTTTCCTGCCTTGCTTCCTCTTCGGCAAGCGATTCGCGCGTTTTGTTTGCGTCGGTGCCGCAAATCGTGCAGAAAAGCTCGCCCTCTTCAAGCGCTTTTCCGCATTTACTGCAAATTTTCATTAATATTCTCCAACAAAGGTATTTTTTCATTAATATATTAGCACAACTGTGTGAACAATTCAAGACCGTGCTGTTATATTTCAAGGTTCCTATTGACAATATGCCGACCGTGCGCTATAATACAGACAGAACAGTTAATACAGTTAATACAGATTATCTCGAAAGGAGGGCGTAAAACCATGCCGAATATGTTCTCGGGCAAGCGCGAGATATACGTTGAGGTCGCCGAGCGTTACGAGCGGTTTATAAGGTCGGGTGTGCTCAAAGAGGGCGATAAGCTTCCTTCGGTGCGATCGGCGGCGGTTGAGCTCGGCGTTAATCCAAACACGGTCCAGCGCGCCTATTCGCTTCTTGAAGAAAAAGCGCTTATAGTTTCGCTTCCCAAAAAGGGCGTTTTTGTTGCCGAAAGCATAAAGGCTTCGCCCGAAAACCGAAACGCTCAGGCATTAAAATGCCTTGCCGAGCTTAAAGAAAGGGGCTTTACCGAGCCCGAGCTTAAAGAGCTTTTAAAGGAGGTTTTTTCAAATGATTGAGATAAAGGGATTATCGCACAGCTTTGGAAAAAAGTGTGTTTTAAACAGCATCGACCTTTCGGTCGGCGAGGGAACCGTGCTTGGCTTGGTTGGCATAAACGGCGCAGGAAAATCAACGCTTTTAAGGCTTTTGTCGGGCGTTTATAATGCGCAGAAGGGGTGCGTTGAATATAACGGCGCATCGCCCCTTGATTTCAAAACACGGCAGGATATATTCTTTCTTCCCGACGACCCCGCATACAGCGCCCACACGACCCCGAACGAGATGTTCGAGTTCTATCGTTGCTTTTATCCGAGTATCGACCGCGCGCTTTTCGATAAACTGCTTTCCGAATATAAAATCGACCTTAAGGGAAAGCTTCGCAACTTTTCAAAGGGCATGAGACGGCAAACCTTTATTGCGCTTGCGCTTTCCGTAAATCCCAAATATCTGCTTTTGGACGAGGCGTTCGACGGGCTCGATCCGCTTTCGCGCAAGATATTTAAAGAAGCGATAATCGAACACGTTGAAAGCAACAACGCAACGGTTATAATAGCAAGCCATTCCCTGCGCGAGCTTGAGGATTTTTGCGACAGCTTCGTGCTTATCGACGAAAACCGAATCCACAGCCACGGCGACATTGCCGAGCACGTCGGCAGGCTTTGCAAATTCGAGCTTGCCTTTTCCGAAGCGCCGAACGAAGCCATGTTCAAGGGGCTTCCCATCGTTGCGCTTTCAATAAGGGGCAGATTCGTTCAGATCGTGCTCGAAGCCGAAAGCCAAGAAATGCTTTGCAGGCTCAGCGCGCTTTCGCCCGCCGTTATCGATGAAATGCCCATCGACTTTGAAGAGACCTTTATTCACGACGTTGAAAAGAATCGGGGTGGATTAAAATGACGCATACGTTAAGCTATTTCCGTTACAGGCTCAAATCAAGCCTGCGCGGGCTTATATTTCTAAGCGTTATCGCAATGGTGTTCTGCTTTGTGGTCAGTTATAATGAGCAGGCGCCGTTTGTGATCAAAGATTATAATAACTTCGGCGTTGCGGTGAGCGAAAAAACCTATTATGACCCGACACTTGGGCCCTCGGTTGCGCTGATGTGCATTCTTTGCTATATTGCACCGGTTTGGCAGTTTGCCTTCTTCAAAAAGCGCCGCAATCTCGATTGCGTTTATTCGCTTCCGATAACGAGAACTGCGCTTGCCGCAGTGCATTACGGGGTCGGATTGATCAGCGTTTTGGCTCCCTTTACCCTTTGTTACCTGCAGAATATTTTTATGCTGAGAGTTCTCAGGCACGCAACGGTCGATTATTCGCTGTTTTTGCCTCACTATCTTTTCTGCGTGCTGTTCGGCATAATTATGTATAACCTGCTCAGCTTCGCATTCAACGAAGGCAACACCGTCGGCGACGGTATTGCGTTTATGTTTTTCCATACCTTCGTTCCCTCGATGTTCTGCCTGCTGAGCAACGAGATCGAAAGCGACGGTCTTTCGATTCCTTGGTTTTATCTCGGCGATCTCACAAGTGAATACAGCAGATGGATTCATAGGTTCACCGCCGATAGCGCCGATTATTTCGCAACCGACCTTACTCGGAACTGGCTGTTTTTCTGGATAGCCGCCGGTATTGTCTCGGGTGTGCTTCTCTTTGTCTTCTACCGAATCAGAAAAACCGAGGATACGGGCGAGATTTCGAATTCGTTTTTCGGCTACCGCGTGCTGATACCCTATTTTGCAATTATTTTCATCCTTCTTGCCGAGGAACTCGTTTTGGGAATGATACTCATTATGCTTGCGATCGGCTGCTATGCCGCCTACCGCCGCGGATTCCGATTTAAGATAAGCGATTGGGTGATAATCGGTCTTATGCACGTTGCGGTCATTTTGAGTGCTTCGTAAAAAGGAAATTAATTATGAAAAAAATCATTTGCGCAATTTTGCTTTTGTGCTTCTCTGTTGCGATGCTTTCATCCTGCAGTATAACCGAGCTTTTTCACTATGAGACGATCATTTCGGTCGAATACGGCGATATCGGCGATAAAGCGCTTTTCGAAAAGCGGCTGAACGCCTTGGCGCTTGAAACGATCGATTCCGAGCAGAACGGAACAACCGTTGAATACGTTTTGGAATCGCATTACAAGCCCGGCGTTGATGCCGTTATGCATTACGGCGATTTCGATGAGGTTGCAATAATCGACGGAAACGGAAACAACGTTTTCGATGGCGAGCATACCGCCGAATTTGAATTCAACGGCAGGTATATAACCGCTTATCCCTCGGATTCGTTTTTCGAGCAATACGACGGCGATTCCGAATTCAAGATTGCGGTCGGCGAGCTGAGCTATCCAACCGAATGCCGAATAAGCAAACGAAACAAAACCTTCATTATTTCGCTGGTTTCGTTCGACCTTGATTATATCGTCTATGCCGATGCGGTGATAGGGCTTACTTCCGAGCCTGCAAACGGCGATATTAAGGTTTCGGTCAAAACAACTCCGTCGCTTTCGAGATTTAAAAACGTATAATTAAAACGCAACGGTTTATAACAGCCGTTGCGTTTTTTTGCAATCAAGCGTTGCCCAAATTCAAGCGTTTCGGGTTTATAAGGTTATTTATCGCAAGCAGGTTTTGGTTGTTTTCGCGGTTGAGGTTCCACCAAAGCGCGCCCTTAAGCTTCTTTTCCGCCATTAAGCGAAGCCTTGCCGAAACCGAGCGCGCGTCCTCGAACCAAACGCGGTGGGCGCGTTCTTCGGCGGTGTATTCAAAATAGGGCGCCATTGCCGCTTCATCGAAGAATATCTCCGCGCCGTAGCGCGCGGCAAGGTCGAAAGCCTGCCTTGTCGAAAGCGAATCGGCGCGCGAAACGCCCGCAACGTAGGGCAGAACGAAATCATAGCCGTAATTCGAAATGCCCAAAAGCAGCTTTTCGGCGGGAATTCGCGTGAGCGCATAATCAACAACGGCGCCAACCGGCTTTATCGGCGATATCGCCATGGGCGGCCCATAGGTATAGCCCCATTCATAAGTCATTAAAAGCACCGCGTCCGCCGCTTCGCCCAAAAGGGCATAGTCGTGCCCCTCGTAAAGCGCGCCCGGCTGGGTGTCGGAGGTTTTTGGTGCAAGCGCGGTCATGACCCCGAAGCCGTAGGGCGAAAGACGGGTTTTGCAATATGAGATGAAATTTGCATAGTTAACCGCGTTTTCTCTGCCCAAAAACTCAAAATCAACGTCAAGCGAGGTATAGCCCTTTTCGAGCATGTTCGCAATAACCGAATCGAGCAACGTCTGCCTTAGCTCGGGCGAGGCGAACAGCGCGCTTGCAAGCTCGGTTGAAAAAATATCGTTATCATCAAGCGTTGAAAGGTGCATTATCGGTTCTTGGCCGTATTCCTTTGCCGCGGCGATCATTTCGGCATCGTCGGGCGAAATAAGCGTTCCGTTCGTTCTGAAGCCGTAGGTGAACGGCATGAGGGCGCCCATAAACGCAAGCGAACGGCGAAGCAGATGCTCGGGAATAAAGGGATAGGCATAGCCGCCGGTTGCAAAATCGCCGAGGGGGTCTCTTTCGATCTCGATATAAAGTCTTTGACCCGGAAAAACGGTTGGGTCGCCGTTCAGAAAAAGATTGTTGCGGTAAAGCTCGTTGACCGTTTTGTTATAGCGCACCGCGATTGAATAAAGCGTTTCGCCCATTGAAACGGTGTGAACGGTTTTGGGAATAACGATTGCGATCGGCATTCCGACAGGAAGCCTTTGCGGATCGCTTACGTCGTTGTTAAAGGCAAGAACGTTTGGGTCGGCGCCGTATTCTTTGGCTATCGAAAAGAGCGTTTCGCCTGCAGAAACGGTATGAATGATCATAATATAGCTCCTTTTGATATAAAAAATCTTGATTTTCGGTCAAGTGTGTGATATGATAGTTTAAATTAGTATAACTAAAAGTATATCTATATGATTTCAGCGAAGAAAAGCTTCGCGGAGAGAACAGGAAAAACTATGAGTGATATCAAAACAACGATATGCGAAAAGGTAAGCGAATATGTTGCCTCTAAGGGCGCAAGCCTTACTTCGGAGGAATGCGCGGCTCTGCTCGAAACCCCTTCCGACAGCAAGCTCGGCGATCTTGCTCTGCCCTGCTTTAAGCTTTCAAGGGTTTTAAGAAGCCGCCCCGACGGCATCGCCTCGGAGCTTGCCGAGTTTTTCGGTAATGCCGAGGGCTTGGATAAGATCGAGGCAGTCGGCGGATATTTGAACTTCTTTTTCGGAAGCGCAAAATATATTGCCGATCTTCAAAAGCTTTTGAAGGATGAATATCCCGAGCTTCATGCGTTCGGAGAGGGAAAAACCATCGTTCTCGATTTTTCCTCGCCCAACATTGCAAAGCGCTTTCATTTGGGCCACCTCGGAACGACCGTTATCGGCAACGCCGTGCGCAATATTTATAAGGCGTGCGGATATAAAACCGTTGCGTTGAACTATTTGGGCGACTGGGGCACTCAAAACGGCAAGCAGATAGTTGCATATAAAAAATGGTCGAGCCGCGAACAGCTCGAGCGCGACGGCATCAAGGAGCTTGAACGCATTTACGTTATGTTCGGCAAAGAGGCGGAGAAAGACCCCTCGCTTAACGATCAGGCGCGCGCCGCTTTCCGCGAGCTTGAAAACGGCAACGAGGAATATTTAGAGATCTGGCGCTTGTTTAAGGATATTTCCATGCGCGAATATACCGCAACCTATAAGCGCTTGGGCATTGAGTTTGACGTTTGGGACGGCGAAAGCCTTTACACCGACAAAATGCCCGCTATCGTTGATGAGCTTCGCGAAAAGGAGCTTTTGAAAATCGATAACGGCGCTTCGATAGTTGACCTTTCGGAATGGAAAATGCCCCCCGCGCTTATTTTGAAAAGCGACGGCTCAACCCTTTATCCAACTCGCGATATCGCCGCCGCAAACTACAGATACAACACCTATAAGTTCGATAAATGCGCCTACGTTACAAGCGCGGGCCAGTCGCTTCATTTTGCCCAGTGGTTTAAGGTAACCGAAATGATGGGCAAGGAATGGTCGAAGGATCTTGTTCATATTCCTTATGGCACAATGAGCTTCGGCGGCGAAAAGCTTGCCTCGAGAACCGGCAACATCATTCTTTTGAACGACGTTTTCGACGAGGCTGTTGCAAAGGCAAGAGCGATCATCGAGGAAAAGAACGTTGCCCACGAGAACAAGGATGAGATCTCGGAGGCTGTGGGCATCGGCGCGGTCGTTTTCAGCGCGCTTGCAAACGGCAGAATAAAGGACACCAACTTCACCTGGGAGGGCACGCTTTCGTTCGAGGGCAACACCGGTCCTTACGTTCAATATACCTATGCGCGCGCGGCAAGCGTTTTGCGCCGCGGCGAATATAACGGCGATATCGGCTCTTATGCGCCCGTTGCCGAAGAAACCGAGCTTATAAGAAAGCTTTCCGAGTTTTCCGAAACGGTTCTTCGCGCCGCAAACGATTATGAGCCCAGCTATATTTCGCGCTTTGCGCTTTCGGTTTGCACCGCCTATAACCAGTTCTATCATAATTGCCGAATCCTCGGCTCGGGCGGCGAAATCGAGCAGTTCCGTCTTGCGCTTACCGCCGCAACGAGAAACATTCTCGGCAGATGCCTTGATATTCTCGGCATGAAGAGGACGGAAGCGATATGACGCTGACGCGTTCACTTTGAAACTACAGTTTCAAAGTGGTTTTGGAACTTCGTTCGCTCGCGCCTCGCGCCTCGTGCTGAAGCACTCGACACTCGCGAAGTTCATAGGAGTAAAAATCGACGCACATGTCGCCGATTTTTACAGGATTTTCATTGTATATAACGCTTGCGGACATGAAATAAAGAATAAAGAATAAAAAAGGAACGTTTTTCTGCGAAAAACGGTTATTTAATTAAAAATTTGTTTTGCGAAGCAAAACTTACCGTAATGCGCCGATTTATCGGCGTGCTTCATTTTTCATTTTTCATTAAAATCCTTTCGCTACCGTTGATGACGACGAGAACGAAAGAGTATAGAACAGAAGTAGGGAGATATAAAAAATGTCGGGACATTCTAAGTGGAAGAATATTATGCATAAGAAGGAGAAGACCGATGCGCAGAGAGCAAAGGTTTTCACCAAAATAGGTAAAGAGATGGCAATGGCTGTTCGCGAGGGCGGCCCCGAGCCCGCCTCAAACACCCGCCTGCGCGATCTTATCGCCAAGGCAAAAAGCCTTAACGTGCCTAACGATAACATCGAAAGAGTTATCAAAAAGGCTTCGGGCGCAGACAGCGTTGCTTATGAATCGGTAACCTACGAGGGCTATGGCCCCGGCGGTGTTGCCGTTATAGTTGAGGCGGCAACCGATAACCGCAACCGCACCGCCGGCGACGTTCGCCATTATTTTGATAAATTCGGCGGCAACCTCGGAACGACAGGCTGTGTTTCTTATATGTTTGCCGAAAAGGGCGTTGTCGTTGTTTCGGGCATTAAGGACGAGGATGAGTTCATGGAAGCCGCGCTCGATTGCGGTGCGCTTGATTTTACCTCCGAGGGCGAGAACGGCGAGGTGTTCACCGACGTCAGCGAGCTTTCGGCGGTTCGCGAGGCGCTTGAGGCAAAGGGCTATACCATCGAATCGGCAGACCCCGAAAAGATTCCCGCAAACTACGTTCGCCTTGATGATGAGGATCAGATAACCAAGATGACAAAGCTTCTTGATGTTCTTGAAGAAAACGATGACGTTACAGAGGTTTGGCATAACTGGGATGACGGCGAATAATAATTCAAAGGCGGAGCCTTCGGGCAGAAAAACAGGCGTTTTCGGCGGAACCTTCAACCCCGTTCATAAGGGCCACGTTTTCATCGCAAACGAGTTTCTTTCAAGGCTTTCGCTCGATCTGCTTTTAATAATCCCCAACAGGATCCCGCCGCTTAAAGCAGACAAAAGCGTTTCGGGCGAGGATCGGATGAATATGCTTAAAATCGCCTTTTCGGGCACCGAAAGGGTTGAAATAAGCGATATTGAGCTTAAGCGCGAGGGCATGAGCTACACCTGCGATACCGTTGCCGAGCTAAAGAGACTGTATCCCGATGACGAGCTGTTTTTCCTTATCGGCGACGATTGGGCGGAAGGCTTTGTAAGATGGCGCAATTACCGCGAAATTCTTTCAAACGCCCGATTGGTCGTTGCAAAAAGAAGCGGCGAGGATATAAAAGAAGCGCTCGATCGGCTTGAGCGCGAATGCGGCAAACGCCCCATAGAGCTTAATAACGAAATGCTTCCGCTTTCTTCGGGCGGATTCCGCGAAGACCCCAAAAAAGAA
This sequence comes from Clostridia bacterium, assembly GCA_017434845.1. Classification (GTDB taxonomy): domain Bacteria; phylum Bacillota; class Clostridia; order Oscillospirales; family CAG-382; genus Coliplasma. Next base: position 11,222 of record JAFSGD010000003.1, read on the forward strand.
AAGCTCCCCGACGGAGTTTTCGAATATATCCAAGAAAAAGGACTTTACGGCATATGACCGACGCAAACGCAATTCTTTCTTCAATGACACTTTCGGAAAAACGCTTTAAGCACACTCTCGGCGTTGCCGAGGCGGCGCGCGAGCTTGCAAGCGTTCATTTCCCCTCGCTCGATCTTAAATCGGTCGAGCTTGCGGCACTGATGCACGATTTCACAAAGGAATATCCCGTCGAGCGCCATTTAGAGCTTTGCTCGCTGTTTGGCATAGAGCTTTCGGAAGAGGATATAATAAACCATAAGCTTCTTCACGGGAAAACTGCCGCACTTATCGCAAGAGACAGCTTTGGGCTTTCGGACGAGATATGCTCGGCTGTTTATTGGCACACAACGGGCAGGCCCGCGATGTCGCCCTTTGAAACGGTTATTTACCTTGCCGATTATATCGAGGAATTCCGCGATGATCCAAGCTGTATCAGATTGCGCGAATATTATAAAAAATGTATGGAAAAGGAGCGCGACAAATCGGTTGCTTTGCTGAAAACCCTTGTGCGCTCGTTCGATACGACGATAAAGCACCTTATTTCAGAGGAAAGAACCATTTGCGAAACGACAATTTCCGCAAGAAACTATTATCTTAAGCTGTTAAGCGAAAGGACAAAAGCATGAACGAAGCAAAACAGATTGAAAAAGCAAAAGCAATAGCCGAGCTTGCCGTATCGGTGCTCGATAATAAAAAGGGCATCGACGTGAGTATGCTTGAGGTTGGCAGTCAGACTGTTCTGGCAGATTATTTCGTTCTTTCAACGGGAACCTCGAACACCCACGTTCGCGCGCTTGCCGACGAGGTTGAATTCAAGCTTCGCGAGGAGCTTGGCGTTGAGCCCAATCACATCGAGGGCGTTTCGGGCAATGCCTGGACCTTGCTTGATTACGGCTGTGTGATAATTCATATATTCACTTCCCAGGCACGCGATTTTTATAAGCTTGAAAGACTTTGGAACGGCAACGAATAATAAACCGTAAAGGAAAAATATAATTATGAGACACGAATTTAAAGATATCGAGCCCAAATGGCAAGCCCGTTGGGACGAAAGTAAAATATTCGAGGCGAAGGACCCCGGCGAAGCGGGCTCTGAAAAGCCCAAGTTCTTTGCGCTTGTTGAATTCCCTTATCCGAGCGGTGCGGGAATGCACGTCGGCCACATCAAAGCCTATTCGGGCCTTGAGGTCATCTCGCGCAAGCGCCGCATGGAAGGCTTTAACGTAATGTTCCCCATGGGCTTCGACGCATTCGGTCTTCCGACCGAAAACTATGCAATAAAAACCGGTATGCATCCCCGCGCGGTTACCGATAAAAATATCGAAAAGTTCACCGGTCAGCTCAAAAGAGTCGGCTTTGCGTTCGATTGGTCGCGCGTGGTTGACACCACCGACGTCGATTATTACAAATGGACACAGTGGATATTCCTTAAAATGTTCGAAAACGGTCTCGTTTTCCGCGATACCGCGCTCGTTAACTATTGCCCCGAATGTAAGGTCGTTCTTTCGAACGAGGATTCGCAGGGCGGCAAATGCGATATCTGCCACAGCGATATCGTTCAAAAATCCAAAGACGTTTGGTATCTTCGCATAACCGAATATGCCGATAAGCTTCTTTCGGGTCTTGAAGAGGTTGATTATCTTCCCAACATAAAGCAACAGCAGGTAAACTGGATAGGTAAGAGCGAGGGCGCATTCGTTAATTTTGCGCTTGCGGGCAAGGATGAAAGCCTTAAGATATATACAACCCGTCCCGACACTCTGTTCGGCGTAACCTTTATGGTTATGGCACCCGAGCATCCTCTTATCGACAAATATGCTTCGGGCATTAAGAACATGGATGCCGTTGAGGCTTACCGCGCAGAATGCGCCAAAAAGACCGAGTTCGAGCGCACACAGCTCGTTAAAGAAAAAACCGGCGTTCGCCTCGACGGTCTTTCGGCAATAAACCCCGTTAACGGCAAGGAGATTCCCATTTATATCGCCGATTACGTTATGATGGGCTACGGCACGGGCGCAATAATGGCTGTTCCCGCGCATGACAGCCGCGACTGGGAATTCGCAAAGAAGTTCGGCATCGATATCATCGAGGTCATCAAGGGCGGCGATATCGAAAAAGAAGCCTACACCGGTGACGGCGAAATGGTCAACTCGGGCTTCCTTAACGGCTTCACCAACAAAAAGGATTCCATACGCCGTGCTATCGACGAGCTCGTTTCTCTCGGCTGCGGCGAGGGCGGCGTGCAATATAAAATGAAGGATTGGGCGTTTAACCGCCAGCGCTATTGGGGCGAGCCCATTCCGATAGTTCACTGCGAAAAATGCGGAATGGTTGCCGTTCCCTATGAAGAGCTTCCTCTCCGTTTGCCCGATATGACTGAGTTTGCACCCGGCACGGGCGGCGAATCGCCTCTTGCAAGGGTTGAAAGCTACGTTAACTGCAAGTGCCCCAAATGCGGCGGCGATGCAAAGCGCGAAACCGACACGATGCCTCAGTGGGCAGGCTCTTCGTGGTATTTCCTGCGCTATGCCGATCCCTTCAACGCCGAAAGCTTCGCGTCGGAGGAAAGACTTAAATATTGGCTCCCCGTCGATTGGTATAACGGCGGCATGGAGCACGTTACCCGCCACATGATCTATTCGCGCTTCTGGCATAAGTTCCTTTACGATCTCGGCTTGGTTCCCGTTTCCGAGCCCTATGCAAAGCGCACCGCGCAGGGCCTTATTCTCGGCCCCGACGGCGAAAAAATGAGTAAATCCAAGGGCAACGTTGTTGACCCCAACGACGTTGTTGATGAATACGGCGCCGACGTTCTTCGTACCTACACTCTGTTTATGGGCGATTACGGCTCGGCGGCTCCCTGGTCGCAAAGCAGCGTTCGCGGCTGTAAGCGCTTCCTTGAACGCTTCGCCGCGCTCGATGAAATGCTCGGCAAGAAGGATGAAAAGCTCACCCGCTCGCTTCACAAGACGATAAAGAAGGTTTCTTCCGATATCGACGGAATGAAGTTCAACACCGCCATCGCGGCAATGATGAGCTTCCTCAACGACGTTTATGCCGTTGGCTCTATCGATAAAGAGGGTTTGCTTGCGCTCACCCGAATCCTTTGCCCGTTCGCGCCTCACGTTTGCGAAGAAATGTGGGAGAAGCTCGGCATGAAGGGCTTCTGTTCGCTCGCCGAATGGCCCGAATATGATGAAGCGCTCACCGTTGACGACGAAAAAGAGATCGCCGTTCAGGTTTGCGGCAAGCTTAAGGGCACTGTGGTCATTCCTGCAGGCGCCGAAGAGGATGCGGTTTGGGAGATAATAACCGCAAACGCTTCGATAATGGCAAGCCTTGAGGGCAAGCAGATAGTTAAGAAGATCTATATTAAAGATAAAATATTCAATATCGTTGCAAAATAAGGAGAAAACAAATGGATACCATTAAGATCAACAAGGGTAATGCACAGCTTGTCGCGCACCGCGGCCTTTCGGGTCTTGAGCGCGAAAACACCGCCTCGGCTTTCGTTGCCGCAGGCAACCGAAGCTATTTCGGCATAGAGACCGACGTTCGCCACACTCTTGACGGAAAATACGTTCTTCTCCATGACGATCACACCGCCCGTTGCGGCATCGACCCCGTTGCTCCCGAGCAGAACACCCTTCAAACCATTCAGTCGGTTCAGCTTGTTGATATGGACGGCAAGCGCGGCAGAGTTGACCTTCGCGTTCCCGAAATGGTTGATTACATACGCATCTGCAAGCGCTATGATAAGGTTGGCGTTCTCGAATTCAAGGGCGCTTACACCGAAGAGCAAATGGCAGAGATCGTTTCGATCATCAAGGCGGAATATACTCTTGATAAAATGATCTTCATTTCTTTCCATTTCCCCAATCTCGTTGCGCTTCGCAAGGTTTGCCCCGAGGCTCATTGCCAGTTCTTGACCGGCGAATTTAAGGATGAGATCATCGAAATGCTCAAGGAACACAAAATGGGCATCGATATCTGGTCGAACGCGCTTGATGAGGAATGGAAGGTTAAAAAGCTTCTTGACGAGGGCATTGAGGTCAACGTTTGGACGGTTGACAATAAAGAGCTTGCCGAAAAGCTTATTTCTTGGGGCGTTCAGTTCGTTACCACGAATATTTTGGAATAAAAACCTTTTGTGTTTTTATTCCAAGTGATATGTTTTCCTTCGGAAAACGTTATATGTTCGCTTGCACGAACGTGATATGCCGACAAGTCGGCGTGATATTCGCATTCTTCAAATGCGAGTTTCGGAATATTTTTCTTCGAAAAATGATGTTTATAGTAACAGTAAAAGAGAACCGATTTTTGTTCGGTTCTCTTTTTTGCTTATGAACACGTTTTAATTAACTCGGTTCAACTCGGTTCCGCCTTTTTATATTTCAAACGCGTTGCGTTGCCGCCGCGAAGATGGCGCTCGGCGCGGTTTTTTGCCAAAACCGCCGCAACTCTTTTAAAAAGCATCGGGTCGGCTTTCTTTAGCCTGCCCGTAAGGTCTTTATGTACCGTGCTTTTGCTTATTCCAAATCTTTTTGCCGCGGCACGAACGGTTGCACCGCTTGCCGCAACGAATTCGCCAACCGCAACCGCGCGTTCGTTTATGTCCGAGATGATCAATAAAAAAACCTCCCAATAGGAATATCTGTCGATATTTTAATGTTATGCCGATAATACGAAAAATATTTGCGTTTGCCGCGAACAAGCCGCAATATCGGTTGACAATTTGTTGTTGGAAAGCAACGCGAAATTCACGGCGACTATTTAGAGTTACCGAGGTTTATTTGTTAAATCTTTTCTAACGCGCTTGACGGTGTTCGCGTGCCGTGGTATAATGGCGATGGGATTAAACACACAAATATCATGGAGGTAATTATGAAAAGAATCGGTTTTTTATTTCTTGCGATTTTAATGGTTTTGTCGATCATTCCTTTTTCGGCGTTCCCGGTTTTTGCGGAAAAAGATTCTCAGGGCTTAACCTATAGGCTCAGCTCCGACGAAACCTATTATATAGTTTCACGTTGCGATTTTTCGGCGACAAGCTTTGTTATTCCCGCAACCTTCAACGGCTTGCCTGTTAAAGAAATCGAAAAATGGGCGGTTGGTGTTAGAAACCTTGAAAAAATAGACGTTGATGAGAATAGCAAATATTTCGCCTCTGTTGACGGTGTGCTTTTCAACAAGAACAAAACTCTTTTGATACGCTATCCTTGCAAAAAAGAAAGCGGGGTTTACAAAATCCCCGACAGCGTTAAGACCATTGGCGTCGAGGCGTTCGCAATTTGCTCCGGCCTAACGAGCATCGAAATCCCCAAAAGTGTTAAGACCATTAATGATGCGGCGTTCCTTTCCTGTATTGATCTTGAAAAAATAACCGTAGATAAGAAGAGTAAATATTTCACTTCTGTTAACGGCGTGCTTTTTAATAAAAACAAGACGATTTTGAGATGCTATCCCATCGGAAAAGAAGGCACGGTTTACAACATACCCAACGGCGTAACCGCTATTGGCTCACATGCGTTTTATGGTTGCAAAAGCCTAACAAGCATTGAAATACCGAACAGCGTAACGAACATCGGCGAACGGTCGTTCAGTTGGTGCGAAGGTGTAACAAACTTCGAAATCCCCAACAGCGTAACGAACATTGGCGGTTCGGCGTTCTCCGGTTGCACGGGCCTAACAAGCATTGTAATCCCCAACAGCGTTAAGAGTGTTGGCTTTTTCGTGTTCTCTGATTGTACAAGCCTAACAAGCATCGCGATTTCCGACGGCGTAACCACTATTGGCTCTCATGCGTTCGGTTGGTGCGAAAGCCTAACATATATTGAGCTTCCCGATAGCGTAACGAGCATTGGCGAACGGGCATTCACTTATTGCGAAAACCTAACAAGCGTCGTGATTCCCAACGGCGTAACGACCATGGGCACAGCCGTGTTCGAAGAATGGTCAGACAAACAAACGGTATATTTCGAAGCAACGTCCGCTTCTGACGATTGGGACCGTCACTGGAAGAGCTTCTGCGGAGCCAAAATCGTTTGGGACTATGAACCCGACTCCACATTCGTTAAGGGCGACGTTAACGGCAACGGCAAGGTCGACGCAAACGACTATGCGCTTGCAAAGCGTCATTGCCTTAAGACCTTTACGTCTTATGACAAAATGCTTAAGCGCGCCGACCTTAACGGCAACGGCAAGCTCGAAGCAAGCGAATATGCAATGATCAAAAGACACGTTCTCGGAACCTTCGAAATTAAATAAGGAAAATTTTCTTAGAAAAACAATTATTAATAAAAAACGCGGCGGTTAAATTCAATCGCCGCGTTTTTTGCCGTTTACTTTCAAAGAAATAAAGCGAATTTGTTAACGCGGTATCAAAATAAAAATTTTTCGCTTTAAGAGGGCGGCGAAATAAGGTTTTTTCTTGACATACAGGCAAGAAAATGGTATTATTACTATGTATGATTATATGGGCAAGGAGTGTGTTCGTTGGGTAGAGTTATATTTGTAACGGGCTTCAAGGGCGGGGTCGGAAAGACCACCGTTTCTGCCAACCTTGCGGCAACGCTCCGCGTGCTCGGAAACCGCGTTTTGGTTATCGACGGCGATTTCGGAATGCGTTGCATGGATATGGTGCTCGGTGTTGAAAACGATGCGCTTTTCGATTGCAGTGATATTCTTTCGGGCCGTTGCTCGCCTGCCGCGGCAATGTGCATGGTAAACGGCGATCCGCTGTTTTCGTTCATTCCCGCTCCGATGAACCTTTCGGATAATAAGCTTCCCAAGGATGCCTATTCCGCAATGTTTTCAGAGCTTCGCGAGGAATTCGATTATATAATCATCGATTCCTGCGCCGAAATGACCGAATACTATATGGCGTTTGCCTCTATGGCAGATGAGGCGGTTATAGTTACGCTTCACCAATCAACCTCGGTTCGCGCCGCCGAAAAAACGGCAATAAGGCTTTCTGCAATGGGGCTCAAGCGGCTTCATTTGGTGGTTAACGGCTACCGCAAGGGCTTTGCCGAAAGCGGTGCTCTGCCCGATATCGTCGATATAATCAACCGTTCGTCTGTTAAGCTTTTGGGGGTCGTTCCCTATTGCGAACGGCTTCAGGCATCTCAAGAGGCGGCCGAGCTCGCGTTCAGCGGCGATCTTCGCAAGAAGGCGTTTGAATGGGAGGCGGCGTTCCACAACATCGCGCGGCGCATTGGCGGCGCAAGAGTAAAGCTTTTTGAGAACGTTGAATCAACAAAAAGGCGCGGCGCTTATAAGGGGATAGGTGCCAAGCTTTAACAAACAGGGAGGAAAAATATTATGAACATTGCAATTATTGCAAACGATAAGAAAAAAGAACTCATAACCGAATTCTGCATCGCTTATTGCGGTATTCTTTCGGCTCATAACATTTGTGCCACCGCCATCACCGGCAAATACATTTCCGAAGCCACCGGCCTTACGATCGAGCGTCTGCTTTCGGGCTCTCACGGCGGCGGCGAGCAGATCGCATCAAAAATCGCTTATGGCGAGGTCGATCTTCTTATACTTCTGCGCGATACCGGCAACGATGCCGAATATGCAGATACCGAGCTTAATCTTGTTAAGCTTTGCGATAAATATACCGTTCCGGTCGCAACCAACATTGCAACCGCCGAGGCACTTGTTCTTGCGCTCGACCGCGGCGATCTTGACTGGAGAACGAACCTCAAGAACGGAGAAGGATTTTAAATGAACAGAATTCAAAAACCCAAGGGAACGCTCGATATTCTTCCCGGAGATATCGAGCTCTGGCAATATATCGAAGGCGCGGTGCGCGAAGAGGCAAAGATAAACGGTTTTTCTGAGATCAGAATGCCAACCTTTGAAGCCACCGAGCTTTTCTGTCGCGGTGTTGGCGACACCACCGACGTTGTCGGAAAGGAAATGTACACCTTCACCGATAAAGACGGCTCGAGCCTTTCGCTTCGCCCCGAAGGAACCGCGGGCGTTGCCCGTTCGGTTATCGAAAACGGGCTTTATGCCGGCGCAATGCCGCTTAAGCTGTTTTATCTTTCGAATTTCTTCCGCCGCGAAAAGCCCCAAGCGGGCAGAAGCCGCGAATTTTGGCAGTTCGGAACCGAGCTTTACGGCAGCTCCTCGCCCGAGGCGGATGCGCAGGTTATTCTGCTTGCAAACGGACTTTTCAAAAGACTGGGCTTAACCAAGGTAACGCTTCGCATCAACTCTATCGGTTGCCCCGAATGCCGTCCTTCTTACCGCAAGGCGTTGCTTGATTATTTTGCAAACTATGAATCCGAGCTTTGCGATACCTGCCGCGAGCGTCTTAACAAAAATCCGCTTCGCGTGCTCGATTGCAAAAGCCCTGTCTGCTCGGGTATTGCGAAAAACGCGCCCAAAACGCTCGAGCATCTTTGCGCCGGCTGTGAAAGCCACTTCGAAAAGCTTAAAGAGCTGCTCGACCTTTGCGGCGTTGAATATACCGTCGATCCCTCGATAGTTCGCGGTCTTGATTATTATACGGGAACCGTTTTTGAGTTCACGGTCGATTCTATCGGCGCGCAAAGCACTGTTTGCGGCGGCGGCAGATACGATGGCTTGCTTGCCTCTATCGGCGGCCCCTCGCTTCCCGCGGTCGGATTCGGCATGGGCATAACCCGTCTTATTCAGGCGCTTAAGGATGAAAGCCTTGTTCCCGAGCTTAAAACCGGCTGTGATATTTATATCGCACCGCTCGGCGAGGCGGCGGGAAAGCAGGCGTTCCTGCTTGCTCATCAGCTTCGCGAAAAGGGCGTTTCCGCCGAGACCGACGTTTGCGGCCGCTCGCTTAAGGCTCAAATGAAATATGCCGACAAGGCGGGTGCGCGCTACGTTCTTGTTGTTGGCGACAACGAAATCGCCGAAAACTCGGCAGAGCTTCGCAACATGCAGGGCGGCGAAAGAATAAAGGTTAGTTTAAGCACAGAAGATATAATTGATTTAATTGCGGGCAAATAACCGCCTGCGGTATATAGAGGTAGAAAAAAATGGTTGAATTTCTCGGAAGCGAACGCCGCACGCATTATTGCGGCGACCTCAGAGCTTCTAACATAGGCGAAACCGTTTGTGTTATGGGCTGGGTAAAGAAAAAACGTAATATAGGCAGCCTTGTGTTCGTTGACCTGCGCGACAGAAGCGGCATAGTTCAGCTTGCTTTTGACGAAAACACCGCAAGCGAGGTTTTCGAAAAAGCGGCTTCGCTCAAGAGCGAGTTCGTCGTTTCGGCAAGCGGTGTCGTTCGCGAGCGCTCGAGCAAGAATCCCGAGCTTCCCACCGGCGATATCGAAATTTTCGCTTCCTCGGTGCGCGTTCTCGGCGAAAGCGAAACCCCTCCCTTTGATATAACCGACGATTGCAAGGCAAACGAAGAATTAAGATTGCGCCACCGCTATCTCGACCTTCGCCGTCCCGCGTTGCAGAACAACATAATCTTCCGCTCGAAGGTTGCAAAATCGGTTCGCGATTATCTTTGCGATATCGGCTTTATCGAGCTCGAAACCCCTATGCTCATAAAGAGCACCCCCGAGGGAGCACGCGACTATCTCGTTCCCTCGCGCGTTCATAAGGGCTCGTTCTATGCGCTTCCTCAATCGCCCCAGCTTTATAAACAGCTTTCTATGGTTGCGGGCTTCGATAAATATTTCCAGCTTGCCCGTTGCTTCCGCGATGAAGACCTTCGCGCCGACCGTCAGCCCGAATTCACCCAGATAGATATGGAAATGAGCTTCGTTGACACCGACGACGTTCTTGCTGTTGGCGAAGGACTTATAAAACACGTTTTCAAGGATTGTCTCGGCGTTGATATTCCCACTCCGCTTCCCAGATACACCTTCCGCGAATGTATGGAGCGCTTCGGCTCGGATAAGCCCGACCTTCGCTTCGGCATGGAGATAATCAATATTTCCGATGCGGTAAAGGATTGCGGATTCCCCGTTTTTGCTTCGGCTGTTGAAGCGGGCGGAAGCGTTCGCGCGCTTAACCTTAAGGGCTATGCCGATAAGCTTACCCGTAAGGATATCGACCGCTTGGGCGATTATGCAAAGGGCTGTGGTGCAAAGGGGCTTGCTTGGGTTAAGCATGCCGATACCGACAGCGGCTCGTTCTTGAAGCACGTTAGCGAGGATGAGCTCAACGCCATCTATGCGGCAACCGATTGCGAAAAGGGCGACGTTCTGCTTATTCTTGCCGACAGCGACAACAACCGCGTTCTCACCCAGCTCGGTCAGCTTCGCGTTGAGGCGGCAAACCGTCTCGGCGTTGAAAGAAGCGGTTTCAATTTCCTTTGGGTTGTTGAGATGCCCTTCTTTGAATTCGATAACGAAAGCGGCGAATGGGTTGCAATGCACCATCCCTTCACCGCGCCTTTGGATGAATGCGTTGAATATCTCGACAGCGACAAGGGCAAGGTGCGCGCAAAGGCATACGACCTTGTTCTTAACGGCATCGAGCTTTCAAGCGGCTCGATAAGAATAACCGACCCCAAGCTTCAGGCAAAAATATTCGGTCTTCTCGGTCTTTCCGATGAAGAAGCAATGATAAAATTCGGCTATCTGCTCGAGGCGTTCCGTTACGGTGCGCCCCCCCACGGCGGCATGGCGATCGGCCTCGACCGCTTGGTGATGCAGATGCTAGGCGTTCAGAGCCTGCGCGACGTTGTTGCATTCCCCAAGATGCAAAACGCAAAAGAGCTTATGACCGACTGCCCCGCAGAAGTGCCCGCAGAATCGGTTGCAGAGCTTGGAATCACCTTTGTTAAAGAGGAAAAAGAGCCCAAAGAGTAAAAAACTAAACAAGAGGTTTTAAAATGATAGAAATTTGTGATATCCGCAAAAGCTATGGCGATAAGCGCGCGGTAGACGGTCTGACCTTCAAGGTCGAAGAGGGCGAGATCCTCGGCTTCCTCGGTCCGAACGGCGCAGGCAAAAGTACAACGCTTAATATAATAACCGGCTATCTTTCCGCCGACAGCGGCGTTGCCAAAATCGACGGAACGGATATTCTTACCGACCCCATAAAGGCAAAGAAGGATATCGGCTTCCTGCCCGAGATCCCTCCGCTTTATCCCGAAATGACGGTGCTTGAATACCTTAACTTCGTTTATGATCTTAAGGGCTGTAAGCTTCCCCGCAAACAGCATCTTAAAGAGATATGCGAGGTCGTTAAGATATGGGACGTCGGCAAACGACTCATTAAAAACCTCTCGAAAGGCTATAAACAGCGTGTCGGTATTGCCCAGGCACTTATCGGCAACCCCAAGGTGCTTATTTTCGACGAGCCCACCATCGGTCTCGACCCTCGCCAGATAATCGAGATAAGAAACCTTATTAAAATGCTCGGTAAAGAGCACACCATTATTCTTTCAACACATATTCTTCCCGAGGTTCAGGCGGTTTGCGACAGAATCGTTGTTATAAACAAGGGCCGGATCGTTGCGAACGAAAAGACCGAAGACCTTATCAACGCGGTCGACGGCTCGCGCAAGCTCGTTGCAAAGATCGTCGGCCCCGAGGAAGAGGTTTTAAAGGCGCTTCGCGCGATCGGCGGAATCAAAACCGCCGACGTTCTCGGCAAGCGCGACACCGACAGCATAAGCTATCTTATCGAATCGCAGGATAGAGTTGATATAAGAAAGCCGCTGTTCTATACTCTTTCTTCAAAGAATTGGCCGCTCATCGGCCTTGAGGGCGTTGAACTGAGCCTTGAAGATATCTTTATGCGCTTGGTAGGCAAGGAAAAAGAAAAAGAAACCGGCAAAAAATCGAAAAGGGGTGGTAACTGATGCTGGCTATATATATGCGTGAGCTTAAATCATATTTTCTAACCCCGATCGGTTACGTTTTCTGCGGAATGTTTCTTGTCGTTTCGGGTCTTGCCTTCTCGGAATGCACCCTTATGCGCCAATCAACAACCAGCATCGGCGAATATTTCGTTTGGATGATGATGATTTTTGCAATTCTCATTCCCATTCTTACCATGAAGCTCTTTTCCGAGGATCGCAAAAGCAGAACCGACCAGATCCTTTTAACCAGCCCGGTTTCGATCCTTGGCATAGTTATGGGCAAATATCTTGCCGCACTAACCGTTTTCGGCGTAACCTTTATCGTAAATTCCTTTAATTTCGTGCTTCTTTTCTTCTATGGCACGCCTAACGCAACCTCCATTTTAATGAACGTGCTCGGCATTTTCCTGCTCGGCGCGGCGTTCCTTGCAATCGGCATTTTCCTTTCGTCGCTTACCGAAAATCAGCTTATCGCCGCCGTTTCGGCTATCGGCGTTAACGCCGCAATGCTTATTATAAGCCTGTTTTCGAGCGGAATCGAAAATTCGTTTTTCAGAACCGTTCTTAAGTGGTTTTCGGTCATCGACCGCTTCACTCCGTTCACCTATCAAATGCTTGACGTTTCGGCGATTGTTTATTATTTAAGCCTTGCCGCAGTGTTCATCTTCTTAACAACGCGTGTTATCGAAAAACGCCGTTGGGCTTAAGCGGAAGGAGGATATTTTAAAATGGCAAACAACAAAAAAAGCTCCGATTTCCGCGATAAGCGCCGTTATAAATACGGCTCGCTTTCGGTTGTTTTCACAATCGTATTCATCGCGCTTATTCTTGTTATCAACCTTGTTCTTTCGTCGCTTTCGCTTTCGGGCGACCTCACCGTCGATTTAACTCAGGAAAACTTCACCGAGATCGGCGAAGAATCGATGAAGCTGCTTTCCGAGCTTGGAAAAGACCTTGATATAACCATTTATTTCATGGCGGCACGCGACACCTTCGATAACCCCGACAACGAATTCAACGGCATTAACCTAACGGGCATCGTTCGCGATCTCGCCGAAAAATACCAAGAAACCTTCGATGGCAGCGGCGAGCTCGGAACCGTTCGAGTTGAATATAAAGAGCTCGACTCCGACCCCGAATTCGAAAAGAAATATCTTGAAGAATCGGCAACCCAGTTAACCGGCAACAGCGTTATCGTTCAGGGTAAATATCATTACCGCGTTCTTGCGCTTCCCGCGTTTTTCAACACCTCTTCGGAGGATAACACCTATCATTCCTTCAACGGCGAATACCGCTTCACGACCGCAATGCTTCAAAGCTCGATTTCCGAGCCCATGGTCGTAACCCTAACCTACGGCCACGGCGAGCCCATTTCCGCCGACGGTATGATAGACCCCACCTCGCAGATCGCAGGTCTTGTTTCGGTTCTTTCTTCGGCAGGCTTCGAGCTTAAAACCGCAAATCTTTCGCAGGATGAGCTCGATTCCCGCACCGAAATTCTCATAAGCTATGATCCCATAACCGATTTCACCTATGATGAGATCGATAAGATCACCGCTTATCTCGCAAAGCGAAATTCCTTTATTGCTTTCGTTGATTCGGCAACCCCCGAGCTGCCCAATCTTCAGTCTTGCCTTAACGATAACTGGGGCATAAACTATAAGCCCTTCTTCCGCGTTACCGACAGCACTCACTCTATCGGCAAGCACGAAAACATCAACGCGAAATATCCGACAATCGATTCCGAAAGCCAAACCGGCTCGGCGGCATACCAGATCCGCAAGACCGTAACCGACATCGAAGGAACCATAACGACCGTGCTTCCCGAAAGCGTTGAGCTTTTCGTTAAGCCCGGCATAACTCAGGACGGCTTTGTTGTTGAAGAGGTTCTTACAACCTATGAAACCGCAAAATCCGAATCCGAAACCTCGGTGGGCACCGAGGGCGAAATGCCTTTGATGCTTCTTTCAACCAAATACGGCTACGGCGAAAATAACGTTACCGAATATTCCTACGTTATGCTCGTTGGTTCAACCGAGTTTGCCAACACCGAAAATATGCTTAAGGAAAGCTACGGCAACAAGCGCGTTATGCTTGCCGCCGCAAGAATCTTCGGTGCAAATCGCGTTGCGCCCGATATCGAGCCCAAGGCGTTTGCCGATACCGCGCTCAGCATCGAAACCGGCACAGCAACAACGCTAACCTGGCTTATTTGCACGATTCTTCCTCTTGTAATAATCGTAATGGGCATCGTGATGTTCTTCATCCGCCGCCATATGTAAAATTTCATAAAATTCGTTGTATTTTGCAAGGCGTGGCATCATGCCTTGCAAAATCGCGGTTTAGCCCAAAAACAAAGCCCCAAAAAATAAACGGAAAAAGTGATTTAATATGAAAAAACAGATCATAACGATCGTTGCAGTCGCTCTTGCGGCTGTGCTTTTATTCACGGTACACAGCATATTCTTCAAGGATGACGGCATCGACGTTGTCGGCGACCCCTTCTATACTCTCGATACCGAGGTTGCCGCCGCGCTTTCGGGCGTTGAAACCGATATAGTTATAACCCTTTCGGGCTATGACGGCGCAGATGACGGCTGGGAAATGATCTCGCGCTTTGCCGAGGTTATCGCCGATGCAAACAAAAATATAGACGTCGAGATCGAAGACGCAGGCAGCCTTGTCGGCGTTAAGGTCGCTTCGAAAAACGATTCGCGCGAGATTTCATACGAAAGCTTCTTTAAAGCCAACTATGAGGGCACGCGCTATGCCTTCGACGGCGAATCGCTTATCGCAAACGCCGTTTTCGAGCTTAGCGGAAAGGATGCCTTAAGCATCGAGCTTCGCGCGCTTAGCGGCTTTGATATCGACGGCGACGTTGTAACGGGAACCGGCGCGCCCTTTATGTTCCCCTCTATCGACAGAAACAAGATATCGTTCTTAACGATCGAAAACTCCCACGGTAAATATTCTATCTATCAAGATAACGGAAACTATTTCTTCAGCTCAACACGTGCGGCGGCATACGATGACGAGAAGTTTTCTATGCTCACAACCAACTGCCGCTATGTTGTAACCTATGGCAAGTTCGCTTTGCCCGAGGGCAAAAGCTGGGCTTCCTATGGCCTTGATATCGACGGCACCGACAGCGAAGGCAACAAAAAGAAAGCCGCAACCGCAAGCTATTCGATAATGACGACCAACGATAAAGACGGAAACTATTTTCTCCATTCGGTTTATATCGGAAGCAAGGCTTCAAGCGGAACCTATTATTACGCGCGCTACGTCGGCGGTCTTTTCAAGCCCTCGGACAAAGAAGGCGTTGCCGATGAGCTTATTCACAATCTGACCAAGGAATTTATTTATCAAATGCCCGTTTCGGCGGTTGAGGGCAGCATCGACGCGCCCGAAACCATGGTTATGAAGCCCACGATCGTCAACCCCATAACCGAAAACCAGGCGCTGTTAACCATCGATAACGTTCGCATCGATAATTATAAATCGGGCATAAGCGCGCTCGTTCGCAACCTTCATTCCTTTAACGCCGCATCAAACCTCAGCGTAAAGGATTCTTCCGCGATCTCTTCGGTTATTTCCGATAAGGTTTCGGCAAAGAAATACAGCGATTATTCGGGCGGTTGGACAGCAAACACCAAGGTGTTCGGCGGTTTCACCAGCTCCGACGGAAATAACACCTATATCGAAGCGCTTCTTGCAAAATATGCAAAAAACGGCGAATATAAGGTTAAATTCGGACTTCTTCGCGATGAGGCAAACGGCGCTTATCTTCCCAATAACGTAACGATCTCAAAATCCACCGACGGCATCAACTGGCTTCCTGTCGAAAACGGAAGCATAGCTCCCTCGCACGCTAACGGCGAGATCAAGGAATATGAGCTCAGCTTCACCGATGAAAACCGCATAAAATACGTTCGAATCGGCTTCGACGTTCCCCAAACCGCAAAAACCTACGTTGTTTTTGACGAAATAAGAATTTATGCCGACGGTGCCGATGCTCAGCCCAAGGATTCTATCGGCGGTGTATGGCGCTTGATGGCTCCCACCGATTATATCCCCGACGGTTTGAACTATGCCTTCCTCGACATGAACAATTTCAATAACTTCGTTCAATCGATCGGTGCTATCGAGGGCGAAAAGGTCGTTGCCGCAGGCTTCGGCGAAAACGGCGATGCAACAACTCTTAAAACCGAGCTTCTCGCAAAGTTCGGCCTTGATAAGCCCGAACAGCATTTCTCGTTTGAATACGACGGCGTTGTAACCGACCTTTACGTTTCGGCGCCCAACGAAGAGGGCAAATATTATGCCTATTCCACCTTTACGGGTGTTCTCAACGGCGAAAGCATCTGTGCAACCACCGACGTTATCGTCGAGCTTTCAACCGAAACGGCAAATTGGCTTAATTGGAGCTTCGTTGAATATCTCGACCATTCGCTTCTTTCGATTTATCTTATCGACATAACCGACATGACTATTTCGCTCGACGGAAAGGATTATAAGTTCAACCTAACCCTTGATGACAACGGCGGCGACGTTGCCTCTGTCGGCTATGACGGCAAGAGCTTAGACGTTACCAGCTTTAAATATCTTTATCAGTCGATACTCGGAATTTATATGCAGGATGAATACGTTCCCTCCGAAAACGATAAGCCCGAGGAATTCCTGAGAATCAAGATCAACACCGAGACCAACTCGCCCGAGCTTGTGTTCTATCGCGTTTCCTCTTCCAAGTGCTATTTCACGGTCGACGGACAGGGAAGCTATTATGCACTTTCCGAGGACGTTAAGCGCGTTCGCGATAACGTTTTGAAATACGTTGACGGCGAGATTATAACCCGAGATGACACATGATGAAAGCTATTGTTAGGGCTTTATGCCTTGTTCTTTCGCTCGCGGCGGTCCTTTGCGGCTGCTCGAGCGAAAACAAAGCCTCTGCCGAGGCGGTTGCCGAGCTCGATTCGGCGATAAAGGCAACAAACGGCAGCGATTCGGCAAAGGGAAGCTACGTTCTCGAAATAACCTTCGGCGAAAGCAGCGTTCTTTATTACGCAAAGGGCGATATCGAATTCGACCGCGCGCAAAAGAAGGCGTATGCCGATTTCGACCAAACCTGGCTCGGAAGCGCCGTTTCGGTTCAGAACTATTATTCAAACGGCAGAATGACAAGCGTTACCAACGGCGAACCGCTTGAGCTCGAGCGCGATGAAAACGAGCTGTTTTCTAAGTTCCCCTATTCGATGCTTTTGCCCTTGGAAGAGGATGCGAGCATTGTTTTGGGCAACAACAGCTTCGGAAAGACCTTTTCGCTTGCGCGAACCGACACTTCGCAGATATGCGAAACCGTTGTCGGTGATATATATTCTCTCGTTTCGGTTATTAAAAAGCCGCAAAGGGATAAAACAAAATACAGCGATGCCTCGGTGATATATACCGTTTCCGAGGGCAAGGTGGTTTCTTGCCGCTATGAATTCACCGCCGTTTTGTTCGACACGCCCGCCTACGTTCCCGGCTATCAGCCGCCCGAAAGCGAATATACGGTTGAGGTCAAGGTTTCGGCAAAGGTTAGCTATTCGGAATTCGGCGAATCGGTTTCGGTTCCCGATTATTCCGCGCCCGAGGAATCAAAATAAAATTTCCTCTTGACAAACCGCTTTTTCTGAGCTATTATTAATGTCAAGCAAGAGCTCTGCTTATTAAAAAATCTATATTTAACGGGGTGCTGTGCTTTTCGGCACGGCTGAGATCATACCCGAGGAACCTGATGCGGATAATGCCGCCGTAGGGAGTTATCAGTTTTTCTGATCTATCGGGTCCCAATATTTTTATTTGGGACCTTTTATTATACCGAATTCGGTATTTTTCGTTCGGTTCCGGAAAGGATAATCAATGAAAACAAAAAACAATCTTATCGCGCTTTGCGAAGCCGCAATAATGATCGCGCTCGCAACCGTTTTGGGGCTTCTTCAGTTTCCGCCCTTCCGAATCGACCTTTGGGGCAACGGCGGAAGCATCGATTTCGTAATGCTTCCTCTTATCGTTCTCGGTTGGCGCCGCGGCATTAAATGGGCGGTTCCCGCAGGACTTGTTTTCGGTCTTATAAAATGTCTCATCGGTGAGGCAATCGGTTGGGGAATCCTTTCGGTTCTGCTCGATTACGTTATCGCCTACGGAATGGTGGGTCTTGCGGGCATTTTCAAGGATAAAAAATGGGGCTTGGTGCTCGGAACGCTTGTTGCAACACTCGGCAGATTTGCGGTTCACTTCATTGCGGGTGTTACTATCTGGAAGCTTGCCGTCGGCGACAGCGTTGAGCTTTTCGGAATGAGCTTCGGCGGCGAATCGGCATATCTCTATTCGCTTGTTTATAACGGCAGTTATATGCTCGGCGAAATGATATTCTGCTTGGTTGCTTCGCTTATTCTTATGTGGCCGCTTTCGCGCCTGCCCAAAAAGTTTTAAACGGAGAAATTTTAAAGAATGTTTGGATTAGGTTATTTTGGGTATCTCTTGTTCATGCTTCCCGCGCTTGCGCTCGGCATTTTCGCGCAGATCAAGGTGAAAACCTCGTTCAATCGGTTTTCAAGGGTTGCATCCAAAAAGGGAATAACGGGCGCCGATGCGGCAAGAGCAGTTCTTAACGCGGGCGGTGTTTATAACGTTGCCGTCGGGCACGTAAGAGGTGATCTTACCGACCACTACGACCCCAAAAATAACCAAATAATGCTTTCCGACCCTGTTTATTCAAGCACTTCGGTCGCCGCGATCGGCGTTGCCGCTCATGAGGCGGGCCATGCGCTTCAGTATGCACACGGCTATTCGCCGATAAAGCTTCGTGCCGCGATAATTCCGGTTTGCAACATCGGCTCGTTTCTCGGCCCTATCCTAATCGTTATCGGCGCGGGCATGACCTATTCCGAGGGCGTTATTCCCGAGCTTGGCAACCTGCTTTATTTCGGCGGCATCGCGCTTTTCTCGGCGGTTGCGTTGTTTCAGCTTATAACGCTTCCTGTTGAGTTAAACGCCTCACGTCGCGCCTTAAGGGCGCTTGAAGGCGGTTCGCTTTTAGATAAAGGCGAGCTTAAGGGCGCAAAATCGGTTCTGACAGCCGCGGCGCTAACCTATGTTGCCGCGCTTGTAACCTCGATAATGCAAATTCTTTATTATCTTTCTAACTTTAAGCGAAGGAAATAACGACAAAAAACGCAATCTGTTGAAAATTCGGTGATGGCTCTCACAATATCTTGCGGTTTTCGGATTATTTTGCAAAAATGCTCAAAAACACTTGATTTTTCTGAATTTCTATGCTATAATCAAGTGCTAAATATCGGGCGGTCCTCTGCGGCTCAGCATGAACGCCTATGAAAAAACGGAGGTAAATGCTTTGGATATCATTAAGGCTTTTACAAATGAGCAGTTGAAAACCGAGATCCCCGAATTCAATGTCGGCGATACCGTTAAGGTCGCACAGAGAATCGTTGAGGGAACAAGAGTCAGAACCCAGATTTTCGAAGGAACCGTTATCGCCAAGAGAAACGGCGGTATCTCTGAAACCTTCACCGTAAGAAGAGTTTCTTATGGTGTCGGCACCGAAAAAACCTTCCCCGTCCACTCTCCGAACGTTCAGTCGGTTGAGGTTGTAAGATATGGTAAGGTTCGCCGTGCTAAGCTCTACTACCTGCGCGACAGGGTCGGTAAGAACGCTAAGGTTAAGGAAAAAATCTAAATCGGCTCTTTGGTGTCTGCGCAAAAACGCAGACACTTTTGCTTTTTATTCGGCATTATTAATCAAATATGCTTTATTTATTTCAAGTGCCGTGTTATAATACAGTTATATCTCAGCAAAGAGGGTTATTTAATGAACGAATTTGAAAACAACGAACAGCTTTCCGAGGAAGAGGCTCTTTCTGCGGAAGAAAACGTTTTAGAAGAAACCGCATCGGCAGACGCGCCCGCTTTTAAAGAGGTTGCAACCGCCGAGCCCGAAAAGAAAAATCCCAAAAAATCGGGCATTGCCTCGTTTTATGAATATGTCGAAACCTTCAGCTATGCGCTTGCGGTTATGGTTTTGCTTTTTCTTTTCGTTTTCCGCTATGTTTCGGTCGACGGCGATTCGATGAAGCATACGCTTCACCATCAGGATAAGCTTATTATATCAAACCTTTTCTACACGCCCGAAACCGGCGATATCGTTGTTATCAACCCCGAAACCCACAACGCCGCGCAGGAGCCCATCATAAAGCGCGTTATCGCAACAGAGGGTCAAACCGTGCTTATAGATTATGCAAACTGGGCGGTTTACGTCGATGGCGTCAAGCTTGACGAGCCCTATATCGAGCCCATGCGTGAGGAAGAAAAGCGTTTGTGGGGCGACGGCGTCGGAATGCGCGTCGACAGCAACAAATATATCGAAGAATTCACCGTTGGCGAGGGCAAGGTTTTTGTAATGGGTGATAACCGCAACCATTCAAAGGACAGCCGCAACAGCGAATACGGAGAAATGGGCGTTAACCGCATTCTCGGCAGAGTTGTTGTCAGAGTTTCGCCCGATTTCGGCTTCGTTGAATAATCATTAAAAATTCCTTGGAGGAAATATGGCGGATATAGTTTGGTATCCGGGTCATATGGCGAAAGCAAAGCGCTTAATAAAGGAATCGCTTCCGAATATCGACATGGTTATCGAGCTTCTCGATGCCCGCGCGCCGCTTTCAAGCAAAAACCCCGATTTTAACAGTCTTTTCGGCAACAAGCCGGTTTTAACGCTTTTAACCAAAAGCTCGCTTGCCGACCCCGTTGCAACAAAATATTTCACCGAGCGCCTGAAAAGATCGGGCAGAGAGGTTATTGCGATCGATTGCAAGGCGGGTCAGGGTCTTAAAAACATTCAGACCGGCATAAATTCGCTTATGAGCGAAAAACTTGCGCGCGATGCCGCAAGGGGAATAAAGCGCCCCATTCGCGCCATGGTTGCGGGCATAACCAACGTTGGCAAATCAACGCTTATAAACACCATTTGCGGCTCGAAAAAGGCGGCGGCAGAGGATCGCCCCGGCGTAACCCGCCATAATTCGCGCATTTCGGTGCCCTCGCTCGGCCTTGAGCTCACCGACACACCCGGTATTCTCTGGCACAAGTTTGATGATGAGCTTGTCGGCGTTAAGCTTGCCTGCCTGGGCTCGATAAGAGATGAGATCCTCGACACGCTCGACCTTTCCTGCCGTTTGATCGGAATTATAAGAGAACATTATTCCGAATGCCTCGTTTCGCGCTTCGGCATCGTTATCGAAGAAACCGACAGCGATTATGACGTTTTTGAAAAGATCGGCCGCCGCCGCGGTTTTCTGCGTTCGGGCGGCGTTATAGATGAGGATCGCGCCGCAGGCGTTATTCTCGATGAATTCCGCGCCGGAAAGATAGGGCGCATAACACTTGATCGGGAGTGATATCTTTGCCAAAGGAATATTCTCTCTCTTGGGAGGATGAGCTTTCCTTCCGCACCGAAAACGAAACTCTCGTTTGCGGCTGTGATGAGGCGGGCAGAGGCCCTCTTGCGGGTCCGGTCGTTGCCGCGGCGGTTATTCTGCCCGAGGGCATTTATATCGAAGGGCTCAACGATTCGAAAAAGCTTTCCGAGAAAAAGCGCGAGCAACTTTATTATATTATTCGCGAGCAGGCAATCGATTGCGCTGTCGGCTGGGCGGAGGTTTACGAGATCGAAAAATACAACATTCTCAACGCCGCCATGCTGGCAATGAACCGCGCCGTAAACAGCCTTAAGGTTAAGCCTCAGCTTGTTCTTGCCGACGGAAATATCGTTCGCGGCTTTGCTCAAAGGGCGGTTCCGGTTATAAAAGGTGATGCGCGTTGCCCGTCGATCGCGGCGGCTTCGGTGCTTGCAAAGGTTGCAAGAGACCGCCTTCTCAATGAGCTCGAGCTGCTTTATCCCGGCTATGGCTTGGGCAAGCACAAGGGCTATGCCACAAAGGCTCACCGCGAGGCTTTGCTTTCGCTTGGCGTAAGCCCGCTTCACCGTCAAAGCTTTTTAAAAAAGCTTCTGCCATGAAAAGAACGGCGAAGGGCATCGGCAATATCGGAGAGCATATTGCCGAGCGATATTTAAGAAAAAAGGGCTGGCGAATAATTGCGCGCAACTATGCGGCAAACGGCGGCGAGATCGACGTTGTCGGCTATCGCTTCGGCACGCTCGTTTATTTCGAGGTGAAAGCGCGCACGGGCGAGCAATTCGGCAAGCCTGCCGATGCCGTTGATACAGCAAAGCTTTCGCGCATAAAAAACGCTTCGCTTGCATTAAAGGCGGCGCATTCCAAAAACGGCAAGATTCCCGTTTTTTATCCGTTTGGCATTAAATTAATGCGCACGTTCAGGCGCGAGCGCATCGACGTTATCGAAATATATTTAACCCGCGACATGAAGGTGCGGGGCATGAATCATATTAAGGACATGGAAAATCAGCTATGAATTATATCAGCACAAGAACCGAAAACAGCGAAAAACACAGCAGTGCCTTCGTTATTAAGAAGGGCCTTGCCGACGACGGCGGTCTTTTCGTTCCCGAAAACCTCCCCGAGCTTTCGCTTTCGGATATCGAATCGCTCATTTCAAAAAGCTATCCCGAAAGGGCGGCATATATTCTTTCGCTCTTTTTAACCGACTACAGCCGCGAAGAGCTGTTAAGCGCTGCCGAAGCGGCATACAGCGTTGAAAAGTTCGGCGGCCCCGCCGCGCCTATTTCAAAGGTTGGCGACGATTATTTCCTCGAGCTTTGGCATGGCCCCACAAGCGCGTTTAAGGATATGGCACTTCAGATAATGCCGCGCTTGCTTTCGCTTTCGCTCGGCAAAACCGGCGAAGAAAAGGATGCCTACATTCTCGTTGCAACCAGCGGCGATACCGGCAAAGCCGCGCTTGAGGGCTATTGCGATATCGACCGCGTTAAGATTCTTGTTTTCTATCCCGTTAACGGCGTTTCCAACATTCAGAAAAAGCAAATGGCTTCGCAAAAGGGCAACAACGTCGAGGTCTTTTCGATAAACGGCAACTTCGATGATGCTCAAAGCGGCGTTAAGGCTATTTTCTCCGATAATTCGGTTAAAGCCAAGCTTGCCGAAAACGGTCTTTTCTTCTCGAGCGCAAACTCTATCAACTGGGGCAGACTTGCACCGCAGATAGTTTATTACGTTTCGGCTTATTGCGATCTTATCGCCGAGGGCGAGCTCAAAGCGGGCGAGCTGTTGGACGTTACCGTTCCCACGGGCAACTTCGGCAACATTCTTGCCGCTTACATCGCCAAAAAAATGGGGCTTCCGCTCGGCAAGCTCGTTTGCGCATCCAACCGCAACGATATTCTCACCGATTTCATCAACAAGGGCGTTTATGACCGCCGCCGTGAATTCTTCACGACCGTTTCGCCCTCTATGGATATTCTTATCTCGAGCAACCTCGAGCGCCTTCTTTTCTTCGTTCTCGGCGCAGAAAAAACGCGCGCTTGCATGAACAAGCTTTCGAGCGAAGGCGTTTATTCGCTGTCCGATGCCGAAATGGAGCTTATCCGTGCCGATTTTGCGGGATGTGCCTGCTCGGAGGAGGAGACCGCAAAAACCATTTCCGACCTCTTCGGCGAATTCGGCTATCTTTGCGATACCCACACCGCAGTTGCCGCAAACGCCGCCGCGCAATATAAAAAAGAAGGCGGAAACAAAATGCTTATCGTTTCTACCGCTTCGCCCTATAAGTTTGCGCCCGCCGTTCTCTCTTCGCTCGGCGAGGCTGTTCCCGAGGACGATTTCGATGCGCTCGATAAGCTTTTCGCCGTAACAAAATGCGCTATTCCCAAAAACCTTGCAAACCTGCGCTCTGCTTCGGTTCGCTTCACAAAAACTGTTGACCCCAAGGAAATGGTTGATTGCATTATATAAAACATAAGAGAATCGGTACTTCATACCGATTCTCTCTTAATTAGCCAAACTGCTTGGGCTTAAAGGTTGCGCAAACCGTTTGCGAGCAATTCGTTGCTGTTGAGGGGCCAACCGAAATTTGCGGTGCGGTGCAATAATGAACTCCGTCGTGATAAGCGCAATTCGTTACGCTGCAGCTAATTCCGTGAATGTGCTTGGGAACCTGATTAAAGGATATTTCGTTCATTTAATTTTGCTTCCTTTCATTGAATTCCCTTTATTTTATGCAAAACCCGAAAAATTATTATTATCGGAGCTTTAAATGTCAGTTTTTGTTATTGCCGACCTTCATCTTTCATATTCTTCGAATAAGCCAATGGATATTTTCGGCGCGAAATGGGAAAACCATGCCGAAAAACTGCGCGAAAACTGGCAGAATACCGTCAAACCCGAGGATACCGTTATTATCGCAGGCGATATCTCTTGGGGTATGCGAACCTCCGATGCGCTGTCCGACCTTGCCTTTATCCAATCGCTCAACGGCAAAAAAATAATCGCTAAGGGCAACCATGATTTTTGGTGGCAGACCATGAAAAAGCTTTATGAGTTCCGCGATTCGATCGGCGCAACAAGCATAGATTTTCTCTTTAACAACGCCTATCTTGCCGAAAATTTCATCATTTGCGGCTCGCGCGGTTGGTTCCCCGAAAACAACTATTCGCCCGAAGACGAAAAGATCGTCAACCGCGAAGCCGAGCGCATAAGAACCTCTATTCGCGCAGGGCTCGAGCTTCAAAAGCAGAACCCGCAAGCCGAGCTTTTGCTCTTTTTGCATTATCCGCCCGCCTATGGCGGAGTGCGCTGCGAGCGCATCTGCGAGGTCATCAAGGAGTTTGATATTAAGCGCGTTTTTTACGGCCACCTGCACGGCGCGCGCAAGGATCGCCTCTTCTATCAGGTTGCGGGCGCGAACCTAACTCTCGTTGCCGCCGATTGGCTTAACTTTATGCCGCTTGAAATTGAATGAATATTTTATTTTACGAGAGAACCTTTTTTGAAAAAAAGGTTCTCTCGCGCTCTCTCCCAAAAACTTTTAAAGCTATTATTCTAAAAGTTTTTAAGGGGATCAAAAGGGGTGCTTTTTTCAAAAAGCACCCCTTTATATATTATTATTTAGAATTATCTTCGAATTTGGTCTTGACCTTATAAAAATCAAGAATGGGAAGCAGAACAAGCGCGGTAAGGCCTGCGGTGAAGCCGCCGTTATAAAGAACGAATCCGCCGTGCATCTGCGAGGTCGAGGTGCAGATAACTGCGCTTAAGAATCCCGCAAGCACGCCTATTTTCGCGCCGTATTTACCGCTGAACGCACAAAGACCGGTTGCGAATGCAAGCCCGTTGATATAAGCCTGCGTTGAAAGAGTCCAGGGGATATCAAGCCCCGAAACCGTGCATATCGCGCAAACCGCAACGAAAAGCGCAACGTAGCCGAGCGCGATCGGACCAACCGTGCGCGGCTGTTGTCCGTTTGCCGAAAAGGTAAGCGCGGCAAAAACAACGCCGACGGTTGGGCCGGTGAAGCCCGTGCCTGCAGGAAGCGAGGGGAAGATTTCGGGCAGAATGAAGATAACGTTCAAATATGCGAGTATGCAAAAGCCATAGACACCGAAATTTATAAGACAATCGGGCATTCCGAACTTGTCGAGGAAGTCAACGTCATAGCCCGTGCTTTTCAAAAGCTCACGATAGCCTCTGAAGCTTCGGCGGTTAAAGAAGAAGCCGAAAATTATTGCCGAAACAAAAAGAATTGAAAGGAAAACGTTCATAAACGAACGGTAGGCATAGGGCATCGCATAATATTCGGGGTTATCGATGCTGAGCGCCTCGGGCACATCTATTCCGAGCGAGCGATACATAAACGAATAAACAAAGATGCCGAGAATGCCGATCGCAAGCCCCGCTTTATACATATTAAATCCGCGGTGCATTGCCGTTGTTCCGGGCAGAAGCGCGGGCACAACAAAGCCTGCCGCAATTCCGAAAAGAAGCGCAAGCACGATGCCAAGCGGTGTTACCTGCACGTTTTCGGGCGAAAAAGAGCCGTTTAAGGTATATCTGAACACAAAATCGCTTATAAACGGGCCCAGCGCGGTTGAAAACAGCGCAACGTGAACGTTTTCAACGAACGGCTTTTTCATTATAAGGCAATAAAGCATAACGCCGATAAGCGTCGGCCACATATTTAAAAAGTTCAAGCCATAGAAGCCATGAGCAACAACCAGCATATAAGCCGCAAAGGTGGAGGCGTTGGGGTGAACGCGGCTGAAAAGCATTATAAGGTTGGAAATGAGCCCGCAAACCGCGGCGTTGAAAAAGGTGCTTCCAAGTCCGCCGAGCGCGAAATAGTCGGTAACCAGCTTCGAGGGCGAGGTCAAAATGCGCACGAGGTTATCGAAAAAGTCGGTTTCCTCGGTCAACCCCACCGCAACGGGAACCGCCGCAAAGAAAGCCGCAGTTATAAAAAAGGTGAAAAAGAATATTAACTTATATGCGTTTTTGGCATGATGCTCCATCGAATCGTAAAACGAAACGTGGGCGGCATGAAGCTTTTTAATTCTTTTCATTACGAAACATCCCGAAATTTGTTAAAAAATAAGGCGTATCGACATGATATCACAATATTTGCGCCATATCAACAGTTAATATAACAGAACAGTTTGTGCAAACTTATTTTTGATATGTGTATTTTTAATAACCAATCAAAAAAATAAGTGCCGAGAAGCTTGACACAGCGCCTCGGCACGTTTTATTGCTTATTTTCTTTGCGATTCGGCATAGAATATTTCGAAAGCTCCGCCGTCGAACGAAGGGTCGCCTTCCTTAAGGTCGGAAATAAGCTCTTCGGCTCCGCCGTTTACTTGGCTCTTCTTGCCCGCAAGCATAATTTTGATCGAATCGGTCATCTGCTTAACTGTTGCAAGCTTGTTGGGCTTGCCTGCCATATAAGCGCAAACCTGCTTAAGCATAGCTTCATAAACCTTGTTGCTGTCTATTTTATAAGCAAAGCTGGTTTTGCTTGTCATAACAAGCGCCGTCGAGGGCTGCCAGCCCTTTTTGCAGATGTGATAGCAAGCGGTAACACCGTTTTCAAAGCGAACGTAATAGCTGTCGCAGGGAACGTCGCCCACAAGACCGCTTCCGATAAATCGGGTCGAAACGGGGGTAACGTCGCCAAGGAAGCCCATTATCGATTCAACGGCATGAATGGCATAGTTGAATTCATCAACGCCCACCATAACCGAAATGTGAATTATATTTCCGCGTTCCTCTTCGGGCAAAGCGAAAAAGCTTTCATGCTCATAGGTATAGCGCATTGCGCTGGTTCCGAGAATAACCTTACCCTCGGAAGCAAGCTTTTCAAATGCGCGAACGTCCTTGATGTTGCCTGCAAGAGGCTTATCGACAAAAACGGGAACGCCGGCTTCAATAAAGGGCATCGACTGGGCGAGGTGGTTATCCCAGTTACAGCTTTGAATAAAAGCGATGTCGATGTTTTTTGCCATTTCCGAAAGATCGGAATAGCGCGCATCGAGCTTAAAGCGCTCGATAAAGGCGTTTACCTCGTCGTCGGTTCTGAATGCGTCGTTATAAATTGCGGTGTAGCGACCCTCGTCGCCCTTTTCGAGAATTTCGGCAAAGGAGGGTGCGTGCGAGGTGTCGATGTTAACGGTTCCGATTCTGAACATAATGCTTTCCTGCCTTTTTTTGTTATTTATTTGCGCGGTAAAACTATTTTGCGGTTTTCTTCCTTAGAGCTTTGGCGATATATAACCACCTTTCTGCCGATAACCTGAACCGCTTCGCAATTCAGGGCGTTACACAGCTCAACCATGGTTTCCTTCGGCGAGAGGGGGCTTGTTTCAAGAACGGTAAGCTTAATAAGCTCGTGTGCCTCAAGCGCCGCAGAAACGGTTTTTAAAACGTTTTCGCCTATTCCGAATTTTCCGAGCTGTGTTGTGGGCTCGATGGTGTTCGCAAGCGAACGAAGATATGCTCTTTGCTTTGTCGTTATCATGTTTTGAATTTCCTTTTCAGTCTTTTTTGTCGGTCGAGCCGAAGCCGCCGCGGCGCTCCTCTTTGCAATCATCGTCCTCGGTGATTCCAAACGGAAGAAACAGCCCCTGCGCGAACGCTTCGCCCTGCTTAACCGAATAATCCTTGCTTCCGCCGATAAGCTTAATTTTAATATGGCCCTCGTTGTCGGCGTTGAAATAATCGGAATCTATAACGCCCGCGGTGTTCGCAAGCCTTACGCCGAACTTAAAGCCCGAGCCCGAGCGCGGCAGAATAACAAGCACCCAGCCGTTTTCTATTCTTGCGCGAATGCCCGTGTCGATAATGATCTCGCCGCCCGATTTGAGTTCGAAATCATAGGGCGCAAAGAAATCATAGCCCGCCGAGCCCGAGGTTGCGCGAAGGGGAAGCTTTATTTCATCATAGCCGTCTTTTGTGAACTGTTGCCTTGAAACCTTATAAAATTTCGCGATTCTGTTCATTATTTCACCCGTTCCAGCCGCCGTTAACGTCAAAAACGCTTCCGGTTATATATTTCGCTTTGTCCGAGGCAAGAAAGGCAACGCATTCCGCAACCTCATCGGCATTGCCCATGCGCGAAAGCGGAATCTCGTCGCAGAGCGCTTCAACGTCCTCAAACGAAAGCTCGTCGTTCATGTCGGTGTCTATAATTCCAGGGCAAACGCAGTTAACGCGCACGCCCGCGGGGCCAACCTCTTTTGCCAGCGCTTTTGTAAAGCCGATAATCGCCGCTTTTGCCGCCGAATAATCAACCTCACAGCTTCCGCCGCTTTCACCGAAAACCGATGAAATGTTGATTATAACGCCGCTTTTGCGGCTTATCATCGCGGGCAGAAGCCTGCGAACAAGGTTTATCGGTGAAAAGAGGTTTATTTCAAACATTTTTCTCATCGCTTCTTCGCTTACCATGTCAAAAAGCGAAACCAGCGCAACCCCCGCGTTGTTGACTATAACGTCGGGCGAGGGGCATTTTTCGGCAATGAGCGAAATTGCCTCGGGGCATGAAAGGTCGGCTTTTATCACCTCGGCGTTGCCGAGCTCGGCACAAAGCTCGTTTGCCTCGTCGGCGCTTTGGTTGCAATGTATAAATACCTTGTAGCCATCGCGCGAAAGTGCGCGGGTTATCGCCTCGCCGATCCCTCTTGCACCGCCGGTTATCAATGCGGTCTTATTCATTGTTTTTCTTCGCAATTCCGAGCAGATGCTTTAAATCGCTCTTGGAATATTTATAAACGGCATCGCAGAAGCTGCAGGTCATAACCGTTTCGTTTTCGTCGGCAATAAGCTCCGAAAGCTCCTTTTCGCCAAGCGAAATAAGCGCGTTGTCGGTCTTTTTGCGGCTGCAAACGCATTTATAAGCACATTCTATCTTATCGAATATCTCATATTCAAGTCCATCGAACACCTCGGCGAGAACGTCCTCAAGCGTTCCGTTCGAAAGAGTTTCGGTAACGGGGCGCATTTTCTGTGCGTTCTTTTCAAGCTGATCCACAACCTCTTCGTCGGCAAAGGGAAGAAGCTGAACGAGTGCACCGCCCGCCTCCTTAACCGTATAATCGCGGTCAACGAGAACGCCGAGCGCGCAAACGGTTGGAATCTGCTCGCTGGTGGCATAGTAATAGGCGATATCGTCGCCGACTTCGCCGGTTTGAATCTTGGAAACGCCAACGTAGGGCTCGGTTCCGCCCGCATCGCGAAGGATATAAAGCTCGCCCTTGCCGATGCAACCGCCAACGTCAAGCTTGCCGTCGGCGCGCAAAGGAAGGTCTGCGGCGGGGTTTTGAATAAAGCCGCGAACGTTGCCGCACCAATCGCTTGTTGCAACAACCGCGCCGCCAACGCCGTCGCCCTTAAAGCGAATCGTTATAACGTCTTCCTCCTCGCCGAGCATCGAGCCCGCAAGCGAGGTTATAATAAGCGTTCTGCCCAACGCCGCGGTTGCGGTGGGGGTGGTGTTGTGAATCTCTCTTGCGCGCTCAACGATGTCTCTGCCGTCGATAATGATGGCGCGCGCCGAGCCGTCTTTTGTAATTGCTCTTATAATAGTTGCCATATAATTTGCCTTCTTAATTTATTTTGCCTCTGCCTTGACCCTGCCGTCGCTTAAAAGCAGCTCGAATTCGGTTCCCGCGGGGAGCTCGCCAACGCTCTTAATTGCCTTTCCGTCTTCGCCGAAAGCGACCGAAAAGCCTCTTCCGAGCACAGAAAGCGGGTTAAGACTCTTTAATTTTTCGTTTTTGGTGTTAAGCAAAAGCCTTTCGCGCTCGAGCTTTGCGCCAATAACCGAAAACAGCCTTTCCTCTTCGCGCGCAAGCGCCATTCTGCGATCGTCGAAATACCTTTCGGGGCTTTGCAAAACGGGGCGCTGAGACAGCGAAACAAGCCTTTGACGCAAATAATCGGTTCTTGCGGTCAAAAGCGAGCTCATTCGCTTTTCGACGTTGCCAAACTGTTTTTTAAGCTCGCGCACGTCGGGCACGGCAAGCTCTGCCGCCGCGCTGGGTGTTGGAGCGCGCAGGTCGGCAACAAAATCGCAAATGGTAAAATCGGTTTCGTGCCCAACCGCTGAAATGATCGGGGTGTTGCAGTTGTAAACCGCGTGCGCAAGCGCTTCGTCGTTAAAGCACCAAAGATCCTCGGCGCTTCCGCCGCCTCTGCCGATGATAATAACGTCGCAAAGCTTGCTTTCATCAAGCGCTTTCAAAGCCTGAATAAGCTGTTGAGGGGCGTTTGGACCCTGAACCAACGAGGGATAAAGATAAAGCCTCGCGGCAGGGAAACGGCGGCGCGTAACGTTTATCATATCGCGCACAGCCGCACCGCCCGGCGCGGTTATAATTCCCACCGAAAAGGGAATTTTGGGTATTTTTTTCTTATGCTCCTGCGCAAAAAGACCCTGCTCGGCAAGCTTTTGCTTTAATTGCTCGAACGCAATATAAAGCGAGCCGATGCCGTCGGGCTCCATGCTGTCGGCATAAAGACGGTATTGCCCGTCCCGCACAAAAACCGCAACTCTGCCCGTACAAAGCACCTTCATGCCGTTTTCGGGCTTGAATTTAAGCTTGCCCGCACCGCCGAACATTGTTGCGGGTATAGCCGAGTTTTCGTCCTTTAACGTAAAATAAATATGCCCCGAGCCGCCGTAAACGCGAATGTTGGATATTTCGCCCTTAACGTAAACGCCGTTAAGAAGCGGCGCGGTTGCAAGATAATCCTTGATATAGGTGTTAAGCTGTTCAACCGTTAAAGCTCGACGCTCTGCGTTCATTCGGAAACAACCTCTTCCGAATCGCCGTTCTCTTCGGGCTCATCCTCTTCTGCTTCTGCCGAAAGCGGCTTTTGCTTTGCAAACGGCTTTTCGATGCCTGCGGCATATTTTCCGAGCACGCCGTTGATAAAAGCAACCGATTTTTCGTCATCGAACTTTCTTGCAAGCTCCAAAGCCTCGTTAACCGAGATCTCAATCGGAATTTCGGGGAAGAAATCGATTTCGCAGGCGGCAAGTCGAAGAATGGTCAGGGTTACTCTGCCGATTCTGTCAATGCGCCAATTATCCGCGCAACGCGCTATCTTTTCGTCGATATCGCCCATGTTTTCGTCGGTGCGCACAAAAAGCTCTTTTGCAAAAGCGCTAAGCTTTTCTTCGCGCTCCTCTTTGGCATCCGCCATTATCTCTTCGGGCGTTCTTTCATAATCAAAGCTGCGTTCGAAAAGAAGGCCTATCGCCTTTTCGCGTGATTCTCGTCTTGTCATATCCGTTTCCCCTTGCTATCACACAATAATTCATAATATTATACCACCTTGCCCCCCAACCTGTCAACTTTTTTTAAAGCCTTGCCGCTTCTTTTTCCGCGCTGTTGACTTTTGCGCGTTACTGTGTTATATTAATATGAAAGTTCACAATTATTTCATTTTTATAAAAAAGGGGAAATAAGATGAAAAAAACACTCTCTGTCCTGCTCGCAACGGTAATGCTCTTTGCATTGATTCCGTTTTCCGAGCTCGACTTCTCGGTTTTTGCGGCGGATGTTACCGACGAACAAGGCGTTAAATATTTATCAAGGTACGATTTAGACTATGGTGGATCATATTACGAAGTTATCGTTCCAAGTGATAATACTAATACAAACATTGTAATTCCCGAAACCATCAACGGTCTACCAGTTAAAGGAATCTGTACAATAAGATGGTGCGATAATTTACAAACTATATATATACCAAGTAGTGTGGTTTATATATATGAAGGAGCTTTTGATGATAGCGGTGCTCTTGAGAACATTACTGTGGACGAAAATAATGAACATTACTGTTCCGAGGATGGCGTTTTGTTCAATAAGGGCAAAACCACTTTGATCAAGTATCCTCCCGCAAAACCGGATCTATATTATAGTGTTCCTAATAGTGTGGTCCGTATAGAACGCACATCATTTTGGGCTACTATTAATCTTCAAGATCTATACATGATGGATTCGGTTGAATTCATTGGATATCGTGCGTTCGCATGGAGCGAAGTAGAAAATGTATCGTTATCTGATAATCTTAAAAATATAGATGATGAAGCTTTTGCTTATTGTACCAAGTTAAAAAGACTTGATCTTCCTAACAGCGTGGTCTCCATAGGCGACCTTGCGTTTGCTGGATTGTATAGCATGACAGAAATATTCATTCCTGCCAGTATCGCCTCTATGGGTGCCACTGTATTTGAGAATTGGGCGGATGTGCAAACTATATATTGTGAAGTTACTTCTAGCCCATTAACTTGGAGCAGATACTGGAGAGATAATTCTTCTGCAAAAGTTGTTTGGGGAAAGATTCCCGATGCAAACCAAATCAAATCCCAAATCGGCGATCTTGATATTTCAGGTAGCGATATTTCGGGAGCGGAGATCGAGCTTTTGGGCTATAAGTTTCCGTTGATCAATCTTTCTTCGGAAATGAAGCTTGATATCGGCAAGAACGTTCATATAATCTTTGAAGGAACAAAAGCAAAGGTTCTTGTCGGTTTTGATGAGAATTATGATGCGAACATTCAGGGTTCGAGCAACAAAGACGTTTATTGGTCGGAAGCATACAGAGAGGTCAAATCGCTTTATACGGGCGTTACCGGCAAAAAGGTAGACACAACACGCCTTTGGAATGATTTTTCAAAGCTTCGCGGTAAGCTGAAGAAGACAAACGGCACTATGATGATAAACGTTGGGGCTTCTTTGGCAGGATATATGGAGTTTGATTTTTCAAACGGAAGCTGGGTGTTTAAGGAAGGAGGCGTTATCGCTTCGCTTGAAGCAGGCGTCAACCTCAAGCACAGCCCTGTTCCGCCCGCGCCGATATATATAATTTATGGCATCAACGGTTCAATAAACGGACAGTTGAAGTTCGTTCAAGAAGAAAAGATTATTCCTCAGTTTGCTTCCGACTTGAAGCTTGAATTATCGGCGGGAATAAACGTTGGTGTCGGCAGCACTTACGTTCAAGGTGAGGTCTACGGTGCCCTTATGGGTCAGATAGATACCGCAAACAAGGAAAAACCTCTCCGCCTTGGAATCGATGTCGGCGCAAGATGGGAAGGCTATTTGTTCGGTTTTGAACTGTTTGCCGATTCGGTATCATTTGCAGATATCGAGCTCTACCCAGATTTCGGAACCGAATGGAGCATGGAAAAGCTGAATTTAACGCCGAACGTAGACGTTTCGGAGGTTAATTCCTATAAAGAGCTTATCAACTCCGCCGAGCCGATCGACCGAAGCTATCT
This sequence comes from Clostridia bacterium, assembly GCA_017434845.1. Lineage (GTDB taxonomy): Bacteria > Bacillota > Clostridia > Oscillospirales > CAG-382 > Coliplasma. Next base: position 44,859 of record JAFSGD010000003.1, read on the forward strand.
CGCGTCGGCATATTCGCTAAGGCGCTCGTCGGTCAGCTTCATCGGCGCGGATTTCGTTAAGAATAACGCCTATCCGCTTTCTTCGCCCAACCTTGTAAGCTTCGATAACGGCAATATGCTTCTCGTTTGGGTAGACGACAACGGCACCAAAACGCAGGAGAATATGTGCACGCTCATGTATTCTTACTATAACGGAACCGAATGGAGCACTCCCGAGGCAATATACGAAGACGGCACTAATAACGATATGCCCACCGTTTATTCCGACGGCAGATATGCATATATCGCATGGCAAAAGGCAACCACCGAGTTCGCCGAGGGCACCGAAACAAGCGAAATGCTTGAAAGCTTCGACCTTTATGCAACCGTGTTTGACAGCGAGACCGCAAGCTTCGGCGATAATATAGCGATCAACCCCGAGGAAGACAGCGATTTCGAAATGAACGCGATCATCCGCGGCGAAAACGGAAAATTCGTTGTTGCATGGACCGAAAACAGCGATAATAATATCTATCAGCTTTCGGGCAGTAACTCGCTTTACCAAGCAAGCGTTGATGCAAACGGTATTCTTACCTCGACGGTTCAGATCATTAGCACCGAAGCAATGTTCAACGACCTCGAGCTTGCCGAAAACGGCGTTTATTATTCGCTGTTCGAAACCGACAAGACGAACCTTTATTGCTATAACGGCAGCAACAATATTCTCGTTTTCGAGGGTATCAACTGCTTTGAGGAAGAAAACGGATGTATCTACTATACCGATGCAAGCGGATTTTATACCTATAACGGCACGGAAAGCGTTCAAGATATCAGCCTCGGCGCGCTTGACGATTTCGTTGTGGAAAGCAACGGAAGTGATTTGGTAATGTTCGCAACCGTTCTTAACGAGGATTTCACCAAAGCGCTTTATTACAGCAAATATTCGGTTGAAGACGGTGAATGGGGCAGATTTGAGCTCTATTCGGATGAGGGAAAATATATCCGCAACTATTCTCCCGCAATGCTTCCCGACGGAAGCGTGCGCGTTGCGTTCAACTATATAAGTGAGGATGAATCGGGCGTTGAAAGCGCATCTATCGTTGTGGGCGAATGCACCGACGAGACCGACGTTCGCGTTTCTTACGTTGATTTCGATGAAGACCGGCTCGAAACGGGCAACGTTGATTTCAATATCGGCGTTGAAAATTACAGCTCTGCGGTAATTGAATCGTTCGAGGTAACGGTAACCGACAGCGAGGGCAATATTGCCCACAGCGAAACGGTAACACAAACGCTTGCTCCCTTCGGCGAAGGCGAGCTGAGCGTAAACCTCGATATACCCGAGGGCTATACTAACGAGGTTTATACCTTCACTGTAATGCCGGTCGGCATAAGCGACCACAGCATCGAAAACAACAGCACGCAAACCACGTTCGAGCGCATATTGATTCCCGCCGATTACAGCGCATATAACGAAGCTGTAAGCAAAGCAGCGGCGCTAAACGAGACCGATTACACGGCAAAAAGCTGGCAGGTTCTTGCCGAAGCGCTTTCCGTTGACGTAAGCGGCTTGCTTGATATCGAGCAGGAAGAGGTGGATGCCGCAACCATGGCAATAAACGATGCGATCGATGCGTTGGTTAAGGGCATTAAGGGCGACGTTAACGAAGACGGCAGCGTTTTGGTCGTTGACTATATGCTCCTAAAGCGTTATTGCCTTGACACCTACAA
>JAFSGD010000038.1 GCA_017434845.1 Clostridia bacterium
AAACTCTCTAATGAGTTGTTTTATTTATCTATCTTTCGATAGAGTAAATTTCCTGTTTTGCTCTTTACTTTTTAAAGAATTAACGAGTCTCGTACTTCTTAGTACTTCGTACTTTGTAGTACACTTGTTGTTCAATTTTCAATGTCCGTTCGCGCTACCCGCTCGCTCGCCTCATCGGCTCTCTCGCGGACAGCTTGGCTATTCTACCACACCTTCGAGCCTTTGTCAACCCCTTTTTTCAACTTTTTTTAATTTTTTTTGAAAAAGTCCAAAAAGCCTTGAAAACAAAGGATTTTTTGAAGAAAATTTTTTCGAAGATTATTGTTTTTTGCTTTTTTCGATGGTTTTAAATGCAGAAAACACCTCGTTATACATATAAAGCGAACCGAGCATTATCAACGGCGTTTTTTCGCCGAGCGAATCGTCATACGCCGCCTCAACGCCCTGCTCGACCGAGGGATAGCTCGTCGAATACGCACCCGCCTCAGCAAAGACGGCCGCGAGCTCGGCGCTTGAAAGCGCGCGAGGCGAATTCGGGGTTACGGTGAACACTCTTTTCGCAAGCGGAGCAAGCAACGCCACCATATCGCGATAATCCTTATCGGCGAGAACGCCCATTAATATATTCACCTTTTCACCGCCGAAGAACTGCTTTATGCTGTTCGCGGCAGCGGTTACGCCCTGAATGTTATGTGAGCCATCGAAAATTACCGTCGGTTCTTCCGATAGAAGCTCGAAGCGCGCGCGCCATTTTGCCGAAGCGAGACCGCTTCTTAACGCCGATTCCGACACAGCGAGCCCACAACGGTTAAGCTCGGCTGCCGTTTCGATAACGGTTGCTGCATTTTCGAGCTGATACCTGCCCGCAAGCGACAGCTTTATATCTTTATAATCGCAATAATCAAACACAGTTCCGCCGACCGACATATTTACGGGTGAAAGCTCGGAAAGACGCGTTCTTGTAAAACGCGAGTCCTTCTCGTTTGCAACGTTTTGGATAACTTGACAAGCCTCATCGTCTCTGCCGCCATAGATAACAGGTCTGCCCTGCTTTATTATGCCCGCTTTTTGAAAAGCTATCTCGGGAACCGTGTTTCCGAGAACGGAGGTGTGATCAAGCGCGATGCCGGTTATGACCGAGACCACGGGCGATTCGATAACGTTGGTAGAATCGAGCATTCCGCCCATTCCGACCTCAAGCACAACGATATCGCAGGCATTTCTTTTAAAATACAGAAACGCGAGCGCGGTTATAAGCTCGAATTCGGTGGGTTTATCCTCCATTGCTTCGGCATGCGGCTTTACAAGCGCGGTAAGCTCGGCAAGCTCGCTATCGGAGATCGACTCACCGTTGATGCGCATTCTTTCGTTAAAACGCACGATATAAGGCGAGGTATAGAGCCCGACCTTATAGCCCGCGCTGCGAAGAACCGAATCGAGCATCGAGCAGGTGGAGCCTTTTCCGTTCGTTCCCGCAACGTGAACGAAGCGCATTTCCTTTTCGGGATTGCCCAAGCGCTTTAAAAGCTCGACGGTTCGCGAAAGGCCGGGGCGGCTTCCGCGCCACTCGACCGAATGGATATATTCAAGTGCCTCGGTATAGTTCATTTACGGACACCGTTCCTTTCGAATGCAGATGAGATCCTTTTGTTTTTAAGCAAAAGCCAAATAAGATAGCTTTCGGCAAGACCTATTCCGAGATAAAGCGGCACGCGAGTTAACAGAATAGGAAGAGCATAGCCATAGAAATAGAGCCCGACAGACTTTATCAGCATCGAGCCGACGGCATGCGCTGTAAGCACCGAAAGCGCGGTGGGCAAAAAGCCTTTCCTTTTTATTATATATATATGCAGTAAACCCGAAATGACGCCGACCGAAGCCGAGCCAAGTGTTATTATAGGATTAACGCCGAAGCCCGAAAGCATACAGCTTACTATATCAGAAGCAACACCCACCGCCGCGCCGAATGCGGGCCCGAGAAGCATTCCCGCAAGAAGAATGGGAACGTTCTCAAAGGTTATTCTGATTGCTCCGAAGGTGAAATAGGTTTTGCAGAACCAGCCGATGATAACGCAAAGTGCGGTCATCAGCGCGGCAAATACAAGCTTTTTAATATTTTTCAAAAAAACAAACCTCCTTATCCTGCATAACATATAGCAAGAAAAGAAGGTTTTGCCAAAAGGCAGAGCCCGTTTGTTTTTTGCCGTATGAAGCGGGATGCAGGGTCCAGACCGCAAACGCTTTTGCGTTTTTCGTCCGACTGACAACTCCCCGTTCGGTCGGCACTTCACGAATAGACCCTTACTCTTCAATGTTTTCGCTATTATATCACCGCACGCGCGCGGTGTCAACGATTTTCGGCGATTTTATTTTGAAAACAGCTTAAAAAAGGGTTTTAAAAATCTCGGCGAACGAAAACAGTAAATTCTCATAACAACAGCTCCCTATTTAATAAACAGTACTGCACCCGCGGAAATGATCAATGCCGCCTCGACGCAAACGAGCGCGCTTGAGGGCAGGATCAGACAAAGCATAACGCCCGCGCCGAAGGTTAGCGCCGCCACACCGATAGTTTTTGCCAAACCGCACATTGATATCACAGCCTTTCGATAGCAGTTTATTCATATTCGGCGGTTTGCGTTCATATATATAACTACATTCAATAAAAAAAAGAAAGGGCGCGATCAAAATAGGAATCACCACCAACGAAATACTTATTCCGAAAAAGATTTTCGGCGCGAAAACCGACAAAGAGCTGGAATTCGATTCACAGCTTCCCGAATATTGCCCCGACGTTGCAAGGATAGTTAAGGTCGATTGCACTCCGTTTGCGGAAAGCTGTGAAATAAGTGACGGCAAAGCAACGGTTACGGGCAAGGCGGTTTGCGATATTCTTTACGAAACCGATTACAAAAGCCGTTTAAGGTGCTGCAGCTTCACGCAGGAATTCAGCCATTCCATTCCCATTCCCCGAACCGACGCAGAGAGCATTTCGGCAATTTGCTCGGTTAACTGCGAGCGCATAAGCGTTAAGCTTTTGTCGCCGCGGCGAATGATAATCAAATCATCGCTCGGCGCATTTTTCGAAATTGAGGGCGAGGCTTCGGTTAAAGCCTTGGCGGTAAACGAAGACAGCGAGACCTTTTTTCGCAAAAAGACGATCGGCTTTGAGGGGCGAACCCTGCTTCAAACCGGCGAATACCGATTCGGAGAAGCCCTTGCGCTTAATCAAAGCGAAAAAAGCATCGGCGAAATAGTTTGCGGAAGCGTTTGCCTTCAAGAGCCACAGCTTTCGCTTTCACCCGGCAGAGCCGAGATAAGAACCACGGCATTGATAAAGGTGCTTTGCGAGGAAGAGGACGGCGAAGGCAGATATTATATGGCGATAAAAACTCTGCCCGTTGCCATCGATTATGCCAACGATGCGGTCGAAGAACACAAGCACGTTTCGGTTGAGCTCGAGCCGTTTGACAGCGAATTCATGCCCGAGCTTGACCAATACGGCGAAAACCGAGTTATAAAAACCGCGTTTTCGGTGAAAATGAAGCTTAAAATGAACGAACCAAAGGCATACACCGTTGCCGACGATATGTTTGAAAAGAACCATCTCGGTCAGCTTATCAAAACCACCGCGCCGATGCCGCGGCTTTTCGAAAAAACCGACAGAAGCTTTTCTGCCGAAGCAAAGCTTGCGCCGACCGAGCCCGCCGCCGAGCTTATTCTCGATTCGAGCGCAAAGAACGCAAGCTTAACGGTCGAAAAGGCAGAGGGCGGCATTAATATTAAAGGAAGCTTTATCGTTACCCTCGTTTACAACACAGCCGAAGGTATTTACAGCACCGACCACAGCCTGCCCTATGAGCAGTTTCTTGCAATCGAGCTTCCCGAAGGCGAAAGCAACATCGTCGCCGACACTTATCCCATTGAGGTCATAACCACCCTGCATTCCGACGGAAGCGTTACCGCGCGCGTTATAGCGGGAACAAGGGTTTGCGTTTACACCGAAGCCGAGGAGACCTTTATTTCCGAGGTTTCGAAGCGAACCGAGCTTTCGCACGACGGCGAGCCCGATGCCTTGGTGTTCTGCTTTCCCGAAAAGAACGAAAGCCTTTGGAGTATCGCAAAGCTTTACCGTGCCGATCCCGCCGCGATTGCCGAGCACAACCCCGCCGCATTCGATGAAAACGGAAACGTGCGCGAGCAGGGCAAGCCGATCTTGATAAAAGCATGAACATTTTCGCTTCGGCAGGCATAATATAGCATCAGGAGGCTGATCGAATGAGAATCGCTGTTGCGGGCGGAGACCTGCGAATGCTTACCGTTTGCAAGCTGCTTGCCGAGCATGGATTTGAATGCACGCTGTTTGGGTTCGGAAACCTTCTCGGAGCAAGCGAGCCCGAATTCGGCGCCGCGGTTAATGAAGCGGCGGCTGTTATTTTGCCGTTGCCTTTTTCAAAGGGCGGCAACCTTTATGCACCGTTTTGCGAAAAAACGGTAGCCGCAGAGGAGGCGTTGGCGCTCTGCGGAAACAATTCGCTTATTCTTGCGGGCGGAACGGACAAAGAAGCAAGCAACACCGTTGACTATTCGCGTTGCGAAACGCTTTTGCTGAAAAACGCGTTTATAACCGCAGAAGCGGCTCTTTCGATCGCCATGAACGAAATGAAAAGAACGGTTTTCGGCTCGCAAGCGGTTATTTTGGGCTATGGGCGCATAGGAAGCTTTCTTGCAAAAATGTGCCGTTCGCTCGGTGCGAGGGTTAGCGTCGTTGCAAGAAAAAGCGAAGCGCGCGCCCTCGCCGAAGCGTCGGGAATGAACGCTCTGCCCTTTTGCGAGGCGGAAAAAGCGCTTTCAACCGCCGACACCGTTTTCAATACGGTGCCGAGCCTTGTTCTCGACAGAAGGGCTCTTTCGGCGATCGGAAAGCAGGCTTGCGTTATCGAGCTCGCCTCGCTTCCCGGCGGCATCGACCGCGAAGAAGCGCGCAGACAGCACGTTAAGGTTATTGAGGCGTTAGGCCTGCCGGGGAAATACGCGCCCGCCTCGGCAGGCAGTGCGATCGCCGAAACCATTATTCCGATCTTGCTCGAAAGGGGGATAACGCCTTGAAGCTGTTATACGCGATCTGCGGTTCGTTCTGCACGCACAAATATTCGCTTGAAACGCTGAAACGGCTTTCCGACGGGAACGATATCACCCCTGCTTTATCGGAGGCGGTTGAAAGCACCGACACCCGATTCGGAACCGCCGCATCGCTGATATCTTCGGTTTCGGAAATAACCGGCAAAGTGCCGATAACAAGCATTAAAGCCGCCGAAGAAACGGTTACGGGCGGAAGCTTCGATTGCCTTATCGTTTCGCCCTGCACAGGCAACACGCTTGCAAAGATCGCCAACGGAATAACCGATTCAACGGTTACAATGTGCGTTAAAGCACAGCTAAGGTGCCGCAAGCCGGTTCTTATCGCTCTTGCCACAAACGACGGCTTGGGGGCAAACCTTTTCAACATTGCGCTAACGCTCGAAAAGAAGAATATTTATTACGTTCCGTTCGGGCAGGATTCGCCAAGCGGAAAGCCGACCTCTCTCATATGCGATTTCGGGCTGGTTGACCTTTCGCTCGAGCACGCGGTTCGAGGCAGTCAGCTTCAACCTATTTTGTTGAAATAAAAAAGAAATCAAGCTTCGTTTATTTGAAGCTTGATTTTTTATTATTCTCTTTCAAGGGCACAAAAGCCGAAAGCACACACGGTTTGTTACAGCCTCATTCCGCATTTTTCCATATCAACGCGCCCGTCGGGAAGAAAGCTTACACCCTCTGCTTCAAGGCGTTTTCTTTGTTCGCACGGGCCGCCGAAGACAAAACCGGGCGCAAGGGCTCCGTTTTTCATAACGATGCGGTGGCAAGGGATATTTTCGGGGTCGGGGTTGGAATGAAGCGCATAGCCCACAACCCGCGATAAACGCAAATTGCCCAAGCGGCAGGCAATATAGCCGTAAGAAGCAACCTTGCCCGCGGGAATCATTTTTACCTCGGCGTATATTTGATCAAAGGTGCTTGAACCTTTCGGTTCAAAATCAAAGCGCGACATAAGCTCCCTCGCAGCATAACGATAAAAATTTTGTGTAAGGCATCAAGCTTTAAAAATAGCTTTCGGAATAGGGGATAATGATTGCTTCAAGCTTATTTATCATAAATGGATTCAGCTTAATCGGTATGTTGTCTCTTGCGGAAAGCGATACCCTTTCTAAGGTAACCACCGAAAACTCTTTATACTCATGTATATGAAAGCGAAACACTGTATTCAATAATATGATTTCAGACCGTTCAGAATCAAGCTTACAGCTCAGATCATCGGCATCGTTATTTACAGATAGCCGTTTTAATATCTCGTCGCTTGTAAGGTTTACCTTATATACGTATCTTCGCATCATGGGATCGTAATTAACAAAGGTTTCGACAATTTTCTTGTGTTCTTTATACATAGGAATCACATTTCCCAAAACAATAAATACCGCAAAAGCAAAAATGATTACGAAAACCCAAGCTCCCATTACTTTATCGCCTCCGGTTCAATAACAATCGTTTTATTCCTCGCAAACACTTATTATTTAAATTGATTATATCATATTTCGCAAAGCGATTCAAGAACATTTCGCCTTCTTGCTCTCAATCACGCCGTAAGGCGTGTATATCATCCGCAACTTGTAGCGGTATATCATCAATGCGAAGCATTGTATATCATTAAGCCGCAGGAGGTGTTATACACGGCTTTGCCGTGATGATATACCATCGCCCGTCGGGGCTGATGATATACCAAGCCTGCGGCTTGGATAAAAAAAGAAGTAACCTTTGTTTACAAAAGTTACTTCTTTTCTGTCTATGAACTATGAAAAAGATATTTTTGCTGTTTTTGCGTATGAATTCGAACTCTTACAGAAAATGAAATCCTTGCTCACGCAAGGATGAAATCAGCTAACGCTGATGAAATCTTCGGCTTTGCCTCAGATGAAATTAAATCCACCCATCCGCCGTCGAGGCGGATTTCACCCAACGAAGTTGGATTTCATCGTCGAAGAAGATTTCACCCACCCGCAAGGGTGGATTTAGTTGAAAACGACAGATTCCTGTCGGAATCTGTCGTTTTCTGGTGGAGCATAGGGGATTCGAACCCCTGACCCCAACACTGCCAGTGTTGTGCGCTCCCAGCTGCGCTAATGCCCCGTGGGCTTTATAATAACATATATCAAGCCGCTTGTCAACATAAAAATCATTCCTGCGAAAGCGATACCCTTAAAATATCGCCGCAGTTTTCTTGAAAGGTTTTTCCGTTGCCGTAGCCGCCCATGCCGAGATAAACGGCGTTTTGATCAACCGCAAGACTGAACACACCAACGGCATATTCAAAGCTTTAAATTGCACCGAAATTCCCGAATATAAAATATACCGCCACCGAAACGCCGACGCCGATTATTATTCCCGCGCCGACCTGAAGCGGTGTGTGGCCGACAAACTCCTTTAGCTTAATCGAGCTAAGCTTCTTTTCGGAATGCTTGCCGAACAGCTTAATAAACTCGTTAAGCACTATTGCCTGCTTGCCGGTTTCCATACGAACGCCCATGGCATCGCGGCAGACAACGGCGCAAAAGATCGCGCTAAGCGCAAATTCGACGCTGCCGAACCCTTGACCGAGACCGCAAATGCAGGCTAGTGCCGAAACGGTTGCCGAATGGCAGCTCGGCATTCCGCCGTCGCCGAAAAATCGGTTGGGGTCGAATTTTTTATTGATCACCGTGTCGATAATAACCTTTAAATTCTGAGCAACAAACCACGCCGCTATCGGCGCGATAAGATAGGGATTAGTTATAAACTCGAAAAACCAATTCATTAAGCAAAAGCTTCCTTTTTTACATCGCGTTGCCCGCAACAAATGCGGTTGAGAACGCTATTTGAAGATTAAATCCGCCGGTGTAGGCATCAATGTCGATAACCTCGCCCGCAAAATAAAGACCCGAAACAAGCTTTGATTGCATGGTTTTGGGGTCGATCTCGCGGCAATCAACGCCGCCGCCCGTAACGATCGCCTCGTCGATCGGACGGGTTCCGCTTATTTTGATCGGCAACGCCTTCATAAGCGAAAGAATGGTTGTGCGTTGTTCGCGCGTTAGGCTGTTAAGGCGGGTTTCGGGCGGAATGCCCGTCATTGCAACGAACGGGTCGATAAGCTTTGACGGCAAAAGCGCCGAGAAGCCGTTTTTGAGCTCGCGGTTGCTGTTTTCGGAAAAATCGCGCAAAAGCCTTTTATCAAGCGTTTTTTCGTCGAGCGCGGGCTTCAGGTCGATGAACATTTTAAAAGGAAAATCACCGCGAAGATAAGCCGAAGCCGAAAGAATAACCGGCCCCGTAACGCCGAAATGAGTGAACATCATTTCGCCCTGCTCTTCATAAAGCGGCTTTTTGCCCGAGCCGTAAAAGGAGATTCCGACGTTTCTTAGCGAAAGCCCCATGCAATCGCGGCAGAGCTTATCGGGCGAAACAAGCGGAACAAGCGAGGGACGGATGGGGGTTATATTATGCCCAACACTTTCGGCAAGGCGATGGCCGCTTCCGTCCGAGCCGGTTTTGGGATAAGAGCTTCCGCCGCAGGCAACAAGAACCGAATCCGAAAAGAACTCGGCTTTGCCGACGCGAACGCCCTTTATTGCGCCGTTATCAACCAAAAGCGCCGAAACGTTACCGCGCTTTATAACAACGCCGACCGTTTCGCAAGCCGTAACGAGCGCCTTGGTTATATCGTTTGCGCGGTCGCTTTCGGGAAAAACGCGGTTGCCGCGCTCGACCTTGGTCTTAACGCCCCAAGCCTCGAAAAAGGCAACGGTATCTTCGGGAGAAAAACGCGAGATAGCGCTCATTAAAAAGCGGGGGTTTTGAGGAACGTTATTCAAAAACTCCTCGCGAGAGCACATATTGGTAACATTACATCTTCCCTTGCCTGTTATATCGAGTTTTCTGCCGCAACGGTCGTTCTTTTCCAAAAGCAGAACGCTTTTTCCGTTTATTGCGGCGTTATATGCGCCGAACAGCCCTGCAGGGCCGCCGCCGACAACGATAACGTCATATTTCATCATAAATTATCATAAACATCGTTTTCCGCCCAGATGCGTTCAAGTATATCAAAACGGGTTGCGGTTCTTTCGGGGTCGCGCCTGCCTATTTCAACCAGCAATGCATTTATAAGAGTCAGCGGCGCGGCAAGCGAATCGACGAAGGTGTCGCTTTCGTTATCGGCAAAAAGGGTTATGTCGGCGGTTTTCGCGATCGGGCTGTGAATGCTGTCGGTTATGCCGAGAACGGTTGCGCCCGCGCGCTTCGAAAATCCGAGAACGTCAACGGTGAGCTTGGAATAGCGCGGAAAGGTTATTCCGAGCACAACGTCGCCCTTTTTTACCTTGAACATCTGGTCGTATGCCTCGCTTCCGATAACGGTGTGAACTATTTGAACGTTATCGAAAAGAATCGAAAGATAAAAATTCAAGAACATCGCAAGGCTTGCCGAGCTTCTTGCGCCGACGATATAGATACGCTCGGCGTTCATTATTTCGGTTACAAAGCCGTCGAAAGCCGCTTTGTCTGTCATCGCAAGCGTTTTTTTTATGCTTTCTATATCGGAATTAACGCTTTTTTGCAGAGTATCCTCGCCGATGCGCTCCTTTGAAAGCTTCATTCGCTCAACGGAAGTAAGCTTGCTTCTTGCGGCATATCTTAACGCCGATTGAAGCTCGGGATAGCCCTCGAAGCCAAGCTCGGTTGCATAGCGGACGATGGTCGATTCCGAAACACCTACCGTTTCAGAAAGCTTGGCGGCGGTCATATAAGCCGCCGCCGCATAGTTAACAAGCAGATATTCGCCGATTTTCTTTTGCCCCTTAGAGCAACGGTTGAGGCGCTCGGCGATCGCCTCGAGAACATTGATCCTGTTTTCCATTTTTATGCCTCGAAGGGCGTAAAAACCCTATTAGAAATTGATCTTTTCTTCGATATAAGCGCGAACCTCGGAAATGGGCATTCTGATCTGCTCCATGGTATCGCGGTCGCGAACGGTAACGCAGTTATCCTCAAGCGAATCGAAATCGTAGGTTATGCAGAAGGGAGTTCCGATCTCGTCCTCGCGGCGATAGCGCTTGCCGATAGAGCCCGATTCATCGTAATCAACGGGGAAATATTTGCAAAGCTCGTTTTTGAGCTCGATTGCCTTTTCGCCAAGCTTTTTCGAAAGAGGAAGCACAGCCGCCTTAAAGGGAGCAAGCGCGGGATGGAAGCGAAGCACGGTTCTGATATCCTCGGCGCCGTCTTTGCCGATGTTTTCTTCATCGTAGGCATCGGCGAGGAAGGCGAGAACCGAACGCTCAACACCAAGCGAGGGCTCGATAACGTAGGGAATGTATCTTTCGTTCTTTTCCTGATCGAAATAGGTTAAATCGTTGCCCGAGGTGTTAATGTGCTGAGTAAGGTCATAGTCGGTTCTGTCGGCAACACCCCAAAGCTCGCCCCAGCCGAACGGGAAGAGGAATTCGAAGTCGGTTGTTGCCTTGGAATAAAAGCAAAGCTCTTCGGGATCATGGTCGCGAAGACGGAGGTTTTCTTCCTTCATGCCGAGCGAGAGAAGCCAATCGCGGCAGAACGAGCGCCAATATTCGAACCACTCAAGGTCGGTTCCGGGCTGGCAGAAGAATTCAAGCTCCATCTGTTCGAACTCGCGAACGCGGAAAATGAAGTTGCCGGGGGTGATCTCGTTTCTGAAGCTCTTGCCTATCTGACCGATACCGAAGGGGAGCTTTTTGCGGGTTGTGCGCTGAACGTTTGCAAAGTTAACGAAAATACCCTGAGCGGTTTCGGGGCGGAGATAAACGGTGTTCTTCGCATCCTCGGTAACGCCCTGGAAGGTTTTGAACATAAGGTTGAATTGACGGATATCGGTGAAGTTGTGCTTACCGCAGGTGGGGCAAGGAATGTTGTTATCTTCAACAAACTGCTTCATTTCCTGCTGAGAGAATGCATCGATGGGCTTGGGGAGCTCGATTCCCTGCTCGGCGACCCAATCTTCGATAAGCTTATCGGCACGGAAGCGCTCTTTACATTCGCGGCAATCCATCAAGGGATCGGAAAATCCGCCGAGGTGGCCCGAAGCAACCCAGGTTTGAGGGTTCATAAGAATAGCCGAATCGAGACCGACGTTATAGGGGTTTTCCTGAACGAACTTCTTCCACCAAGCTTTTTTTATGTTGTTTTTGAGCTCAACGCCCAAAGGACCGTAATCCCAAGTATTTGCGAGACCGCCATAGATCTCACTGCCCGCAAAGATAAAGCCTCTGCCCTTGCAGAGCGCAACGAGCTTTTCCATTGTTTTTTCTGTGTTTTTCATATTTCAACCTCCGAGATATAAGATCGTGATATAAATATTCATATTATTATACTATATTCTTTCGGCATTTTCAAGTGTTTTAGTCGTTTGCTTCCCGTTTTAAATCCTATTTTTCGCAAAAACCGCAAAAAATCGGAGCTTTCCTTGCAGGATAACTCCGATTTTTCTTGCATTTTATTTTTGCATTTTATTAACCTGTCGCTGAGCCATTACCAAGCGGTAATATCTGCCTTGGTTTCGCATCAGCTCGTCATGCGAGCCCTCTTCCTCGATCATGCCCTTTTCGAAAACAACGATCTTGGTTGCATTTCGAAGGGTTGAAAGACGGTGGGCTATGGCGATGGTTGTTCTTCCGCCCGAAAGAAGCGCGATAGCCTCTTGGATCTGCTTTTCGGTTTCGGTATCGAGCGAGCTTGTTGCCTCGTCAAGAATTAAGATTCTCGGGTTGCGCAATATTGCGCGCGCAATCGCAATTCGCTGGCGCTCGCCGCCCGAAAGGGTGTGGCCCTTATCGCCGACATAGGTGTTATAGCCATCGGGCTGACGCATTATGAATTCATGCGCGTTGGCAAGCTTGGCGGCGCGAATGACCTCATCGCGCGTTGCGCCCGGCTTTGCATAGGCAATGTTGCTGTAAATTGTTCCGTTGAAAAGGAAGGTTTCCTGCAGAACAACGCCGATCTTCGAGCGATAGGAATGCTGATCGATGGTTTTTATTTCCTTGCCGTCAACGGTAAGCGAGCCCTCGGAAAGATCGTAAAGCCGCAAAACAAGGTTTGCTGCAGTTGTTTTTCCGACGCCGCTTCTGCCGACAAAGCCGACCATTTCGCCCTTGCCGATCTTCAGGTTGATGTTCTTTAAAACGTATTCGGCATCGGCATAGCCGAAGCTTGCGTTTTTGAACTCGATATCGCCGTTGATATCATCGAGGATTTCGCCCTCGAGGCACATTTCGTTCTTTTCGTCAAGAAGCTCAACGATCTTCGAAAGCGAGGTGGTTGCTCTTGCGATCCTTCGCGGCAGAAACGACATCCAGCGTATCGGCTCATAGATCAAGCCAACGTAGGAAACGAACTGCATAAGATCGCCGAGCGCGAAGTTTGCGTTGCCCGAGGTTATAACCGACGGATCGCCCACAAGCTCTCTGCCGAGGAAATAAAGCACCGCATATTCGCCGATGCTCAGCAGGAACGACGCAAATGGCATTATCATGTTCCAGGTAAGCTCGTTTTTCTTGCTTATCTGCGCGATCTTCTTGGCGGCTTCGTCAAAGCGCTTTTCCTCGCGTTTTTCGGTGCCGTAGGTTTTAACAACGCGCATTCCCGAAAAAACGTCGTGCATCAGCGTTCCGGCATCACTTTCGACCTGCCATTGACGGTGATACATCTTGTGGGTGAACTTATGAAGCACTCTGAACATCAGCACAAGGAAGGGAACGGGAAGAATTACAAGAATCGTAAGCTTCCAGTTCATTATAAGAAGCAATACCGCAACCGTTCCGAGCGTTAACGCCTGCTGTATAAGGTTGGGAACGAGCCAGGTGATAAACTCTCGAAGCTCTTCGGTATCGTTGGCAACGCGCTGAATAAGCTCGCCCGAGCTTCTGCGGTTAAGACCTGTCAGCGAGAGCTCTTGTATCTTGCGGTAAACGTCGCTTTGCAATCGGATAAGAATATCCTTTGCGGCACGCGCAACAAGAAGCCTTCGCGCCATTACGGCAACCGCCGAAAGCAAGCCGAGCGCCGCCATTCCGCCAATCAGCAGGAAGAAGCCGCTTTGGTCGGATGGCGCGGGACTTGCGGCGATATAATCGTTGATCACCGCCTTGTTAAGAATAGGCAGAACAACGCTTATTCCCGAAACGGCAATAAGAAATAACGCCGCAAGAAGAAGATATTTTAAATTCGGTTTCATATAGGGGATAAGTCTGCCGAAAAGCTTGCGTTTATCGGTGCATTTTTGGCAGGTCGTTCTCCCCGGGGGATAGGGTTTTCCGCATTTCGGGCACCGCGGGATAACAGGGTCGGGAATATCTTTTTTCAAGCGTGCGGCTTCGAATTTTCTTGCCGCAGCTCTGAAAAAGTTAACAAATCTCATGTCGGCGCGGCAGAGCTCGAGCTCGCCGTTTTCGTTGCTTGTTTCAAGCGAAATACAGCCCCATTGCTGAACGAATTTTATTTCGCCGAGCGTTGAAAGCTCGATTATTTTAAGCTCGCTGTTGCCCTCTCGGATATAAAGCTTATCCTCGCAGAGAGCGACGGCGCCGAAAACCTCTTTGTTATCGAACGAAAGGTTATAGCTTAAAATATACGGCTTTTCCAATCCCGTATCCTTGGTAACGAGCTCCCTTATCGGATTGAACTCGCGGAAATGCGGTCTTGAGGTCTTTTGTTTCATAATTACCTTTAAGCTGCTTTTAAAAAGCTAAACGTTGATTTAAAGATAAAGCTCGATTTTTTTAAAGCTTATGCGGTCGAGCAGTGCAACGTCGTTAATGCGATAGCGGTTGCCGTCAACGTCGTTGATAATAAGCATTCCGCCGCCGACGCGCGCGATGTTGCGATAGGTATCGTGCATTGAAAAGCTCATAACACCGCGATCGGTGTCGACCGTCCAATAAGAATACCCGAGCTTTTCCTTAAGCGAGGTTATCTTTTTTATGATCGGGCAGAGATATTTTCTGTCGAGCTCCGCGCGAATGATCTCCTGCGCCTGTTCGGGCATTTCGTTAAGGTTGCGGATCATTGCATATTCGCGGCCATCCTTATCGAGAACCGAGATATATTCATCGGGGGTTTCGAACGGGAAGCAGCGGTGGAAGAAAACTCTTCCGAAATCCTGCTTAACGGGCGTTTTATCTTGGTTCGCCTCGAGATCGTCGCTTCGCTTGGGAAGAACCGCCTCCATTGCCGGAAAGCCGTTTTCGGTGCGGTAAAAGCGCGAGTTTTCGGAGTTGAGATAGGTTATCTCGGCAAGATCGAGAAAGTTATCATTCATTTTAATTCCTCTTTTTTTAAAAGGGTTCTATTCGCCTATGCCAACCGTTTTAAGCGCCTCTGCCTGAAGCTTATAGAGCTTATAATAAACACCCTTTTGCTTCAAAAGCTCGGTTGCGGTTCCGCTTTCGGCAACCTTGCCGTTTTCGATGGCGATAAGGTTATCGGCGTTGCGAAGCGTTGATAATCGGTGGGCGATAATAACGGTGGTTCGGTTTTCGGTGAGGCGGTCGAGCGCCGCTTGAATGTTGCGTTCGGTTTGAGTATCCATTGCGGCGGTAGCCTCGTCAAGAATTAATATCTTGGGATTGCGAAGCAATGCGCGCGCAATTGAAACGCGTTGCTTTTCACCGCCTGAAAGCTCCTTCTTTCCGAAGCCTATTTCGGTATCGTAGCCATCGGGGTATTTAACGATAAAATCATGTGCGGAAGCGGTTTTTGCCGCGGCGATAACCTCTTCCTTGGTTGCATCGGGCTTAGCATAGCGGATATTTTCGAGAATGCTTCCGCGGAACAGATAGGTCTCCTGCGAAACTATCGCGATATTATCACGCAGATATTCAAACGGAAGATCCTTTATGTTAACGCCGTCGATAAACACCGCGCCCTCGTTAACGTCATAAAGCCTGGTTAAAAGGTTTGCAAGCGTGCTCTTGCCTGCGCCGGTCTGACCGACTATGCCGAGCGTTTTGCCCGCCTTTATGCTGAAGCTTACGTCATCGATGACCTTGCGGTTTTCAACGTAAGAGAACGAAACGTTGCGGAATTCGACCTCGCCCTTTGCCTGCTCGGGCACGATCGGGCTTTCGCTTTCGCGAACGTCGGGCTGGGCATCGGATATTTCGAAAAGACGCTGGATCGCGTTAAGCGTTTCGCTCCACCAGTTCGAAACGTCGGCAAGCTGTTCGATAGGGCCGTAGATAAGCGCAAAGTAAGCGATAAACGACATCAGTCTGCCATAGCTCATATCGCCCACCGCGTTCATTACCTGCCAGCCGCCAACCGCCCAAACAACGTAAGAGCCGATGCGAAGCAGATAACCCAAAAACGGGAACACTCTTGCGGAAAAGGTTTGTATTTCGTTCGTTGCCTCGGCAGAATCGCGGCTTCGTTTATCGAAACGGCGAAGCTCTTCATCCTCGCGCGAGAAGGATTTAACCACGCGCATTCCGTTTAAAACGTCGGAAATAAGCGAGTTGAACGAGCGGCGCTTTGAATAACGCTTTGCATGAAGCTTATCGAAAACGTTGAACAAAAACTTAAAGCCGAGGAAAAACAGCGGAACGGTTATAAAGGTATAAAGCGCAAGAACAAGATTTTGGCTGAGCATAACGCCCATTATAACCGCAAGCTGAACGATGTTGAGAATAAGATAGGGGAAGCCGTCGCAGAAGAACCAATAAAGCGTTAAGCTGTCGCTGTTGACCTGTGTCATAAGTCCGCCGGTTTGGCGGTTTGTGAAAAAGGCAAGCGACAATCGGCTTATGGTGTTGAATATGGTCTTTTTAAGATCATAGGTTACGTTTGCGGCAACCGAAGAGCTTATTGCACCCGAAAGAAGATTGACGCAAAGGCTTGCAAGGCGCACGCCTACGATAAGCAAAACTATCTTCAAAACGTCGATAGCCGTTGAATCGGGGTTGCCGATAACGTCATCGTAAAGAAGCTCGTTGCTTATGTAAGGCGTTATAACACCCAAGCCCGCGATCATCGCGAATGCGAAAAGCACCATTGCAATAGAGCGCCAATAACGGAAAAACAGCACCGAAAGGCGTTTTACAAGGCGAACCTTATCCATGCAGTTGGGGCACACCTTAAGCTCTTCATCGGGATACCGCTTGCCGCATTTGGGACAAACGTGCTTTTCATAATCCTCGTCGGCATATTCCGCCTCCTTGAGCTCGCCGTTCTTTTTAAGATCGGCAACGGCGCGGCAGAAAACGGCGGCGCCGTGCTTGCAGGCAGACGAGAAGTTGAAAAGAAGCTTATCCTCTCCGTTAACGCGGGCAACGACTCTGCCCGTTGAAATAAGCTGTTCTGCCTTGGGCTCTTCAACGTCCGAAAGCGAAAAACGCTCGAATCGCGAGACCTTGAACTCTTCGGAGCGAACGTTGGTGCCGTCGGCGCGTTTTCCGCCCGAAGAGAACACCAAAATTCCTTCGGCAACGGCAAAGCTTTCGTTGCAAAGGAAAACATAGCAATCTCCGAGGCTTCCGTCGACGCGAAGGTCGCTTCGCAGAGAAACGAGAGCATCATCGGGTGAGATCCCCTCGCTTGCAATGAATTGTGATACCGCTGAGGGTATTTTGTCAACAAAAATGTTTTTCAAGAGAATTTACCTGTGTTGATGGTGTTGGCGGAAAAAGCTCCGCCGTTGCGGATGCCAAAGCATTGCGCTTTTTGCCTTTTTGCGGTTTAAGCCTCAATGCTTCTGATATGCCTGACCGTGAGATGTCGGTTGTCCGATCGTGAGATAATCGAACCTGTCGATCGTGAGATATCGGCGGCATACAGGGTTTTGCCCTATCTTTTATGATACACCCGCAAACAACAAATTGCAAGTGTTTTGATTGCATAAAACCCTTTATTTACCAATGTTTTTTGAGTTTTTGAGTCGACCTTTAACCGTCGGTTGATTTCTTTTAAACCATAGGTTGCAAAAACGTCAAAAATCAAAAAGCGCTGTTCTTATCGGAGAGTTTTAGGGTTTCTCTTTTTCCGTTAAGAACAACGCGTTTTTTATTCGCCTACGTAATCGATATCTATTTTAATAACGCAACGGTATTGCGGATCGATCGCCGCAACTGCGGTTGCAACCGAAAGCTTTATCGATTCGGGGTCGTTTTTCGAGGCGACAGGTATTGCGATGTCAAAAATAACGTTTGTGTGCGTATTGCCCGGAACCAATCGAAAATCATGGGCGTGCATTCCCTCGCCGAAACCGCAAAGAAGCTCGTGAACCGTTTTTTTGATACGGTTCAGCCTTTCATCGCGGGTGTCGACGGGGTCCATGTGGATAACCGTTTCTATTCCGAACTTTTTGAATATTTCAATTTCAACGTTATCTATAACGTCGTGAACGTAAAGAATATCCTCGTTCATCGGAACCTCGGCGTGAAGCGACATAAACTGTCTGCCGGGGCCGTAATCGTGCAGGATAAGATCGTGAACGCCGCAAATGGGCTCATAAGAAAGTATAAGCTTTTCGAGCTCGCCCACAAGCTCTTTATCGGGGCGCTCGCCGAGAAGCGGCGCAATGGTCTCTTTCGCCGCATTAAAGCCCGAATAGAGAATAAAGCCCGCAACAAGCAAGCCGACGTAGCCGTCGATAAGAAGCCCGAAATAATGAGAAACCGCAAGCGATATAAGAACGGCGGCGGTTGCGGCGGTGTCGCCGAGCGAATCGGCGGCGGTTGCACACATCGCGGCGGAGCCTATTTTTTTGCCGACAGAGCGATTATAAAAGAACATATAAAGCTTAACGGCAATAGAAGCAGAAAGCAAAACCACGGTCAACACCGAAAGCTCGGTGGGCTCGGGCGAGCGTATTGCGTTCACGGAAGAAAGCATAAGCTCGAAGCCCATTACGAAAATAAGCATCGCAACAATAAGCCCCGAAATGTATTCCAGCCTGCCGTGGCCGAAGGGGTGCTCGGGATCGGGCTTTCTGCCCGCAAGGCGAAAGCCTATCATCGTAACAAGCGAGCTGCCCGCATCGGAAATATTATTAAACGCATCGGCAGTTACCGCAACCGAGCCCGATGCCGTTCCGGCAAACAGCTTCACCGCGAACAAAATAACGTTTAAAACTATTCCCACAGCGCCGCAAAGCGTTCCGTAGGCTCTGCGCGTTTTGGGGTCGCTTTTATCCGAGGAGTTTTTAATGAACAGCTTTGCAAGTAAAGATATCATAACATCAACCTCTGTTAACGGCAATATCGGCAAGCGAAAACTCAACAACCTTCGAAAGCTCGGCAAGGCTTAACTTTACCTGCCTGCCTATCTTGCCCGCCGAAAAGATTATTTCGCTTTTATCCTGCGCGGTTATATGAACAACGGTTTTAAAAAGCTTTTTCATGCCTATCGGCGAACAGCCGCCGTGAACGTAGCCCGTCAGCGGCAAAAGCTCGGCCTGCTTAAGCATCGAAACCGATTTTTCGCCAACGCTTGCCGCGGCGCGCTTCAGATCGAGCTCATAGCCCGCGGGAATGACGAAAACGTAGTTTTTCTTTGAAGCCGCAACCGTTACCAGCGTTTTAAAAACGCATTCGGGATCGGCGCTTAGCCTTTCGGCGATTTCCAAGCCGCTTAACGCTTTGTCGGTCGGATAGGAATATGCCTCGTATTTCGCGCCGACCGAATCGAGAACGCGCATAACGTTGGTTCTTTCTTCTTTTTTCATTTCTTTTTCTTCTTTTTCAACAGTTTTATAATTTCAAGATAAGCACAGCCAACGGCAAGATCATCGCAATAAAAGCCGAAGCAAACCGTTTTTTGCGCTTATTCACGCTTTAAAATACCTTTGCATAGGGAATTATACTTGAAAGCACGTTAATATGTCAAGAAAATAACAAGAAAATAAGATAATTTTGCGCAAAGGCTCTTGCAATAAATAAAAAATGAATGTATAATAAGTTAACGCATTAATGTGCAAAAGCAGGAGATGCCTTATGAACACAAGAGTTGATTATTACGGTGATTTTTCCGTTAACACCTCGGCTTGCCCGAATTTTGTTGAAAGCTCAGAGCGAACAAACCTTTTGCTCGGCTTGCCGCAAAAGGTTAAAAACTTCGAAACGATCGATGAGCTTCACCGCACCGATTGGTTCAACAGCCCCGCATGCTCGCCCGAGCTAACCGACGGCAAATATGCCGAAAACGCAAACTGCCAAGACCCTGCATGGTTCCGCTTTACCGCAGGTGCGGCGAGAAGCATTCTTTTCGACCTCGGCGGCGTTTGCGCCGTTGATGCCGTTCGCGTAGGCGCACTGCGCGAGGTTTCAAGCGGCGTTTGGCTTCCCAACCGAGTTTGTCTGCTTCTTTCCGAAAACGGAAGCGATTGGCAAACCGTTTGCGAGCTGACCTTCGGCTCGGAAAAGGATAACGATATCGTTCGCCTTGAAGCCGAGCTCGGCAAGAAATATAGGGCGCGCTATGCAAAGATCTCGTTCTCGGTAGTAACCCACGTTTTCATCGACGAGATAGAGCTTTTTGGTTGCCGCAACGGCGAATATGCTGAAAGCATCGTGCCCGATTCGGTGCTCGATGCAGATTTTCCCGACCGCTTCGCCTCGACCGAGCAGTTGGGCGCAAAGGACGTGCTGTTAGCTTATTTCAGCCCCGACGCAACGCCCATTTCAAAAGAAATATTCCTGCCCCACGTTGCTTATATGGAAGACGGCGCTATAAAAGACACGCTTTTCGACAGCTATCTTTTCCTTCCCTACGTTAGATTTCTTTACGAGGGCTATAAAAAGCGTCCGCTTCAAAAGGCGGATTGGAAGCGTTATATAGACGCGCAATATCAACAGGGCGTTAATATGGACGCGCTCGATGCCGCCGCAGAAGAGGTTGGCAGGGCATTGGGCGATCCCGACTACAAGGTTTCGGTGTTCCTTTCGATTCTTTATCCCGTTACCGAGGTTGACGAATTCGGTGAAATAAACGGCAAAAACCTCAACTTTTCTAACCTTGAGGACCGCAAATCCGCACTTAAATGGCTTATCGACGAGCAGCTTGAGGGCTTCTTCGCCAAGAATTACAAGCACATTACCCTCAACGGCTTTTATTGGTTCACCGAAGAAATAAACTATTCCGACGAACAGCTTATGGCGCTTTTGCGCTACACCACCGATTACGTTCGCGAAAAAGGGCTTATAACCACCTGGATTCCCTATTTCCATGCAACCGGCTTCAACGATTGGCGCCATCTCGGCTTTGACATTGCCTGCTATCAGCCCAACTATGCATTCAACCAAAACGTGCCCGACATTCGCCTCTTTGATGCGGCGGCAACGGCAAAGCTTTTGGGAATGTGCATTGAGCTTGAGGTTGGCGGAACAGAGCCTTGGCACATCGAGCGTATTAAAAAATATTATGCCGCCGGCGCAATAACCGGCTATATGAAGGATGCCGCACACATGTATTATCAAGGCGGCGTTCCCGGCGTTTATTATCAGGCATATATTTCCGAAGACCCGATTCTTCATTCGGTTTACAACGATACCTACCGCTTTATAAAGGGTACCTTTAAGGCGGACGAAATAAAATTCAACGAGGAGGATCTCCCCCAATGATCGAAAAAGTTAAAGATTCAAACACCGATAAGCTCGCCGCCGCGATAGTCAGCGTGCGTTCGGTTGAAGAAGCCTACCGCTTCCTTTCCGACCTTTGCACTATCAGCGAGATAACCGAAATGAGCAAGCGCCTTACCGCCGCAGAAATGCTTCGCGAGGGCAACACCTATAACGAGATCGCAGAAAAAACTCATCTTTCCACCGCAACCATCACTCGCGTTAACCGCGCGCTTCGCTATGGAAGCGACGGATACGCAATGGTTCTCGACAGGATCTCGCAATGAGCTTTTATTCGGTTGCCGAGCTTTATGACAGCATAAACGGAAGCGCCTATGAGCCCTATGCCGATTTTCTTGAGCAAAGCTTCAAGGAAGCAAGCATTAAAGTAACCGAGGTTCTCGACCTCGGTTGCGGAACGGGCGGCATAAGCGCGCTTCTTGCCGGCAAGGGCTTTGATATGGTCGCGCTCGACAACTCGCCCGAGATGCTCAATATCGCAAGAGAACGAAACTACGGCAAAAACACGCTTCTGCTTTGTCAGGACATGCGCGAGTTCGAGCTTTTCGGCACCGTTCAGGCGGTGTATTCATCGTTCGATTGCCTTAATTATATCATTGACCCCGCCGAATTGGTCGGGGTTTTTGCGCTTGTTAAAAACTATCTCGAGCCGGGCGGAGTTTTTATTTTCGACGTCAACACCGAATACCGCTATAAAGAAATTCTCGACGGAAAAAGCTATATTTATGAATTCGAAAACGATATGGCAATTTGGCGAAGCGCATATTCGGCAGAAACGCGTCTTTGCGAATTCGAGATCGATCTGTTTTCAAAGCAACGCTCGGGGCTTTATTCGAGAATGAGCGAGACCCAGCTTCAAAGGCTTCATTCAAAAGAAGAAATTCTTGCCGCCGCAAAGGGATTTACGCTTTTGCGCACCGAGGCAGCAAAGGGTTTTGACGGCTGTTCCGAAAACGAAAAGACCTATTATATTTTCAGAAGGGATTAACCATGAAGATCTCAGAAATTTTAAAATCCAAGGAAATAACCGTTTCCTGCGAGATATTCCCGCCAAAGCTCGGCTCGGAGCTTGAAAAAAGCAGACAGGTTGTTGCCGATATGGCGGCGTTAAAGCCCGATTTTATCAGCGTTACCTACGGCGCGGCGGGAACTACCGCCAAATTCACGACCGAGCTTGCGGAAGAGGTCGAGCATTGCGGCGTCGCTTCGCTCGCGCACGTTACCTGCGTTTCCTCCGACGAGGAATCGCTCGATGCATATTTAAGCGAGCTTAAGGCAAACGGCATAGAAAACATTCTTGCCCTGCGCGGCGATATGCCGCAAGGCAGAGAGCCAAAGCGCGTTTATGCCCACGCAAGCGATCTTGCCGCGGCAATAAAGAAAAAGGGCGATTTCTGCATCGGCGGAGCCTGCTATCCCGAGGGGCATCCCGAGGCGGCAAGCGTCGGCGCGGATATAGATGCGCTTAAAATAAAAGCCGAAAGCGGTTGCGAGTTTTTCACAACGCAAATGTTTTTCGACAACGAAATCATGTATTCGTTCCTTTCGAAATTCCAACGAAAGGGCATTAACATTCCGGTTATTGCAGGCATCATGCCCATAACCAACGCAAAACAGCTTTCGCGCAGTGTTTCGCTTTCGGGAACCACGGTTCCCCGCCGATTCCGCGAGATAGTCGAGCGATTCGGCGACAAGCCCGCCGCAATGCGCCAGGCGGGAATTGCCTTTGCAACCGAGCAGATAATCGATCTTATCGCAAACGGCGTAAACAACATTCACATCTATGCAATGAACCGCCCCGATATTGCGGCGGAGATACTTTCGAACATTTCGGAGATACGCAAATGAGCTTTTTCGATATTTTCGGCGACAAACCGATAGTTTTCGACGGCGCAATGGGAACCATGCTCCAAGCCGCAGGGCTTGAGGCGGGAGCGCTTACCGAAACGATGAACACGAGCTCGCCCGAAGCGGTGCTTGCGGTTCACAAGGCTTATATCAACGCAGGCGCAAGCGTTATTACCACAAACAGCTTCAGCACCAATGCTTCGAAGCTTTCGCCGCGCGGAATGGACCCGTTTGAAGAAATGACAAAGGCGGTTTTACTTGCAAAGCAAGCAGCCGCCGAATCGGGAAAAACCGTTCTCGTTGCCGCCGACATAGGCCCTACAGGAAAGCTGATGCACCCTCTCGGCGATTTCGGCTTTGAGGAAGCGGTAAACGCATTCGCCCCCTCCTGCGCCGCCGCCGAAAAGGCGGGCGCCGACTTTATATTTTTCGAAACGATGAGCGACCTTTACGAATGCAAAGCCGCTCTTATCGCCGCGCGCGAAAACAGCTCGCTTCCGGTTGCGATCTCTTTAACCTTTGATGAAAGCGGCAGGATCTTAACGGGTGCCGACGCAAAAACGGTTTCGATTTATCTTTCGTCGCTTGGCGTTGATGCTCTCGGCGTTAACTGCGGGCTCGGCCCCGACCTTATGGAGCCCATCGCAATAACGCTTGCCCGCGAAAGCGGTTTGCCGGTTATTGTTAACGCAAACGCGGGTCTGCCCCGTCTTAACGAGAACGGTGAAACGGTTTTCGACGTTCCGCCGCAACGCTTTTATTCCTTTGCACGATCGCTTAATGAAAACGGCATTGCCGCAATAGGCGGTTGTTGCGGAACCTCGCCCGAATATATCAAAAACGTTTCGGACGCACTCATCGGCAGAAAGCGCATTACCCTGCCCCGAAAATCCACCCCCGCGGTTTGCTCGGGCACAAAATGCTTTGTTCTCGGAGAAAGCACCGCCGTTATCGGCGAAAGGCTAAACCCGACCGGCAAGCCCAAGCTTAAAGCGGCGCTTAAAGAGGGCAACATGGATTACCTGTGCGCCGAAGCGGTTGCGCAGCAAAGCGCAGGCGCGGATATTCTCGATTTGAACGTGGGTCTGCCCGAAATCGACGAGACCGCCGTTCTTTCAAAGGCGTTGCTTGCGGTTCAAAAAACGACCGATCTTCCGCTTCAGCTTGATTCCGCCTCGCCCGAGGCGCTCGCCGCGGCGGCAAGGATATACAACGGCATTCCGATAATCAATTCAATAAGCGGCAAGGAAGAAATTCTCGATTCGGTTCTTCCGATAGTTAAAAAATACGGTGCGCTTTCGGTTGCGCTTCTGCTTGACGACAACGGCATTCCCAACGAGCCTCAAGGCAGGCTTGCCATTGCCGAAAAGATATCTGCCCGCGCGGAAGCGGCGGGTGTTTCGCGCAACAGATTGCTTTTCGATGCGCTTACGATGACGGTTGCCACCGACAGCGAAAGCGGAAACAAAACGCTTGAATGCGTTAAAAATCTTACGGAAAACGGTTTGATGACCGCGCTCGGCGTTTCGAATATTTCGTTCGGAATGCCTGACAGAGAGCGCATAAACGCCTCGTTTCTCGGCGCGGCAATCAGCCGCGGGCTTACCGCCGCGATAATAAACCCCTCTTCCGAAACGGCGCGAACCGTTCTTTCAGACCCCAACCCCGACCCTGTTTTCCGTTTCGACACGGCAAGCGATATTCCGCTTGAAATCAAAACCGAGAAAAAAGAAACAACGCTTTTCGATGCGGTTTATTTCGGGCTTTCGGCAAAAGCCGCCGAATGCGCAAAAACGCTGCTCGAAACCGAAAAGCCGCTTGAAATAATAGAAAACCGCCTTATTCCCGCGCTTAACGCGCTTGGCGACGGCTATGAAAGCAAGCAGATTTTCCTGCCGCGTCTTCTCGGCGGTGCCGAGGCGGCAAAGGCGGCGTTTGCGGTTATTAACAACGCGCTTTCCGATTCAAGCCGCGAAAAAGGCATGAAGGTTATTATGGCAACGGTTAAGGGCGATATCCACGATATCGGCAAAAACATCGTTTCTACCCTGCTTTCGAACTATGGCTTCGACGTTATCGACCTCGGAAAAGACGTTCCGCCCGAACGCGTGCTTGAAGCGGCACTTGCAGAGAACGCCAAGCTGGTCGGCTTAAGCGCGCTTATGACAACAACCGTTCCCGCAATGGCAGATACGGTTAAGCTGTTGAAGCAAAAAGCTCCCAACGTTAAAATCGTTGTCGGCGGCGCGGTGTTGACCGAGGAATACGCCAAAAACATGAACGCAGACCTCTATGCTCCCGATGCGATGACAACGGTTAAATACGCACTTTCGATCAAAAATTAGTTTTGGTTTTTAGTTGGTTTGGTTGCGAGAGAAAAACTTCTTATAAAAAGTCTTTCTCTCGCGCTCTCTTTTCAAAAATTTTCTAATATATATTAAAAAGAGCAGATTGGATAGCTTTTCCAAACTGCTCTTTCTTTTTTATTGTTTGCGAGGAAGAAGGTGTTGCCTAACTTCGCGCTTTAAAAGCAAAACCGAAGCCTTAAAGAATATTATCCAGCCAGTTTCCTTCAAAAAGCTCGATCATGCCCGCATCGCAAGCGGCGGCAAGCTTGGGATCGATAGGAAGCTTTGCAACCTTTTCGATTCCGTTTTCGGCAGCAACCGCATCAACCTTGCTTTCGCCGTAAATGTGGTGCTCTTTGTCGCAATCGGGGCAACGGAAATAAGAAAAGTTTTCAACGATGCCGAGAATGGGAATATTCATAAGCTTCGCCATCTTAACAGCCTTGCCGACGATCATTGAAACAAGATCCTGAGGGCTGGTAACGATTATCATTCCGTCAACGGGAAGCGATTGGAATACGGTGAGAGGAACGTCGCCCGTTCCGGGAGGCATATCGATAAACATAACGTCATTCTCGCCCCAAGCAACGTCAGTCCAGAACTGCTTTACACAGCCTGCGATTATCGGACCGCGCCATGCAACGGGATCGGTTTCGTCGGGAAGAAGAAGGTTTACCGACATTATTTTGATGCCGGTTTTGCTTTCGGGCGGGATCATAGCCTCGCCGTCGCTCATAACGCCGCCGTCAACGCCGAATATTTTGGGAATTGAAGGGCCGGTTATATCGGCATCGAGAATACAGGTTTTGTTGCCGTTTCTTTGAGAGTTGACCGCCAAAAGCGAGGTTACAAGCGATTTGCCTACGCCGCCCTTGCCGCTTACAACGGCAATAACCTTGCCGATCTTGCTTCCGTGGCCGAGCTTTTCGATCATGCTCTCTTTAGATTGCTCGCGGCTTGAACAGTTTGCGCTGCAGGTCGAGCAATCGTGTGTGCATTCACTCATTTTAAAATATCTCCTGAATTAATTTTAATATCCGATCGATTTCAAGAATTCGCGGCTCAGCTGAGCGCATTCCATTCTTGATTTGTTCATCGAGGGCTCATCCTGCTCTACGATAAGCCATTCGGTGCCCGCCTTTTCGGCGGCTTTGATTATTGCGTTCCAATCCTGAACGCCATAGCCCAACGGGCGAAGCTCGAAAGCATCGCTTTCTTCCGCTTTTTCGTTTTCGTTAACGCCGATGAGCTTATACATATTATTGCTCTTTTTGCCCGCATAATCCTTAAGATGCAAAAGCGGACATCTGCCCGAATATTTTTCAAGGTAAGCAACGGGGCTTTCGCCCGCAACCGACACCCAGCAGGTATCCATTTCAACCTTTAAAAGCGATTCGGGAACCGAAGAATAGATGCGATCGAATCCGAATTCATCGCCGATGCGCACGAACTCGAAATCGTGGTTGTGATAGCTTAGCGTTATGCCCGCATCGAGCAAAATTTCGCCAAAGCGGTTCAGATCCTTCAAAACGGCTTCAAAGCCGCTTGCGCCGGGGCGCTCTTCGTCGCCGAGCCAAGGCACCGCAACGTGCTTACAGCCAAGCGTTTTATAATCGTTTATAACTTTGTTTATATCGGCGCGCATATCGTTTATCGAAACGTGAGCCGAAACCGGCTCTAAGCCGCTTGCGGCAACCAATTTTGCAAGCTCGGCAGGGGTTTTGCCGCAAAAGCCCGCAAACTCAACGCCATCGTAACCGAATTCTTTAAGCTGATTTAATACCGAAGCGGTATTTTCTTCGGCAACGTCGCGAACCGAATAAAGCTGAAGTGCAACGGGAAAAGACATTTTTATACCCTCTTTCGAATCATTCTGCCCATTTTCCGTTTACGAAAACGGGAATAGCTTTGCCGTCCTTATAGCCGGTGATGCAGAGATCGTCGGTGCCGATCATGAAATCAACGTGGATCACAGAATCGTTCATGCCCATTTCCTTAAGCTCATCAAGGGTTTTATCCTCAAATCCCTTAATGCAACCGCTGAAGCCCGCACCGATAGCAACGTGGCAGGAAGCGTTTTCATCGAAAAGGGTGTTGTAATAAAGCAATCCGCTTTCGGCAATTCCCGAATTTTTGGGAACAAGCGCAAGCTCGCCGAGCATACAGCTTCCCTCATCGGTGGTTAAAAGCTTGCCGAGGGTCTCTTCGCCCTTTTCGGCGTGCCAGGAAACGGCCTTGCCGTCTTCGAAGTCGATATAGAAATTCTCGATAAGAGTTCCTCTTGCCGAAAGAGGCATTGAAGAAACGAGTCTGCCGCTGCACTTGCCCTTCATAGGCGAGGTGAAGATTTCTTCGGTGGGCATATTGGGGTTGAAATAAACGCCCGAAAGGGTGTTTTCACCGCCGCCGCACCAAACGCTTTCTTTCATAAGCTCGCATTTAAAATCGGTTCCGTTTTTCGAAACGTAGTGCAAATAATCGAAGTTCTGCGCATTGAGCCATTCGCATTTTTCGCGGAAATCCTCGTTCTTTTTGTCCCATGCCGCCAAAACGTCGTTATCCTCATCGCAGAGAACGGTGGAAAGAATGGCTTTCCAAAGCTTTTCGACCGCAACGCTCGTTCTGTCTTCGGGGAACATCTTTTTTGCCCAAGCCTTGCCGGGAACGGCACAAACAAGCCACTGATGCTTGTTATCCATCGCATCGCGATAGGGCTTCATAACCTTGGCGAAGGCGATGTTGGAGCGGCTTATTTTTTCTTGATTTGCCGAAGCGAGCGCGTTGGGATCCTGGCTCATAACGTGGATCTGTGCGGGAAGCTTTTCGGAAACGTATTTCATTTTGGAAACACGCCATTCGGGAACTTCGCAAAGAGTTTTCATGCTGCAATGGCGGTATGTCAGCTTGGAAAGCGGGGTACTCGACCATTCAACGCTTACCAAGCCCGCGCCTGCGCGGTAGCCCTCTTCGGCAAGAATCGCAACGAAATCGGCGATTTCAACGTCGGCAAAAATTGTGAGTTGCTGACCCTTTTGAATGTTTACACCCTTTTTAACGAGAAGCTTTGCATATTTGCGAATCAACGATTTTTTTATTTTTTACCTCTTTTATCAATGAATTGAGCTGTCGCAAGGTTTTTCCGCCATGCGACAGCCCGTTTTGCTTACTTCTTTTTAGATTCCTTTTTGGTCTCTTTGACCTCTTCGGGCTCGTTTGCCTTTTCGATAACGGAATGAACAGCCCATTTCTGAAGCTGAATCTTGGTTCTGTCGCCGCTGGTTTCGATAAGGATCATATCGTCCTTGATCTTAACCACCATGCCGACGATTCCGCCCGAAGAAACGATAACGTCGCCAAGCTCGATAGAGTTTCGCATATCTGCGGTTTCTTTTTCCTGTTTTTTCTGAGGACGGTAGATGAAGAAATAGAAGACAATGGCAAGCAGCGCCATGGGAATGATAAGCGAGAGCATCTGGGTGATACCGCCGCCCTGTGCCGCAGCATCTGCACCTGCATTGTCGGAAAACAGCATTAATGTGTTAAGGTTCATTTTCTTATTCCTTTAGTTATATTTGATTCTTTTTACGTTCGTGCAATAAAGGGTCTGCTCATCGATGGTGAACACCGCACCGCAAAGTGCAACGGCGTTCTTTTCGGGAATGCCCTTCATTCTCACGTTTCGGGTATAGCGCGGTACCGCAGTTTCATAGCTTACGCCGATTATCGATTCCTCGCTGCCGCACATTCCGATATCGCTTATATATCCGCAGCCGCGCGGGGTCAAGCGCTCATCGGCGGTTTGAATATGGGTGTGGGTTCCGAAAACGATTTGGATTCTGCCATCGAAAACGTGCGAGAACGCAAGCTTTTCGCTGGTTGCCTCGGCATGAAAATCGCAAACCGCGAAATCATAATTGCCCTTTTCGGCTTCGAGCAGACGCTCAACGGCGGTAAAGGGGGAATCGGCAGGATCCATAAAAATCTGACCGCAAACCGAAATTACCATCGCGCGCAACCCGTTTTTTACGGGAATGATGCAATAGCCGTTGCCGGGCGACCCTGCGGGAAAATTAAGCGGACGCAGGATAAACGGGTTATCCTCAAGCAGATCGAAAATCGCATAGCGGCGAAACGAATGGTTTCCTCCGGTTAAAACATCGGCACCGCTTTCGAAAAGAAGGCTTGCTTCCTTGCGGTCGAGTCCGCTTCCGTTGCAGGAATTTTCGGCGTTGACGATAACAAGATCAGCTTGCTCGGCTTGCTTGATCCTTCTCAGGTTTTTTCTTACGAACTCACAGCCCGGTTCGCCGAAAACGTCGCCGACAGCGAGAACTTTTATCATTTTGAAAACTCCGTTTTGAATGCTTGTTTATTTTGCGTAATCAACCTGACGCATTTCGCGGATGAGGTTGACCTTGATCTGACCCGGATATTCAAGCTCTTCTTCGATCTTGCGAGCGATATCGCGGGCGATAAAGATCATTTCGTCATCATTTACCTCATCGGGCTTAACCATTATGCGAACCTCGCGGCCTGCCTGAATAGCGAAGGATTTCTCAACGCCCTTGAACGAGGTTGCGATCTCTTCAAGCTTTTGCAAGCGCTTAATATAGGTTTCGAGGTTTTCGCGGCGAGCGCCGGGTCTTGCGGCGGAAACAGCATCTGCCGCCTGAACTATCATCGCAACGAGAGTGTTGGGCTCAACGTCGCCATGGTGCGCCTCGATAGCGTGAACTATCTCGCGGCTTTCTTTATATTTACGGGCAAGGTCAACACCGATCTGAACGTGCGAGCCGTCGATCTCGTGAGTCATGGCCTTACCGATATCATGAAGCAGACCTGCGCGCTTTGCCTGTGTTACGTCAACACCGAGCTCTGCGGCGATCATGCCCGCGATATGAGAAACTTCAATGGAATGCTTGAGAACGTTCTGACCGTAGCTTGTACGGTATTTAAGTCTGCCGAGCAGCTTGATAAGCTCGGGGTTGATGCCGTGAACGCCGGTCTCGTAGGTGGCCTGCTCTCCCTCTTTCTTAATAACGGCTTCAACTTCCTTGCGGCTCTTTTCAACGGTCTCTTCAATGCGCGAGGGATGGATTCTGCCATCGGAAATAAGCTTTTCAAGCGTCATTCTGGCAACCTCGCGGCGAACGGGGTCAAAGGTGGAAATGGCGATAGCCTCGGGGGTATCGTCGATGATAAGGTCAACACCCGTCAGAGTTTCGATTGCGCGGATGTTTCTTCCCTCTCTGCCGATGATTCTGCCCTTCATTTCATCGTTGGGCAGGTCAACTACCGAAACGGTAGCCTCTGCAACGCTGTCGGCGGCACAGCGCTGAATGGCAAGCGCGATTATGTTCTTGGCGGATTCTTCTGCCTTGTCCTTGCATTCCTGCTCGACCTCAAGCAGCTTCATTGCCATTTCGTGTCTTGCTTCACTTTCAACACGCTCTATAAGCATGGCGCGCGCATCCTCGACAGACATTCCCGAGATCTTCTGCAAAAGCTCTGCCTGTTCGGCAACAGCCTCTTCGATCTTAGCCTTAAGCTCATCGTTCTCGCGGATCTTTCCGTTAAGTATTTCTTCCTTCTTTTCGAGGTTTTCATACTTTTTGTCGAGATTTTCTTCTTTTTGCATGGTTCTGCGTTCAAGCCTCTGAAGATCGTTTCTGCGCTCTTTTAATTCGCGTTCAGCATCGTTCTTGATCTTAAGAGCCTCTTCTTTAGCTTCAACAAGCTTTTCTTTTTTTGCCGTTTCGGCGGCTTTGGTGGCATCCTCGATTATTCTTTTGGATTCTGCTTCTGCAGACTTTATTGCCTTTTCGGCAGTAGCCTTGCGAACGAGATATCCTATGATGAAAAACAGGACGGCAGCGACGGCGGCGCATATTACGCCAACTACGATAGGGTTCATTTTTGCCTCCTAAAATTTATTTTATCCCGAGGCAAACAACGAAAGCCGGCTTATAAGTTTTATATTTATTCAAACTTTATATTTATTAAAATTTATAAACAGCCCCAATAAATATATAGTTATTTCGCCGAAGCAAACGCCTTTGCATCGGTATTCATTTTATTATACATCTTTTATTGAAATATGTAAAGAGGAAATGTTGAGTTTGCGATAAAATTTAACAAAATAATATTAATAATTGACTATTTGGGCTTATGAGGTTATAATGTATAAGATAGGAGATGCAAAATATGAGCACGCTTTATTTTGATTCCGCCGCAACGAGCATTCCCTGCAGGCAGGCTGTTGAGGCGGCAAGCGCCGCAATTGCGTTTTTCGGGAATCCCTCTTCGGTTCATTCCGAGGGGCTTGCGGCAAAAAAGATTATAGATTCGGCGCGAAAAAGCGTTGCTTCGGCTTTGTATTGCAAGCCCGAAGAGGTGGTTTTCACCGGTTGCGGAAGCGAAAGCAACAACCAAGCGCTTTTTGGGCTTTCCAAGCTCAGAGCAAGGCGCTCAAAGCGTATTATAACAACAAACAGCGAGCACCCTTCGGTTTCGGCTCCGCTTGCTTCGCTTGAAGCCGAGGGATTCGAAATCATAAGGCTTTCAACAAAGGGCGGTGCGATTGATATTTCCGAGCTTGAAAGCGAGCTTCAAAACGGCGCGGCGTTCGTTAGCATAATGCTTGCCAACAACGAAACCGGCGCAAAATACGACCTCGCCTCGGTAAGACGCGCCATCGACCGAAGCGGTTGCGGTGCTTTATTGCATTGCGATGCCGTTCAGGGCTTTTTAAAGACAGACGACCGCCGCGAGATTGCAAAGTATTGCGATTGCGCAAGCGTTTCGGCGCACAAAATAGGCGGTTTCAAGGGTGTTGGCGCGCTTTTTGTTAAAAACGGTTTGAAAATGCCGCCTTTTATTAAGGGCGGCGGACAAGAAAGCGGATTCCGCTCGGGCACCGAAAACACGGTCGGCATTGCCGCCTTCGGCGCGGCGGCGGAAGCGTTCAACGCCGAAAAGCTAAAGCATATTTCCGAACTTTATGAATATACAAAGCAACTCATTCTCGAAAGCGGCGCGGAAATCAAGCTTAATCTTCCCGAAAAGCACATATGCACCATTCTTTCGGTTTCGGTGGCGGGCGTGCGAAGCGAGGTTATGCTAAACGCGCTCAGCGCCGAGGGTATTTGCATTTCGGCGGGAAGCGCCTGCTCGGCAAGAAAGGGCCCAAGCGGCGCGCTTGAGGCTTTTGGGCTTACAAAGCAAGAAATTGAGGGCACCGTCAGAATAAGCTTCGGTGCCGATAACACAAGAGAGGAATGCGTTATGCTTGCCGAAAGGCTTGCCGTAAACGCAAAAAGGCTTAAACGATGAAGGAAGTTATTCTTTTAAAATACGGCGAGATCGTGCTGAAGGGTCTTAACCGCGGATATTTTAACTCGGTGCTCGAAAGCCGCGTTAAGCGTGCGCTGAAATCGGTTGAGGGCGAATTTTCTTTCGATTATGCCCAATCAACGCTTTGCGTTTACGGCTCGGAAAACGCCGACATAGACGCCGCATACGAAAGGCTGAAAAAGGTTTTCGGTATTGCAACCGTTTGCCGCGGAATAGAATGCGAAAAGGACATGGCGGATATTCAAAAAAAGCTTGCCGAAAACGTCGATTCGCTTCTCGGAAGCGCAAAAACCTTTAAATGCGACGCAAAACGAAGCGACAAAAAGTTCCCCCTGAAATCGCCCGAGATATGCGCGATATGCGGCGGAACAGTGCTTGAAAACCGCCCCGATATGAAGGTTGACGTTATTGCCCCCGAGCGCGTTATAACCATTGAAATACGCGACCGCGCGGCGTTTATTCACGGCAACGGCGAAAAGGGCGCGGGCGGTGTTCCCGTAGGAAGCAGCGGCAGAGCAATGCTTATGCTTTCGGGCGGCATCGACAGCCCCGTTGCAGGCCACATGAT
This sequence comes from Clostridia bacterium, assembly GCA_017434845.1. Taxonomy (GTDB): domain Bacteria; phylum Bacillota; class Clostridia; order Oscillospirales; family CAG-382; genus Coliplasma. The sequence goes on from JAFSGD010000038.1 coordinate 32,850, forward strand.
CGCCCGCCGCGGCGCCGCGATCGACGCGGTTTATTTTGAAACACCGCCCTACACCGGCGAAGCCGCCGCAGAAAAGGTTAGAAAGCTTGCCGAGATTTTGACCGAATATTGCGGCGAGATATATTTGCATTCGGTTTCGCTCACCGAAATTCAGGAAACGCTCGTTTCCACCTGCAAGGAAAAGCTGTTTACGCTTCTGCTTCGCAGATTTATGGTGCGCTGTGCTTCGGCGCTTGCCGAGCGCTACGGTGCGGGTTGTATTATAACGGGCGAAAGCTTGGGGCAGGTTGCAAGCCAGACGATGGCGGCGCTTGCCGTTACCGATGCCGTCGCAACGCTTCCCGTTATGCGCCCCTGCGTTGGCTTGGACAAAGAAGAGATCGTCGTTCGTGCAAGAGAGATCGGTACGTTCGAGACCTCGATACTTCCCTACGAGGATTGCTGTACCGTTTTCACACCCAAGCATCCCGACACCCGACCCGATATGGCAGAGATTCTTGCCGAAGAAGAAAAGCTTGACGTTGAGGGCTTGGTCAAGCGCGCGCTTGCAACCGACCATTTTGTTAAATTGGGGTAATAAAAAATGAGAAGACTTTTAAACAGATTAAAGGATTGCGGATATAAGATCGCCGTTGCCGAATCCTGCACGGGCGGTCTTATTTCGAAGATGATAACCGACCTGCCCGGCGCAAGCGAGGTTTTCGACCTTGCGGTAACGACCTATTCAAACGAGATGAAGACCAAGCTTTTGGGGGTTAAGCCCGAAACGCTTGCCGAATTCGGCGCGGTTTCGAACCAAACGGCGCAGGAAATGGCAAGCGGCGTTCTTGCCGTTGCAAACGCCGATATCGCGGTTGCGGTAACGGGAATTGCGGGTCCCTCGAACGCAGGCACCGAAAAGCCCGTCGGAACCGTTTGCATCGGTGTTGCAACCAAGGAAAAATGCTATGCGACAACCTTTGTTTTTGCGGGCAGCCGCAGACAGATAAGGCAGATGTCGGCTAAAATGGCGCTTCATATGGTGTTCGATGAGCTCGGCATAAGCGTTAAAAGAATAAAAAAAGAACGCGCAATTACAAAAAAAGCGGGTTCTGCAGTGAAAAAAACGAAAAAAGCTCTTGACAAGTTAAGAAATCGGTGATAGAATAATCTGCGCGCCGATGATAAGCGCGCAGATGAATATTGCGGAATTGTGTAACGGCAGCACGGCAGACTCTGACTCTGTTTGTTGGGGTTCGAATCCCTATTCCGCAGCCAGAAAAAACGACAAGTTTCGACTTGTCGTTTTTTCAATTAAATCCGCCTCCTGCGGAATAAATCCACCTGTGGTGGATGAAATCGCTTTGCGATGAAATCTGCCTCACGGCAGAAGATGGGCGGATTTGATTTCATCTGAAGCCGAAGGCGGAAGATTTCATCAGCGTTAGCTGATTTCTCCCTTGCATCAGCAAGGATTTCATTTATGCGAGAGTTCGAATTCATACGCAAAACTGCCGAAAATATCTTTTTTGTAGCCCATAGACAGAAAAAGCACACATTTGTCTACCAAGACAAGTGTGTGCTTTTTTTCAACTAAATCCGTCCTTGCGGACGGGATAAATCCCACTAATGTGGGATGAAATCACTTCGTGATGAAATCCGACTTCGTCGGGATAATGAGGACGGATTTAATTTCATCTGAGGCGTTGCGCCGAAGATTTCATCCGAACGAAGTGAGGATTTCATCGTGCGTAGCACGATTTCATTAAACATACAATGCTTCGCCTTGATTTATTTGACGAGGTGTGATAAAATCAGGATACTCCAACATGAAAAGGTGGGACAATAATGGTCAAAAAACAAGCGTCAAGCATCATTAAAAAATACAAAGCCTTTCAATACTCAACGTCAATGTTGATTTTTTTGGCTTGTATTGCGATAGCTTTTACGAATAATACCGTTTACAGTGCTATCGCTTTGGTCGTTGCACTCTTTCTTTTGAGGTTTTCTTCCTCCTTTTATTTCCGAAAATTCATCCTTTCGTCTTTATTGGATAAGCTCGATGCACCGCTTTATAACGAGCTTGCCAAAGAATGCAAGCTATTTCACGAATCGGCGATATATCAGCTTCAGGGCGAATATTCCCTCGGCAATTATCAAAACGTTGTAAGTATCTGCGAGCAACAACTTAAAAAGGAAAAAATCGGAAAGCAATTCCGTTTTCTTTACCTCAGCTATCTTGCCGGGATCTATTTTGACACCGACAACAAAGAAAAGCTTAAAGAAATCTGTTTCCGCTTCAATCTGGCGCTTGCATCCGAGAGCAACAAAGACAAGATCCTTAAAAGGCATCCGAGAATGGCGATCTACACCGAGCTTCTCGATGGCGTTTGCAATATTCCGAGCCGCCCCGAAAAGCTCACCGACAGCGCCAAGATCAGCCGCGATTTTTTGGATGCGCGGATTTATCTTATGAGAGGCGAAACCGATGAAGCAAAGCGCCGCTTCGAAAAGATAATCAACGATGCGCCAAAGCTTAATTATGCCAAACTCGCCGCACACGCGCTTGAAGCAATAGAGAACGGCGTTGACTACGGCGAAGGGCTCGAGCCGATCGTTGTTACCGAAGAATATGCAATACCAAAAGAAACGAAAGCTCAGAAATTCTTCAGAAAAACCAGACCTGCTTTTCGTATTTTTGCGGTTGTTATAGTTATCTCATGCATTGTCATCTATTTTATCGACAGCAAAGAACGCACCGAATACGAAGCCTATCTCGAAGAGGTTAGGGTGATGGTTGAAAAAGACCGCGACGGCGTTGAAGTGCTGACCGCATTTAATTTAGAAATCAGCGGTGAAACGGCAGATTCAATGTTCATTTGCACCGCCGAAGACAGGCTTATCGTTGCCAGCTCGTTTTCTTACACGGGCGAAGACGATACTATGTTTTACGAAACGAAGGTCGATATTCCCATTTCGGCGCTTGACGGTTTGGAGGAACCGCTGATCTGCGATACCTTCAACTGCAGTACAACCTATTTTTCTGTTGAATCATGCTTTTTCAAAGACAAAAAGGATATGCCGTTGTTCGTGCATTTAACCGAATTTGAGGTTAACGGAAGCACCGTTTATTTTGCGGTAACGGAAATTAACGTAATACAAGGAACTCAAGCAGAAATATAAAAATAAAAAAGCCCGAACGGGCTTAGCGTGTTATCCTTAACGGAGAACACGCAGTCAAATCCGTCTTCGACGGGTGAAATCCACCTCTGGTGGATGAAATCGCGTTTGCGATGAAATCCTGCTTCGCAGGGTTGTATTTAGACGGATTTGATTTCATCCGAGGACT
>JAFSGD010000039.1 GCA_017434845.1 Clostridia bacterium
AGTCCTCGGATGAAATCAAATCCGTCTAAATACAACCCTGCGAAGCAGGATTTCATCGCAAACGCGATTTCATCCACCAGAGGTGGATTTCACCCGTCGAAGACGGATTTGACTGCGTGTTCTCCGTTAAGGATAACACGCCAATGTCGGAGTTTTTTTATTGTGCTATTTTTGAGGATAAAGCGCGAATTCCTCGGCACTGCCGTTGAAAACGTTCATATCGATGAACTTTTCTTCGCCGCTATAGCCGTTAAGAGTTTCGCGGTTGGTATATTGCCAAAAGGTCCAAGCTCTGCCGTCGGATATCTTGGGCTTCGAATAAACACCTCTTATCCAAATATCAAGCTCGTCATATCTGCTGCTCAAAAGGTGTGAATAAGATTCCTCGGTGGCGTAGATTATCGGCTTTATGCCGTAATGCGCTTCAACCGCCGCAATGAATTTATCGAGCTCGGCTGTAACCTTGTCGGCATCGGGGCGATTCTTTTCGAAATCGCCGTAAAGCTCAAGGTCGATCGCGGGCGGAAGCATATTTTCGGTTTTGGGAACCGTGGCAATAAAATGCGCCGCTTGCGTATCGCCGCCGCTTTCGAAGCTGAAGAAGTGATAAGCGCCGATTCGAAGCTCGGTTTTTAACGCTTCGTTGTGATTGAACTCAAAGCGTTCGTCGGTGTGTGAGCTTCCCTCGGTTGCCTTTATATAGGCAAAATCAATGCCCTGCGCACCAAGCGTTTGCCAATCTATTTCGCCTTGATAAGCCGAAACGTCAACGCCGCGAACGGGGTATTCCTCTTCGCTCGGGTTGTTGATGAGGAATACGCCGTTGTAAAACAGCATTGCAACGATCGCGGCAATAAGAATAAGTGCAAACGCCGCGATCATTACGGCATAGGTGTTTTTGCTTCTGATTTTGACTTTTCTTTGTTTTTTCATAGGTTGGTTTTATCGTTGTTGCCGCTCGAAGCGGAATTGTAAAGCGAAACGTTGAAATACCAAATGCCATATCCGTTGCCGTTTTCGGCAATGCGCATCGAAACCGTGTAATCAACCGAATCAACTGTCATGGTTATGTTGAAATCAAAGGTTGCTCCGCCGATCTGCGAGGATGTCTGAAAACCGTCGTAACGGGTGGATTCAAGCTTTGAAGGGTCAATCTTCAGCTGTTTTTCGAACAGTTCCTTAAGATTGTCGCCGTTAACGTTTGCATCGGGATGAAAATATGCCGCGGCGGCATCGTAGTCGGGCTTTTTTATTTCGCTAAAAAAGCCTTCGGCAGTTGCCTTTGCTTCGCTGCTTTTAATACTGCCGCATCCGCTTAAAAGCGAAACGCAAATAACCGAAAGCAACAAAAACGAAATAGCTCTTGAAACTTTGTTTTTCATATATATCCCCCTTTGTTAAGCTTTATTCGCTTATGATTGTTATAACCGCAGGCTCGGAACGGGTATAGCCGAGGTCAATGCAGATAGAGAAGCTGTCTTCGCCGACATAATCCTTTGCGGGCGTGAAGGTGAAGCTTCCGTCGCTGTTGATGCAAACTGTTCCGTAGCGGGGCGATTCGGCAAGAACAAGCTTGCCGCCGTATTCTGCAACGGCAGAAAGGTCAACGTTGCCGGTAAACTTCTTGTTCGCCTTGCATTTAAACTCAAGCGGAGTTGCCGAAACGGTTATTTCGCTAAGATCCTGTACAATGTATTTGCATTTTGCATAGAGATAGGTATCGTCGTATATCTTTCTGATAGCAGGGTCTTCCGAAGAACAGCAATAGCTGAAAGCTCCGGGAACGCCGTTTTGGTAATATATCTTAACGGCATTCATATAGCCGGTTTGCGCGCCTGCAATAAGATATTCGTTATAGCGCGCCGCATCGTTGCGGCTGGAGGGGTCGTTAATTTCGATCTCAACACACATTCCGAGCATTTGGGTTTCGTTTGCGGTGCTGTAAAGAACGTCGGAGGTGGAAGAAGAAGCAAACATATAGTTGGGCTGCATGCAGGCGAGGTCGAAGCCGAGCTCTTCCCAATCCGCATAGCCGGTCGCCTGCTGATAGGGTATCCAGAATATCTTAACGCCAAGCTTGTGGGCATAATCAACGGCAAAGGCTATAAGCTCTTCCTCGTGAGGATCGCTGTAAGTTATCGCCTCTTCGAACCAATAGAATCCGCAGAATTCAAGGTTTTCATAGTTGCCCTTTTTAAAGCGCTTGAATTCCTCGTCCATAATCCACTTTATCGCTTTTTTGCGGTCGGAGATTCTTGTAAAATCCTCGCGTTTTCCGTCGCCGTCAAGATCGCCGAAGGTGTTGGCTGCACCGCTGTCGAGGTGGGGGAAGGTGTAGAGTATCGAGGTGAACACCTTGGCCTTTTCATTCAGCCCAAGCTGTGAATAAACGTTGCCGACGCATTCGTTAAGTGCCGCCATGTTGCGGTCCTCGTGGAAGATATTGTCGACGTAAACCTTCCAACCGTCTGCGCTTCTGCCGTAATCGCTGTAATTGAATCGGGTGTAGGGCAGATAAAGGAACGAATCAAAAAAGGTGTCAACGATCTTGCCGTCTTTGTCGAGATATGCAACGTAGGGAAGATATTCTTCTGCGGTGATAAGACCGTCTTCGGTCGGATTTCCGCTTCCGTCAACAAGGCAGTGATAAGAAAGAAGCATATTATCAACGCCGCAGAATTCATCGGGCGTGATATAGCCCTTACTTGCAACGCCGCCCTCGGTGGGGTCATCGGGCACGATATCGGATGCTTTTGCAACGTTCTTTTTGCCGACAACGGTTATTTCATCAACGTAAACGTGGGTGTTAACCATGAAATAAACCTCAACGTAGCGCGCCTTATAAGTCTTGTCGAAGTCCTCTTCGATTCGGCGGATATAGTTGTTACCTGTGCCCGTAACCGATTTTTCAAAGTAGAGCGCCTGCCAATCCTTGCCGTTTTCGGAGATTCTTACGGTTAGGTGGCGGGGCATTTCAACGCCCGCCGAGGCATCACGCAGGAATCCAACCGAAAAGCCCGAAACCGCCGAGGTCTTGCCGAGGTCGAAAACGATGGTTCGGCTGTTGGCACGGGTTATATGGAACCATGCAGGATCGGAAATTTCCGTAACGCTTGCACGCTTTCCGTCGGAAAGTTGAGCGAAGGTTTTGGAGTTATACCAAGCGGTTGCAAGCTCGGAGTTAATGCTTGCGCCTGCGGTCATCATCGGGGTAACGCCCGCAACAAGATTGATCTCTTCGTTGAAATCGCTTTCGCTTTCGCTCCAATATTCAGGCGTTTCGATTTCGGGAACGCCCTTGAAGCCGTAATAGCTGTCGCCGTTTACGGTTCCGCTTAACGAATCGGAATATTCCTCGGAATATGCGGTCGCGGTGGCTTCGCCGAGGAACATCCAGACCGATGAGCCGTGCGTTATTTCAAAGCGGATATATCTTGCCGAAACCTCGCCCTGAAGCAAAACCGAATAGTCCCAAGATTCGTTGCTTGCAAGCGTTGCGGGCTTTAAAGCCTTGCCGACAAGGTTATATTCCTTGTCTTCGCCTGCAATATAAACCGCAATCGCGGCGGGTGCGCCGATGCCATAGCTTTCAAGGTTGAGCGCTCTGACCGAGAAATCAAGCAGGTGTTCCTTAACCGCGCCGAGATCGAAATCGAGCATAAAGGGCTTTGAGGAACGGCCGTAATAGCCTGCCCAAACGTCTGTACCGAACGAAACGGGTTTGTTGCCGTCGGTTAAAAGCTTGGTGTTATCGGGGTAATCGGCGTGTGCCGCGATCGAGGTGGTATAGCTCAAGCCTTTTAAAAGGTTCATGCTGCCGGTGTTTCTGTTGGCAGAATCCGAAAGAAGCGAATCGATCTTCTGAGTGAATTCCGTGGAAGAAGAGAGGGTGGATTCGGGCTTGGAGGAGGTGTCGGAAACGTCTGCCGAGCTTTCTTCGCTTTCTGCCTCGGAAGAGGTTTGTTCGCTGTTATCTGTGCAGGCAACGGCAAAAAGCATGCACGCCGCAAGCATTAATGCAAGAAATGTTTTTGTAAGCTTCATTGTATTCTCCAAAAAAAGGCAGAAAGCGGTTCAAAAACGAACCGCTTTCTTTGATTTGTGATCTTTTAACGATAAGCGGCTTTTATTCGCCTGCATATACCTCGATCTCGTTTAAGAAGCACCAGCTTCCGCTTCCCATATCGATCTCGAGTTTAACGTACTGTGCGGTAACATTATCAACTGCGATTTCCGCCCAAGCGGGATCATCGCCCTCGGGAAGAACGAGCAAACCGAGTTCGGTGAATTCCTCGCCGTCTGCCGAAACGGAAGCAATAACTCTTTCGGCGGCGCCGATGCCTGCGGCATTGGCGTTGTTGAGGTGAACTCTTATTGCGTTGATTTTTTCAGTAGAAGCGCCAAGGTCGATAACGATGGTGCCGATGCCGTTGGGTGCGTTGTTGCTGGCAACGCTTGCGCCCACGTTATACCAAAGCGCAAACCAGGTTGCATCGTATGCCTTGCCGTCGGTTCCGGCAACGCCGTCGGTGAGGTTTGCCGAATAGGGAGCAACCGTGCCGTTAGCGTCGGTGATGGCGGTTTCGCCGCCGGTGTAGTTTTTGTTAAGAGCAACGTTGGTGCCCTTTAATTCGGTGGGACGCTCGCCCTGAACGGGGTCGGAAGAGGATTCTTCGATCACCTCAGAGGATTCAGCCTCGGAGGAAGCTTCGACCTTAGATGATTCTTCAACCTTAGAGGATTCTTCTGCTTTGGAGGAAGCGGTTGAAGCAACCGATTCTGCGGCAGAGGATTCTTCGGTGCTGTTATCGCAGGAAGCGAGAAGGGAACAGGTTAGTGCGAGAATAAGAGCTAAAACGATGGAAAACTTTTTCATAGCCAAAACTCCTGTTATTTAAAAGAAATTATGCGCCGATAACCTCAACTTCGTCGAGGAATGCGAAAACGCCGTTAAGCTGGAATTCGATCTTAACGAACTTTGCCGAAGCCGAACCGCCAACCTCGCTCCAATAAGCGAGAACTGCGTTTGCGGCATCTTCAGAGTTCTTGATCTCGAGAGTGCCGTATTCGGTGAAATCGCTGCCGTTATCGGAGATATAAACGGTTACTGCCTTAGGAGAAGGAACGCCGTTTCCGTGGTGGTTGCCGAGGTGAACTCTGACGCCCGAGATATCGGTCTTCTTGCCGAGGTCGAAGGTTACGGAACCAACACCGCCGGGAGCGTTAACGAGGTTTGCAGCCGCACTGTCGTTGTTATAGAAACCGAACCACTTGTTATCAAGACCGAAAACAAGTTCGTCGTTAGCAACGCCGTCGGTGAGGTTGCCGTCATACTTAGAGGGCCACTGGCCACTTTCGTTGATATAGCCGGTGCCGCAACCGGTAACGGTGTAGGTCTTGCCTGCAACGAGGTTTGCGCCGTCGCCAACGGGTGCATTGGAAATTTCGGGCTCGGAGGATTCATCAACAACCTCAGAGGATTCAGCCTCGGAAGATTCAGCCTCGGAGGAATCTTCAACAACTTCGGAAGATTCAGCTTCGGAAGAAGCCGCTTCGGAGGAAACATCTGCTTCAGAGGAAGCATCTGCTTCGGAGGAAGTGTCTGCTGCCGATTCGGCAACAGAGGATTCAACAACTGCAGAGGAATCTGCGGTGCTTGAGGTGTCGGTCTCGTCGTTACAAGCCGCAAGAACGGTGCAAGCGAAAACGAGAACGAATGCAAGAATTAAAGATAACTTTTTCATGAGTTCAAAACCTTTCTATAATATTATAATAGGGTATAATCTATTATACACTATCACAGCGCCAATGTCAAGAAATATAAAAAGCCAACCGATGTGTTGATCGGTTGGCTTAAATTGTGTGCTAAATGCGATTATTCAGCCGCAAAAACTTCAACTTCAGAAACGAATGCCCAGCCCTGAGCAGTGAAGCGAACCTGAACGTAGCGTGCGTTTGCAGAGCAAGCGATCTCGGTAGCTTCGCAGTTGATGTCAGCTGCGTTAAGGGGAGTTGCGGAGCCAACAGAGGTGAAGTTTTCGCCGTCTTCGGAAACGAAAACTTCAACGCCGGTGGGAGCAGAAATACCTGCAGCCGCGCCGAGACCCTGAGTGCCGTTGTGAAAAACAACGCCGGTGATAGCGGTAACTTCGCCGAGGTCAATGGTGATAGAGCCATAGCCGTTGGTTACGTAGTCGGGGCACTTTGCATGGAAGCCTGCCCAAACGGATTCGTCATAAGAAGAATCAGCTGCGGCGATAACGCCGTCGGTGAGAGACTTGCCGTCTTCATCGGGATATGCGATGGGAGCGGTATCGGACCAGTTCCATTCAACCTCAGCGCCGCCCTGCTGATAAAGCTGAGAAGCGGTGTAGGTCTTATCCTTAGCGATGTTGGTGCCGGTGATTTCAGCGGGAGCATCGGAGGATTCGTCAGCAACAGAGGATTCAGCCTCGGAGGAAGCTTCGGAGGAATTTTCGGCAACTTCAGAGGATTCAGCTTCGGAAGAAGCTGCTTCGGAGGAAGCGTCTGCCTTGGATTCGGTCTTGGATACTACAGATTCTGCAGCAGAGGATTCTTCGGTGTTGTTATTGCAGGATGCGAGCATCGAGCAGGTGAACACGAAGATAAGAGCGAGAATGAGAGAAAGTTTCTTCATGATAAAAACTCCTTAATTAAATTTGCAATTTGCTATCGGCTATTATACACCCATTAAGCTATTATGTCAAGACAAATAAATAAAGCAAAAGCCGTTGCACGAAAAGCGCAACGGCTTTATATTTGTTAAGTATTAGCCGAGAACTTCGATCTCGTTGAGGAATACGAAGTGGCCCGAGAGGGTTACTTCAACCTTAACGTATCTGCCGGAGTTGCCGGAAATGCTGAGCTCGGACCAGTAGGAGCCGTTATCAACGGTAGTGTTGATGGGAAGAGCGCCTGCTTCTTCGAAAGCCTTGCCGTCATCGGAAACGTAAACCTTTGCAGCTGCTGCGGGCTGAATGCCTGCTTCAACGCCGTTGCAGAAGTTAACGCGAACAGCGGAAAGGTCAGCCTTTTTGCCGAGGTCGATGATAACGTAGCCGGTCATGGTCTCATCGGTGTTGAACATGTTGCTGTCATTGTAGTAGAAAGCAAACCAGTTGTCATCATAGGTGAGATCGGTGGTTGCGTTGCCGTCGGTGAGGTTAGCATTGTAGGAGCAGGGCCACTGTCCTTCCGGATTGATATAGCCGGTGCCTTTGCCCGAAACGGTGTAGCTCTTGCCTTTGGCGAGGTTTTCGCCGGTAGCTTCAACGGGAGCCTTAGAGGATTCTTCAACAACTTCAGAGGATTCAGCCTCGGAAGATTCAGCCTCGGAGGAATCTTCAACAACTTCGGAAGATTCAGCTTCGGAAGAAGCTGCTTCGGAGGAGGCGTCTGCTTCGGAGGAAGCGTCTGCTTCAGAGGAAGTGTCTGCTGCGGATTCTGCAACAGAGGATTCAACAACTGCAGAGGAATCTGCGGTGCTGGAGGTATCGGTCTCATCGTTACAAGCCGCAAGAACGGTGCAAGCGAAAACGAGAACGAATGCAAGAATTAAAGATAATTTCTTCATTTGTGTTTTCTCCTTAAATTAATTTTGTACCGAAATATTATACACGCAACATGGCGTCTTGTCAAGAGAAAAAACAACACCGCGAGGCTTTTCCGCGGTGTTGTATACGGTTTCGTATAAAATCAAGCGTTATAAACTTCGATTTCGTTCATGAAGCACCAGGTGCCGTTAACGGTTACGGATATTTTAACGTATCTGCCGGATTTGCCCGAAGCGTCGATCTCTGCCCGGTAATAAACCTCATCCTCTTTGGAGTAATAAACTTTGCCGAGCTGTTCGAAATCAGTGCCGTTTTCGTTCGGCGAAAAGCGTGTGCGTTTTGCCGAAAGGTTTTTGTTATAATAAATTAACATAATTAATTTGAAAAAAGCTATTGAAAAATCGACCGAAATAATGTATAATCGTAAATTGGTGATATTTATGGTATCTGCAACTTTTAAAATAGCTTTGGACGGGCCCTCCGGCTCGGGGAAAAGCACCTTGGCTAAAAATCTCGCCAAGCATTACGGTTTTGTTTATATCGACACGGGCGCACTCTACCGCACAATAGGTCTTTTCGTTTCCGAACGCGGCATTGCATCCGACGATGCGGCGGCAATCGTTGCCGTTCTGCCCGAAATACATATCGAAATGAAGCTCGAAAACGGCGGTGGCGTCGTTTATCTCGGCGGCAAAAAAATCGGCGAAGAGATAAGAACCCCTCTTTGCTCGAAATATGCCTCCGACGTTTCGAAGATTCCCGAGGTTCGTGCGTTTTTGCTGGAGACCCAGCGCTCCATCGCCCGTGAAAACAACGTTATCATGGACGGCCGCGATATCGGAACGGTCATTCTTCCCGACGCTCAGGTAAAGCTCTTTATCATCGCTTCGCCCGAAGCAAGAGCAAAAAGACGCTATGCCGAGCTTTGCGAAAAGGGAATCGAAACAACCTATGAAGCGGTTCTTTCCGACATGAAATGGCGCGACGCTAACGACAGCGGCCGCGAGATCGCACCCGCAATTCCCGCCGAGGACGCAATACATTTCGATAATTCGGGTCTTTCGATCGAAGAAACCGCCGAAAAGGCGATCGAAATAATCGATAAGGTTTATAAACGATGAAAGCATACAGATTCGTTCGCATTATCGCGCTTGCGTTCATTCGCGTTTTTTACCGCGTTGAAATATTCGGCAGAGAAAACGAGCCCGCAGAGGGCGGATATATCGCTTTTTCGAATCACAGCTCGTTTATCGACCCTGCATTTACCGCGTGTGCGGTTAAAAGATCGCTGTTCTTCATGGCAAAAAGCGACCTCGAAAAGCATGCTTTTATGCGCTGGTTCTTCAGGCTTTGCAACGTTGTGCCCATTCGCCGCGGCGAATCGGATATAACCGCGCTTAAAAAAACCTGTGAGATAGTAACCCGCGGCGATTGCGTGGGCATTTATCCGCAGGGTACAAGAATTGCCTGCAATGCGCCCGAACCCGAAACCGCTCAGGCGGGCTTGGGGCTTATGGCGATGAGAACCAAGGCAACGCTTCTTCCCGTTACCGTCTGCTATGGAAAAAAGAACAAAAAGCCCATGCTTTTCCGCAAGGTTAAGGTATATATCGGAAAGCCCATAACCTACGAGGAATATTCCTCGCTCGGCGAAAGACCTTCCTCGCGCGATATCGCAGGCTATGCGTTCACAAAGATATGCGATACGTTTAACGAGAAAAACCATGGCTGATATTAAAATTTCGGAATACAGCGGCTTTTGCTTCGGCGTTAAGCGCGCTGTCGATATGATAAATCAATATATTGATAATTCAAACCGCCGCATTTATTGCCTTGGCGAGCTTATACACAACCGCTTGTTCACCCAAACCCTTCGCGAACGCGGCGTTTGCTTTATCGAGCCCGATCAGATAAACGAGCTTCCGAGCGATGCGTTGCTGTTTGTGCGCACCCACGGAACAACCAAGCAGCTTCTTGATAAGCTTAAGGAAAAGGGAATTGAATACATTGATGCGACCTGTCCTTACGTTTCAAAGATACATTCCATAGTTGCCGCACAGCCCAAAGAGACCGAGATCATCGTTATCGGTGATGAAAATCACCCCGAGGTTGAGGGAATTATGAGCTGGGCAAACGGCGAAAAAAGGGTTTATGCCGATAAGGCGGCAATAGATGCCGACCACGGCGTTGGCTTTAAAAGCGAAAAGGCGTGCATTCTTGCCGTTCAAACGACCTATTCGGGTGCAGAATGGCTTCGTTGCCGCGAACGGATAAAAGAGCTTTATCCGAACGTTACCGTTTTCGAAACCATTTGCAGCGTTACCGAGAACCGTCAGAAAAAAACGAAAGAGCTTGCTGCCCAAAGCGACCTTACGGTCGTTGTCGGCGGAAGAAACAGCTCGAACACGGCAAAGCTTTTTGCCGTTGCAAGCGGCGAGTGCCCGAATTCGTTTATGATCGAATCGGCGCTTGAGCTTGACAGCTTCGCGGAAAGCATCAGATCCGCAAAAAAAATCGCAATAGCCGCCGGTGCCTCGACACCGAGCGGAATAATACAGGAGGTTTACAACAAGATGGCAGACATCGCAAGAGAGGAACTCAGCTTTGCCGAGATGCTCGAACAGTCATTCAAAACTTTAAATACAGGTGAAAGGGTAACCGGAATCGTTTCCGCAGTCAATCCTGCTGAGGTCAAAGTTGACCTTGGCACGAAGCACACGGGTATTCTCCCGTATGACGAAATAACCGCTGAAAGCGGCGTTGACCTTAACGATCTTTTCAAGGTTGGCGATGAGGTTGAAGTTATTTGCGGTAAGTTCAGCGATTCCGACGGAACCGTTCTTCTTTCCAAGAAGAAGATCGACCAGCACAAGTATTGGGAAGGAATTAAGGCTGCTGCCGAATCGGGCGAGCTTCTTTCCGGCAACGTTAAGGAAATCATCAAGAACGAAAAGGGCTATGCAGGCGTTATCGTGCTTTACGGCCCCAACAAGGTTTTCATCCCCGCTTCTCAAACCGGCGTTCCCAAGGGCGAAGAGCTCGAATCGCTTAAGGGTCAGAACGTTAGCTTCAAGATCATCGACATCAATGAACAGCGCAAGAGAGCAGTTGGCTCTATCAAGGCATCCAACAGAATCACCCGCAAGGCTGCAGAAGAGGAATTCTTCGCAACCGCACAGGAAGGCGACAAGTTCGAGGGCAAGGTTCGCGCTCTTATGAGCTACGGCGCGTTCATCAGCCTCGGCGCAGTTGACGGTATGCTTCACATCACCGAGCTTTCTTGGGGCAGACTCAAGAAGCCCTCTGATGTTCTTAAGGAAGGCGACACCATCAACGTTTATATCAAGGCGATCGACAAGGAAAAGAAGAGAATCTCGCTCGGTTACAAGACCCCCGAGAACGATCCTTGGACCATCTTCGCTAACAACTACAAGATCGGCGACGTTGTTGATGCAACCGTTGTTTCGCTCATGCCCTTCGGCGCATTTGCCGAAATTTTCCCCGGCTTCGATGGCCTCATCCACATCAGCCAGATCTCAGAAAAGCCCATTGCTAACCCTGCGAGCGTTCTTAAGGTAGGCGATAAGGTTACCGTTAAGATCACCGCTGCTGATTTCGAAAGAAGAAGACTCAGCCTTTCCATCAAGGCACTTCTCGAGGATAACGGCGCAGAGGAAGCTGTTGAAGCTCCCGCTGAAGAAACCGCTGAATAAGAAAAAAGCAAACAAAAACCTCTCGTCAGCTTGACGAGAGGTTTTTTGTCAGATAAGGGAATTGGAAAGTTTTGCAAATCAAAACTTTCCTTAACTTGTGTTAGAAGAAAACATATCACATTTTCCAACGAAAAAACACATCACTTCATAAAACACCGCCGTGTTTTATTTGATAACGAAGGTTCCGAGAACGTGTCTCTTGATAAGACCGTATTCGCTTGCCTCAAGCTTGCCGTTGCCGTTGATGTCGGCGCGCATCAGCATCTCGTCGGAAAGAGTGTAGGTCTTGAGGCAATGTCTCTTCGCGAGAGCATAGTCGTTTGCATCAACCTTGCCGTTGCCGTTAACGTCGCCCTTAACAAATTCGGGCTCGGGTTCGGGAGTTATCAATTCGACTTCGCCGCTTTCGTTTTCGGCGATAAATGCCTCAAACTCTTCAGAAACCGGAATGTCGCTTATGATTTGTGCCTCGCTCAGTTCGCCGTTTTCAAAAGTGGAATAAGAAATATCCATGGTTCCTTCTGCAACGCCTACAACTTTTACCGAATAGCCTTCTAAAAGATCGAGAACCTTACCGTATTCGCCGTTTTCTTCTTCATAAACGTAAAAATTGCCGTATTCGGTATAATAGCTTCCGGCTTTTCCGTCTTCAACGGTGAAAACAACATTTCCCTCACTGTCGATTATTTGCAGTTCGACCGGGCAGGCGACAAGAATGTGGTGCCCAAAATTGCTCTTTTTGAAATATTTTGTAATATCGTGTTTTGTAGGCAGGTGTTGATTTTTATGCACATGTATTTCGAAAGAATTCAAAAGAGTATTTCTGTTGGTGTTTCTTATCCTTAAGATATTTTTATCATTGCACACTACGTAAATATACCCTTCGGCTTCATCGTCGAGTACGCTGATTATGTCTTTGTCTTCAAATCCACACAACAACAATTTATCATTTCCTCCGGCATCAACGATAGTGTCAAAACCGTCGCCCTTGAAATAATAGTAGGTGTCATTTCCGAAACGGCCGTCAAGATCATCATTACCTTTGCCACCTACGATAACATCGTTATGGATACTCGTGGTAATACTGTCAAAACCGTTCCCACCATAGGAGTATCTCGAGGTGAAAATGCTGAGACCTTTATCTATACGCTCGTTTCCGCTTACACCCAGGTCAATGGATTCACGAGCAAGAGTCATATAGTTTGAAATAGTTGTTGTTGGAGAAAAAGAGTACTCAACATCGGTCAAACGAACATTGCCGCTTTCATCTTTGATGACTATTGATTCAAGTCCATGGCAGGCGGCAATATCGCCCGCCGCTCCGGAGCCTACCAATTCACCAACAATCAAACCGTAACCACCTAAGTAGAAACCGACAGCTGTTCCAGCAAGACTTCCTAGAATATTATCATGTTGAATTTTAACCGTGCTCGAATGAGCCTGATAAGGCTTTATCTGCGTTGACCAATATTTTTCGAACATTCCTGCAAGAATATCCGTTTCGTTAGCATGGTCTATGAAATTCCATTTGTCGCTTCCTGCAAAACTCGGTGCCATCGCCATCACTGCATCTCTATATACTGCGTCAAGTACAGGAACAGAATTAAACGTAACACCTTGGCAACCGGAATAAGCGGAAATGATTTCACCCCATGCGCCGCCGAGAGAATGTCCGGTCGTTACAACCGCAGACGGAACAAAATTATTGATTGTATCGTTATATGTTCTTATAGCGTCATCAAATTGGTTTCCGATAATATTTCCTAAAATCATCGGGATATCATTTATCAGCCAATCGTTAATGGAATCTTCGGGTTCTTCTTTCCATTTATCTGGAGGAACAGAACCTCTAAAGGCTATAACTATCTCATTGTTATCATTTTTAAAAGCTACAGCATAAAAACCGGTGTCCGTGTTTCGATGAACACTGGCAACCGTCCAACCAGCGATATTCGCACAAAGCTCGCTATATTTGATATTTTGGTCTTCGCTCCAAATATCGTTCCAACAGCCGATGTCGGTTAAAGATTGCTGAACTGTTTTCCCTTCAACAAAATCCTCATATGCAATCACCGAGAAGGCAAGGTAATCAACAGGATTAAGCTTGTTCATAGAGCAAGGCTTTTTGTAGTTCCAGTATACATTAGAACAAAAACTGTTCCAAGCGCTGTCCCACCACATAGGTCTAGAGGGCGCTTCACAGTATATGTTCTCGATGCCGGACCAAAATGCGTTTTGTTCGATGCTTATTACACTATTCGGAATAAAAACAGTCTTAAGATTCTTACACTCCGCAAATGCCATCATGCCTATATATCGAACGCTTTCGGGAATTTCGAATCTTATTAGACTATGACATCTGAGAAACGCAGAAGATCCTATCTTTGTTATACTTTCGGGAATTTCGATAATTTGCAAATTTGTGCAGTTGTAAAAAGCCGAGCATCCGATCTCGGTTATGGGTAATCCGTTATAGGTTGAGGGAATAGTTATTTTTGCATATGATTCGTTGCAGTCCAGAACAATGTAATGAGTTCCGTCATCGCTAAGGCGAAGTGTTATTTCGGACTCAAAGGGGGCATTTTCTTCGGGTCCGACCGAATAAACGGTAATGTCTTCTCCCGATTCGAGACCGGAAACAACAAATATATCTCCCTTTTTTACTGATTTTGCAATAACTGCCGAAAACCAATTAGGGTAGAGAGATTCATATTCGGGTTTAACAGTCGCGGAGTGGATAACCACGGCTATTCTGTCGCCGCTGTCGAGATCAATACCCGCGTTACTTGGATCGCCCGGACAGATTATAGCGTCTCGAAGTGCGACATACGTTCCGTCCGCTTGTTTTTCGAGATAAAGCGTTATAGCCCAGTTGGGATTGCAATTATCATACGCAACCTGAGTAGTGCATATAGTTGCATCCTCTCCCCAAATGCTGCCGTTAATATAGTCTATTTCCCATGTATAACCATAAGAAACTTCAACATATCCGATGCCATCCTCGTCGATATAAAAGGTGTTGTCGTATGTTTTACTGCTTTCTGCAAAAACCGAAACAGCCGAAAACGGAATAAGCGCAAGCATCATCGCCGTTATCAGCAGAAATGATAATAGTTTTTTCATGGCTTTTCTCCCTTTAATTGACATTTAGTGAATGTCATTGTTGACATCAGTATATCATGCAATAAAGAAAACTGTCAAGCACTGAATGTCAAAAGGGTGAGCGGAATGTTTATTAACAAGACAAAAGAAGGAAGAAACAACGTTTGCGGTGTGCGAGTAGCCGAGCTTCGCAATCAACTTGGCGTATCTCAACGCGAGCTTGCCGACAGATTGCAGGTCTTGGGGCTTGACGTTGACAAAAACGCGATTCAACGCATCGAGGCAGGCAAGCGATTTGTTACCGATATCGAGCTTGTTTATTTATGCGAGGTTTTCGGGGTGAGATATAATGACCTGCTTCCCGAAAGAACAGGCTGCGGAAATTGAGAAATATATGAATATTAAAATATAAAAGTTTTTTAGGGTTCAAGGGGTATTTTTTCAAAAAGACCCCTTGGGACAAATAAAAACACAACAAAAAAACACCGAGCCTTCCCAAATGGGAAAGCTCGGTATTTTTCAGTTATTCTGCGGATTCTTTGTTTATTCCGAGTAAATCGGCAATTATTTTTGCGTCGTCGTCGGTGATGAGCTCGCGGGTGTATGCCGAGTTAAGCGAGATAAAGCTATCGCCGTCCCAAGCCAGCGGCTCGTTGCCGTTGGGCAGGGTGAAGCTCGTTTTGCCAAGCGTAATTTCCTGCAAGGCATCGGTATACATGCGGCCTTCAACGTCAAGCAAAACAACGTAAACGTTGTTATCGTCGCCGAATGGGCCGATCGGCTTGCCGCCGTTGCAAATAATGCTTACCTTATCGGCGGTGGTGCCCTCCTCGCATCTGCCGCTGTTGACATATGCGGTTTTTATTAACGTAACGATATCGCCTGCCGCTTCAAGCTCTTCCGAGGTAGCGCGCTTACCGTCGGCACAGCCGACCGCGGCAAGCAGGCATACCGAAAGAACGATAAGCAGGGCAAGGGGTTTAAACAACTTATTTTTCAATTGAAGCACTTCCTATTTTTTCTTCTTTTTAGCGACCGCAACGCCGATAACGATTGCGGCTATCGCAACAACTGCGGCGCCGACGGCGATGATAATTGCGGTGTAATCATTTTCCTCGGTAACAGGCTCGTCGGGGGTTGTAACGGTTAAGGTTACGGGCTGAGAATAAAGGATATATTCGCTTGCGTTAAAGGTTTTCGTTTTATATCCGAACATAACGGTTGCGTTGCCCTCTGTCTTGCCGTTGATAACGCCGTCGGTGATTTCAATGCAATCGCCGCCCGAAATCACCTTAACGATAAGATCGCTTGCGCCGAATTCGGTTGTTTCGCCGCCGTAGGTAACGCCCGAAACGCTTATTTCGCCCGAAGCGCCAACCTTAAGCTCGGCATTGCTTGCCGAAATGGATTTATACATGTTTTTAACCCATTGCATATCGTCGGTGGTTATGCCGTCGGGGCAGGTCATAAACGCGCCGTTGTTGTTCGAGATCGCGTAGGTCCAGGGCCAAACGGTCATTCCGCGGTCGGTTGCCGCCTGCATGAAATAGGTTGAAGCAACGCCGTTCGAGGGGTTGACCGTGCTGAATGCGTTCTGTGCGGCATTAAGCGGAGCGTAAAGCGCTTCAAGCGCGTCCTCGGGAGTTCCCGAAGCACCCTTGGGCGAGAGGAGATAGCCGGTCGACATTCCGAGAAGCTCTTCGCGGGTCTGCTTTAAAAAGTTTGCGTTGAACGAGATAACGTCTACCTGATCGTCCATGTCAAGCTCTTTTATCATTGCGGCGGTGCCTGCAACGTTCTTTGCGTTCGAGCCCTTGAATTCAACGAAGATTCGGCAATCCTTGCCCTTGAATTCCTCGAGAACCTCGCGAAGCGTGGGCACCTTTTCGTCAGAGACCGAGCCGTCCTTTGCAAGCAGGAAGCATTCCTTAACCTCGGCAAGCGTCATCTGGCCGACCGATTTGGTTCCGTTATAGTTTGTTGTGCGGTTCAGCGTGTTATCGTGCATTATAATAACCTCGCCGTCGCTTGTTATTTCAACGTCAAACTCAAAAATATCGGCGCCGTTGTTATATGCGGTTATAAAGCCCGAAAGCGAGTTTTCGGGTGCTTGCGAGGGGTTGCCGCGGTGGCCGATCATAACGGGGGTGCGGGTCATTGCGTTTTTGTCGAAATATTCGTTGATAATCGCGGTTATCGCGCTCGAATCGCAAGAAATAATGCCGTTTGCGCCCGAGGTTATTGCCTTTAGTGCTTCGACGTTGAAGCCTTCGCCTTCGACATCGGCGTCAACCTTAACCCAAACCGCAACCGCAAGCTCCTGAAGCTCGGCAACTGCCTGCTTTGTTGCGTTTTCGCTTTCAATAACGCAAAACGTTGCGGGTGCAGAGCGAACCGCTTTTCTTATTTCGTTTGCTTCCTTCGAGCTGAGCTCGCTCTTTTTCAGATCGACGATAAGACCGGTTCTTATTTGCGTGTTTTTCGAGCGGATAAGTGCAAGCGCTTCGGCGCTTGAAGAAATTATGGTTGCATCCTTGCAGGCGGCGGCGCCAACCGCAAGAACCGCTTTTTCGGCTTCTGCCGAATCGGCAACCTCAAGCGTGGGAATAACATTGCTTTCAACGCACTTTTTGAAGAACGCTTTAATATCATCGAGCTCGCTTGCCTTAACAAGCAGAATACCCGGCTTCTTTTCGGCGGCAAGAACGCTTTCAAAATCGTTGCCCGAAGCGCTTTGAACGTTTGCAATAGCGTTGATGAGGTTGTTTTTATCGTGGGCGTTGTTTATAAGATTAAGCTTTTTAACGGGTCTTGCGGGCTTTTCGGTCTGCAAAGCAACCTTAATGCTTTTAACCGCGGTTGAGCCATAGTTCATGGTAAGACCTATCATGCCCTTGTAATAAGCCTTTTCGGTTTTGGTTCCGATAACCGAATCGGTTGCGTAAACGACCTCGTTGCTTCCGATGTTATACTGAACGACCGAGCCGATAGCCTTAACGTTAAAGCTGTAATAGCTCGCCTTGCAGGATGCAACCGCGCCCGAGGCGGTTACGGCAACGTTCCAGGCGTCTGCGGTGGTGCGTTCCGCGAATTCGATGCCGTTTGCGGCAGTTGTTTTTTCGCGAATGCACATATGGTAATAGGGGAAATATTTGTTGTTTTCGTTCTGGATTCGATAGGCAATGGCAAACCAGCGCGCGTTATCGTTGGCTTCAAGCATTTTTGCGTTGGCGGTTATGGAATAATCGCCGAAATCGCCAAGCCATGCGGGCAGGAAAACTCTTGCATATCCGTCGCCGAGCGAGCCGAGAACAAGGTTGCCGTCTTCAAGCCTTGCGTTTGAGGTTGCAATGCTCCAGCCCTCGTTTTTAAGCTCGTCGAGCGAGGAAAAAGCAGAAAAATCGGCTTCGTAAAGCACGTACTCGGTCTCGTTTGCTTCCTTTGCAACAACGTAAACCGTTTTCGATTTTTCGCCCGATTCAGCGGTTAGCGCGGTAACGCCCTTTTTGTCGGGCGTGAATTCGCTGATCTCGTTGCCGCTGTTGTCTTTCCAAATCAGTTCTGAGGTGGGCTCGGAATCGCCGTCAAATATAAGCGAATATGCCGAAAGCGATATCTTTTCGCCGACGTTTGCGGGAATTGCGGGCGAGGTGTTGCTTATAACCGTTTCTGCCGAAGCGCCGATCGACGCAAATGCCGAAAATACGGTTAAAAGCATTATTAAGGATAAAATATAACCGATAGCTCTTTTCATGGCTTTCTCCTTTTTAACGCTTTGTCTATGCTTTGATTATAACCAAAATCTGCCCGTAAGTCAACAAAAAACGCAGCGGTCGAAATCAACCGCTGCGCTTTTTTAATAATATTTGTTTTTCTTCGGAAAAATTCCCTTATTTAATAACGAAGGTTCCGAGAACGTGTCTCTTGATCATTGCATATTCGCTTGCTTCAAGCTTGCCGTTGCCGTTGAGGTCGGCACGCATTACCATTTCTTCGGAAAGGGTGTAGGTCTTAAGGCAATGTCTCTTTGCGAGCGCATAGTCGTTTGCATCAACGACGCCGTTGCCGTTAACATCGCCCTTTACGAATGCGGGAACAATAACGGGAATGGTCTCGGTCTCGATAAGCTGACCGCAGATGTTGCAATGAAGCTCCTTAAGTCCCTCTTCGGTTTCGGTCGCTTCCTTAACCGTTGTCCAAACACCTTCAACGTGCTTGTGGAAATCAAGAAGGGTCGCTTCAACCTCGTCAATCCAGGTGTGAGCACCGGTGGGGGTTATGGTGAACTTAACGTATCTGCCCTCGTTTTCCTTTTCGGTAACAACGCTGAGGGTATACATTCTCGAAGTGTGGCCGTCGATCTTTTCGCCGACAACGCCAACCTCAAGCTTGGTGTCGCAGCTGCCGATCTCGGTATAGTTAACGCCATCGTCGGAAATTTCGACCTTAATGGATTTAACAGCCGAGATTCCCCAGAAGCCCGAGGTGCAATAAACGGTATATGCGTTGGTCTTTGCACCCTCGCCCATGTCGAGAACGACCTCAACTATTGCACTGCTGCTCCAGCCGGAATAGTTTCTTCCGCCGCCTGCGGGCGAGCTCTTCGAGCCGTCGGTAAGGCGCTTGCCGTCGTCGTTATATGCGTTTCCGTCGCCGCGGTTGGGTGCGGTGGTGGTATAGGGAGCGCCGAACGAGAGAGCGTTGGGGTTGATAGAGCTGTTAAGCAAAGCAGCGAGCTCTGCGCAAGCGGCTTCGATCTCTTCGGCGGTTGCCGCGTCGTTTGCCGCGAGTGCGTTTGCCTTTTCGAGCGAAGCCTTAAGGCTTGCGTAGATCGAAGAGGTGTAGTTCTTTTCGGGAGCCTTATTTGCGTAATTTATAAGACCGTTGAGCGCATCCTTGTCCGATTCAACCTTAACGGTGAAGGGCTGAGTGTAAACGGTATAGGTGCCGCCGGTTGTGGTGGAGGTGCGGTAGCCGAGAATGATCTCCGCTTCGCCCTCGGCGATGCCCACGAGCTTGCCGTCAACAACCGAAACAACGTCGTTTCCGCTGATAACGTTAACGAGAGTGCTGTGAGAATCGGCAATGAATTCGCTGTTGCCGTAGGTTATTACCTTCGCGCCGAGTGCCAACTGCTGACCCTTTGCAATAACGGTGTTTTCGGGTGCTTCGGCATATTTTGCCATGTCGGTAACCCATTGCATATCGTCGGTGGTAACACCGTCGCAGCCCGAAAGGAAGCCGATGCTGTTCGAACCGTAGGTGTAGGTCCAGGGCCAAACGGTGATGCCGCGATCGGTAACGGCGGTGGTGTAATAGTTGCCGTCCGACCAAACAACGCCGCAAGCGGGGTTGATGGTACTGTTGCAGTTCTGTGCGGTAACGAGCGATTCGTAAAGCGAAAGAAGAGCGGTTTCCATATCCTTGCAATCGCTTACAGAGGGAGCGTGGAGATAACCGGTTGACATACCGGGAATTTCGGTTTGAGTCTGGTTGATAAAGGGAACCGAGAAGGAGATGACGTCCACAAGGTATTCCATCTCATATTCTTTTATAAGATTGGAGGTGTTGGGAACGTTCGATGCGTTCGAGCCCTTGAATTCAACGAAGATCTTGCAATCCTTATCCTTGAATTCGTCGAGAACCTCTTTAAGAGTGGGTATCTTTTCGTCGGAAACGCTTCCGTCAAGCGCGAGAAGATTATAGGATTTGATCTCCTCGAGAGTCATTTGGTTAACCGTCTTCGAGCCCGTGTAGTTGGTCGTGCGGTTAATGGTGTTATCGTGCATTATAATAATGTGCTTATCCTTGGTGATCTCAACGTCGACCTCGAAAACGTCGGCGCCGTTATTATAAGCCTCGATAAAGCCCGAAAGCGAGTTTTCGGGAGCCTGCGAGGGATTTCCGCGGTGGCCGATCATAACGGGGGTGCGGGTCATTGCGTCGTCGGAAAGGGCGTTGTCGATGATTTCGGCTGCCTTCTTCGAGTTCAACGAGAGAATTCCGTTTGCGCCCGAGGTAACCGCTTTGAGAGTTTCGTAAGCGAATTCGTCGTTTTTTGTATCATCTGCGTTGATTAATACCCATACTGCGACAGCGTATTCCTGCATTTCATAAACAAATTCGCGGGTTGCAAACTCGCTGTCGATAACGCAGAATGTCGCGGGCGCGGAGCGTACCGCAAGGCGAATTGCGTTTTCCGATTCATAATCGTTGGGGTTGAGATAAAGGCCTGTTCTTACAAGAGGAAGCTGACCGCGGATCTTTTTGAGAATATCGCGGCTGTCGGAAATGACGTTTGCGTCCTTGAAACCGGTCTGCTTCATCGCGGAGATGAAGTTGTCGGCAAGGTCGTCATCGATTATATAAAAGGTAGGAAGTATCTGCTTTTCGAGACATTTGGTAAGAAGAGCCTTGAAGTCGCTTGCGGAATCACTCTTTGCGTTCATAACGGTGCCGCCGCTGCGGACAAAAAGAATACTGCCGGGAGCGTCTTCAGAATCAAGGTCCGCTATATCGTCGATCGCTTGGATGTTAGCAATGGGGTTAATGGTGTTGAGCTCGTATCTTTCGTTGTTGATAAGCTCTAACTTGATCTTTTCCTTTTCGGGCTCGTTTTCCTGAACGGTAACCTTAATGTTCTTGAATGCAATGGTGCCGTAGTTCATGGTAAGGCCGAGCATACCCTTTTCGTAGGTTGCGGCGCTCTTGTTCGAAACCGAGGTTGCGATAGCGCCGTCGGCAACGAAAAGAACCTGATCACCGTTTATGTTATAGCTGATCTTTTTGCCCTTTGCCTGAACGTTGAAAACGTTGTATGCCGATTTAAGCGAAGCGATCTCGCCCGACGCCTTCTGAACAACGTTCCAGCTGTTGCTTGTTGTTCTTTCGGCAAACTCAATACCGCTTGCGGTGGTGTTTTCGCGAACGCACATATGGTAATAGGGATAATATGCGCCGTTCTTATTCTGGATTCTGTAAACAAGACCGAACCAACGGCCGGTATCGGTTGTGGAAAGCATCTTTGCCTCGGTGGTTATCGAATAATCACCGAAATCGCCGAGCCAAGCGGGAAGAATCGAGCGGGCATAGCCATCGCCGGTAGAACCGAGAATAAGGGTTCCGCCCGAAAGCTTGTGAAGCGCGCTTGAACCTAGGAAATTCCAGCCCTCGCTCTTGAGCTCGTCGATAGAGCTGTATTTCGAGAAATCCGCTTCATAGAGAACGTATTCGGTATCCGAAGCGGCTTTTGTAACGATATAAACGGTTTTGGTTTTGCTTCCGCTGGTTGCGGTAAGCGCGGTAACGCCCTTTTGGGTGGGGGTAACCGCATCTACCTGTTCGTTGCCTGCTTTCCAAACAACGTTCGAGGTTGCGGCGGTGTCGCCGTCAAAAACAACCGAGTAGTTCGAAAGAACGATCTTTTCGCCAACCGTTGCGGTTATTGCGGGCGAAGCGTTTCCGATAACGATCTCGGTGTCTGCCGAAACGCCCGAAAGCATCGCGGTGAACATCGATGCGATCATAAGCGTTGCTATAAACAGACTGATGATCCTTTTCATGCTTGTGCTCCTTTTCGTTTTTTTAATTTTGTTTTTGAACCGTTTTGTATTCATCATAAAAACGGTAATATTTGCATCTTCCGTCGCCTCTTGTGATGAAATCGACCATATCGTCTTCATCAAGAAGCGCATCGCAGATAAGATCGCCCGTTTCGTCGTCTATGCGGGCGAATTCGCAGGTTTCGCAGATAGCGTCAGAATTCATAATCAACACAGCTCCTGCTCTCGCGAACCTTTTTTATAAATTCGCCTACCTTAACGTGAAGCGGATGAACGGCATATTCCCGAAGACCGCTCCAATCCTCATGCTCGGAAACCAAAACGAGATCAAAGTTGCTTTGATCGGCGCTGTCGCTGTTCAGGTGCACCTCGCTTTTAATCAGAGAGGGAATCTTACCCTGAAGCTCGCTTAGCATTTCTGCCGCGATCGCGGCGTTTTCTTTCTTGGTTCTGCCTTCTGCCTCAGGCAAAAAGCTGAACATAACAATGTGTTTAACCATGACTTAAAGCTTACCCTCGAGCGTTGAATCAATGTCTTCGTTGCCGTCTTTAACGGCACAATACCAAACGTAACCGCCCTTAACGGTGAATTTTGCGGTTTTGAGCATCGAGGTATCCATCGTGGGATAGGATTTGGCGTTTTCGAGCTTAAGGTCGATTCTTGCCTTAAGAAAAGCTACGAAGGTGTCGGTGTCGGCACCGTCTTTCATCTTGAAAATGCCGAATTCGCAGGGAAGCGTGGGCTTGCTTTCGTCGATATAAACGGCATAAGCCTCAACCGAGGCGAAATCGGGCATTTCGGCGGCATCGCCGTAGTAAGAGCGAATTAGATCTTCGTCAAGATATTCGCCGAGCACGGTCGATTCCGAGGTGTATCGCTTTCCGCCGGTTAACGAATATTTCGAGATTACCGCATCTGCTTCGGCTTGAACGTCAATCGTTTTTGCGGGCTCATCGCCGCCGCTGCTTGTGCCGTCGCTGTTTTTGTCGCAGGCTGCAAGCGGCAAAGCCAGCATCAAAAGCGCAAGAAGCAAGGAAACAAAGCGTTTCATTTTCAAATAACCTCCTTGAAACATCTGTTATTTCTTTAACATTTTACCCGATTTACAATGCCGTGTCAATACGGCTTTGTGCAAATTGGTTATAATTTTTGGTATAAATTCAAAAAAACACTTTAATTTTAAAATCAGATGTGATATAGTTATTGGGCAGCCGTATTTTTATATTTAATAAGAGGAAAAAATGGTATTTTCATCGCTTATCTTCATCTTCGCCTACCTTGCGGTAACGCTTGCGGTGTATTATATAACGCCGCTTAAATGGCGCAACCTTGTGCTGTTTGTCGTTTCGCTTGCGTTCTATGGCTGGGGCGAGCCGACCTACATTCTGTTAATGCTCGTTTCGATCGTGTCGGCATACGCGTTCGGATTCGGGATCGAGCGTTTTCGAGAAAAAAACAAAAAAGCGGCAAAGCTTATGCTCGCCGCTTCGGTGACGGTTAATCTTTCGTTTCTTTTGTTTTTTAAATATTATAACTTCTTTGCCGAAAACATCGGATTTTCGGTCATTGAAGATCTTACACTGCCGGTCGGTATCTCGTTTTATACATTCCAGATAATGTCGTATTCCATCGATCTTTATCGCGGCGAGGTTCCGCTTGCCAAAAGGTTCGTTCCCTTCGGAACCTACGTAACCTTGTTTCCGCAGCTTATTGCAGGCCCGATAGTTCGCTATAAGGACGTTTGCGATCAGCTTGAGGAACGCAAGGAAACCGTTTCAAAGTTTGCCTTGGGCGTTAACCGCTTTGTAACCGGCCTTGCAAAAAAGCTTATTCTGGGCGATACCGCCGCCGCAGCGGCAGAGTATCTTGAAACGGCTTCCGAATTCAGCCCGACCGTTGTCGGCACTTGGCTGGTAATGCTGTTTTACACCTTTCATATCTATTTCGACTTTTCGGGATATTCCGATATGGCGATAGGCTTGGGCAGAATGCTCGGCTTTGAGTTTGTTGAAAACTTCAATTACCCGTATATAGCAAAGAGTATAACCGATTTTTGGCGCCGTTGGCATATAACGCTTTCAACCTGGTTCCGCGAATATATCTATATTCCGCTCGGCGGTAACCGCGTCGGAAAGCTTCGCGGGTTTTTAAACCTTGCAACCGTTTGGTTCTTAACGGGATTTTGGCACGGTGCCGATTGGAATTATATCATTTGGGGCGTTTATTTCTGGGTGTTCCTCGTTATCGAAAAGGCGTTTCTCGGAAAGCTGCTTCAAAAGGTTCCGCCTCTTGCGCATTTTTATTCGCTCATTATCGTCGGCTTCGGTTGGATGATATTCTTCCACACCGACCTTTCGGTAATTTTCGAATCGGCAAAGCATCTTGTGGGTGTCGGCGCAGAGTTTGCCAACGCAAGCGTGGGCTACGAGCTGTTAAAGCTTTTGCCCTTTATTGCCGTTTGCGCAATAGGCTGCACCCCCGCTCCCAAGCTGTTGGTTCAAAAGCTTTCGGCTAAAACAAAGGCGGTTAAAGCCGTTTCACCGTTTGTAACGGCGCTGTTGCTTTTGGTGTGCATCGCCTATATGGTAGATAACACCTTCTCGCCGTTCCTTTATTACATATTTTAAAAGGAGGCAGGCATGGAAAAAAGATCTGAACTTTTAACGGTTATTTTGTTTTGCGTTATCGTCGGCGTGCTTGCCGTTCTGTTTGTTGCTCTGCCCGACCGCGATTTTTCCGAGCAGGAAAACCGCGCGCTTGCCGAAGCGCCAAAGCTTGATAAGGAATCTTTCTTTTCGGGCGAGTTCGGCAAAGAGACCAACGTTTATTTTGCCGATCAGTTTCCGTTCCGCGATCAATTCGTTAAGCTGAAATCGGCAACCGAGCTCGGATTTTTCAAAAAAGAAAACAACGGCGTGCTGTATAGCTACGATCAGCTTGCTGTTCGAGATTTTAACGCCTATCGCTCGCGTATACACATCTCGGAAAACACCGATAGGCTTTATCCCGAAACGATAAAGGCTCAGCTCGGATCGGTTGAAAAGCTCGGGCAAAGCCTTGAGATACCGCTTGTAACGGTTATTCCGCCCAGAACGGTCGACGTTGCCGATTCGGTGTTTGATTACGACCGCCCCGACGGCGATATCGCGTTTGAGCTTATGAACGAGACCCTTTCCGAAAAGGCGGGTTATATCGATACGCTTTCGCTTCTTCGCGAAAAATACGAAAGCGGCGAATACGTTTCATACCGAACCGACCACCATTGGACAACGCTCGGCGCATATTACGTTTATTGCGAAATAATGAAAGAGCTTGGCGTTGAAGATAAAATCATTCCCAAGGAAGAGTTCGAGATCGAGCAGATCGAGGATTTTTCGGGAACAACCGCCGCAAGAGCCAATTTTCCGTTCTATAAAAAGGACGTTTTAGAGCTTTGGCATCTTCCCGACGACGGTGAATATAAGATCATCGCCGACGGCGAAGAGCTTTCGGGCTTTTATTCAAGGGAATATCTCGAAAGCAGCGATAAATATTCGGTATTTATCGACGGCACACACAACAAAACCGAAATAACGAAGAACGGCGACGAACGCAAAACGCTTCTTATAGCAAAGGATTCGTTTGCAAACAGCCTTATTCCGTTCCTTGCGCGTGAATTCGATATTATTGCGCTCAATCTTCAAGGCAACACAATGCTTTCACTTGCGGTTGCGGAATACGATCCCGCCGCTGTGCTGATAGTTTATAATACCGAGAACCTTATAACGACGGGTTCGCTCGGAAACGTTAAATAACGGAGGAAAAAATATGAAAAAGCTTTGTTTGATTCTTTTAACCCTGATGCTTGCATCAACGCTCGTTCTCGCGGCGTGCGAAACCGACGAGGGCACCTCTTCTTCGCCCGAAAGCGTTGCTTCGTCCGAAAGCGATAACGGAAATACCGAATCGAAAAACGATGATAGCTCCGAGAGCACCGACAGCTCCGAAAACACCGACAGCTCCGAGAGCACCGACAGCTCCGAGCCCGACGAGGAATTGCCCGAGGGCGCGATCGAGGTCGTTTATTGCAGCTATACCGAAAAGCCCTATTTTGCACTTATAGGAACCTGCAAGGAGGGCGCGGTCGTAACGGGCGAGTGCAACGGCGAAACGGTAAGCTCGCTTTCGCATCACGGCTGGTTCTCGCTTCGCTTGCGTTGCGATAAAAGCACTGCCGAGGTAACCCTCAGCCAAACCGTTAACGGCGAGGAATTCGATAAGGCAAGAACCCACACCGTTCGCCCCAAAAAGCCCGGCTCCGATATGTGGCCCGTTATAACCGGCGGTGATTTTCAGTTCTTCTTCCAAAAAATGCTTCCCGATTACAGCGGCAAAAACATTCCCTCCAATCTTGCGTTCAACAACGTAACAACGCGTGTTCAAAACCGCTTAAATCAGCTTCGCTCGGTCAACCCCGATGCCGAAATCATTTATCTTCTCGTTCCCTCTTCAATGAGCGTTTATACCGAGCTCGTTCCCGAAAGCTACGGCGCACCCGCCGCTGTTACCAAGCTTGATAAAACCGTTGATGCACTTGAAGCGGGCGGCGCAACCGTTATCGACCTCAAGGCACTTTTCGCCGAGCATAAGGATGACGAAATGCCGCTTTACTATAAGCTCGACAGCCATTGGTCCGATTACGGCGCGTTCGTTGCCTATACCGAGCTTTTCAACCACATTTCAAAGAAATTCCCCGAAGCCGCACCGCACGGCGCAGATAAGTTCGATTGGAACCCCGATTATTACGAAAGCGGCGATATGAGCTATTATCTCGCACCCAATGCAAACGAGGCTGTAAAGAACCAAAAGAACATTAAGGAATATGCATATTACCGCGAATTCCTCGAAACCTCCAATGCGATCAAGAATATTCAGCGCTATCGCTCCGAGACAATGCTTTGCTACAGCGACAGCATGACGTGGGAAAACGTTGTAAGAACCAATAACACCGATCTTCCTTCCTGCATCGTAATGCGCGATTCCTATTCCACTCAGATCTATGATCTCATTGCCGAAAGAATGAACCAAACTCATTACCTCGGAATGTGGAACTACACGTGGGATAATTCGCTTATCAACAGTGAAAAGCCCGATTACGTTATTTATATTCTTGCCGAGTGGAACCTTGATGCCGTTATAAACGGATAAATGTTGAAGAAAATGGGGCTTTTTGAAAAAAGCCCCATTTCAATCCCTAAAAACTTTTAATTATTTCAAAAAAAGTCTTGACAAATAAAAATATTCGTGTATAATAACTCTTGCGCGTTTCGAGAAGGCCCCCTCCGATAGCGAAACGCAAAAACGGAATATGCAGCTGTGGCGGAACTGGCAGACGCGCACGTTTGAGGGGCGTG
>JAFSGD010000040.1 GCA_017434845.1 Clostridia bacterium
AAAAGAGATAACATTTCGGCTACGAACCGATTTGTTATCTCTTTCTGTCTTTATAAGGGTTTGGGCTTAGCCCATATTTGAGTTTGACTAGTCAAATGCGATGCTTGCACTTTGCACTTTGCTCAAAGTATAAATTCTCCGCTAAGAACAACGCCCTTTTTTTGCTTGCGTTTCTGTTCGCTTACTGCTCGCGCTTTTTGCCGCAGCCTGCGCAGAAATTATCGCCATCGTTGAATTTTTTGCCGCACTGTACGCAAAATGCGTTTTCACCTTGAAAAGCGGGCGTGGGCTCGATATGCATCGTTTCGGGCGTTTCGGGCTTGTCGATAGCCAGGTTTTCGTTATGGCGCAGGGGCGTTTTGCATTTGGGACAATATACGAATCCGTCGGCAAACCAAGGACGGAAATCGAGAACATCATCCTTATAGGTTACGATAGTGTGGCAGTTTTTGCAGGTTTGACGGTAAGTTAAACCGCTGTGCCACTCGGCGCGTTTGAATGCCAATTAAATCATCCTTTCGTTAAAAATGGGAGCTTTTAAAAGCTCCCATTCCGTTTATGCTTTGTGTTATTCCGTAACGCCGGGATCGTCGGGAGCGGTCGCGTTTCTGAAGTTTGCGTAGTTATAGATCATAACCGCAAGCTCGGCACGGTTGGTCGCATCGCCGGGACGAAGCATTGCGTTATCGCCTATGATTATGCCCTTTTCTACTGCCCACATCATGTTATCATAGAACACTTCTCTGATCTCATCGGAATCATCGAAATAGAGCAGACAGAAGGGATCGTTAAGCTCGGTTGAGAGCGATTCGAAGTTGGCATAGCGATAAAGGAACGCGGTTGCCTGCTCGCGTGTTACGGTTGCGTCGGGGCCAAAGGTGGTTGCATCAATGCCCGCAACGATCTTGTTCTCATAGCACCATGCAAGTGCCTGAGTATACCATGCATCGGCGGGAACGTCGGTGAAGGGAAGCGCAACGCTGCCCGAAGGAGCGGGCTCGCCTGCAAGACGGTGAATTATGGTTACAGCCATTGCTCTTGTAACGGAATTCGAGGGAGCAAATGTGCTTGCATCAACGCCCTTTAAATAGTTGTTTTCATAGCAATAAACAACGGGATCGTACATCCAGGAATCAACGGGAACGTCGGCGAAAGGAACGCGCGAGGGAGTTACGTATTTGATCGCCCAAGTGCTTTCGCTTCCGAACCAGGTTTGAACCGCGATCTTTAAATATTTGCCGTTTGTCATGCTTGCCGCAGGGATGGTAACAGAGGTAGTCTGGTCGATCCAAGAGATCTGCTCGGCAAGAACGGTCGCGTTATCCGATTCCAGATCATTAGAGGGGTCGGGCAGACCGTCGAGCTGAAGAACGCGGTATCTGTAGCCGGAAGCACCCGCAACGTCGTTCCAAGAAGCGGTATAGTCGGTATCTGCAAGACGGAAATCGGGGCTGGTTATGGTTGCCTTAAGTGAGGTGTTAAGATCGCCGACGCGCTTAACGTCTTCATCCAACTTGATATAGCCAACGTAGTCGCCGTACTGGGTTTTACCGAACGAGCCGTTCTCGATAGCGGTTATTGCAAGAACCTCGCCCTTGGGAACGTTAACTATAGTACCCGCAGAAGCGGAAGCGGAATCGCGAAGATACTTCACGCCAAGCATTTCATAGTTGCCGGGCTCCCAAGCGACCTGCTCGTCGGCAGGAGTTCCGGTTGCGGAAAGAAGGCAGAACCAGTCGATATCAAGCTTGCCGGTTGCCATCTGGGAAGGAGTTTTCCAGCAATCGCCCGTGCCGGTGGGACGTGCGGTTGTGGGAAAGCTGTCGTATACGTGATACTTATTGGTGTTGTAATCATAATCAACGAGCGCGATAAAGTGGCCGGGAACGTGGCAAACCGCAACGCCGCCGTTTGCGAGGTGGCTCTTAAGTCTCGAGCTCGAAGAGGTCTCCCAATAGCCTGTGTTACCGCTGCCGCAATCGACAGTGAAGCCATAGGTTGAGCCGTATTTAGCCTGAACCTTGGGGTAAACAACGGTTCGATAGGTGCCCTCGCCGCCGGTTACGTTATAACCGCCGATGCTGTGGAACCACGAAGCAGTTGAGGTAACGCTCATTCTGAGACCGGTCAGATAACCGACAGCATTAACAAGCGAGAAGATGCCGCAACCCGTGTTATAAAGGTTGCCGCTGCCGTAATAATAGTTTTTCCATTGGGCTTGGTCCTGACGAACCAAAGGAAGCGGCTCGAGAGCCGAAGCCGAAAACGTCATTGAAGCGATCAATGCAAAAAGCATCGATGCAACAAGGATCAGCGACAATGTTTTCTTAAGAACTGACATTGTATTCCTCCGTTTTATCCGCCCGAAGAGACACTCCTCGAGCATATACTTATCTAATGGTAACATTATATAATCTTTTTAACGATTTGTCAACCGATTGGGCGAAACGGCTATTCTTTTTCGCCGTTTTGCACAATAGTTAAATGTGTTCTTTGTTAACTTAGCGAAAAGAAAGCGAGAAACAAACGCTTTCTCGCTTTCTTCAAAGTGAATACAAACTCGTTCCTTTGCTTGCAAATACGCGAATTTCGCCGTTAATGAACGTCTTCGCAATCGCAAGCATCCTCATCGGACATAAACTCGCGCGCGGAAACGCGTTTTTTGTCGCGCTCCGCCTCGACCATATCCGAGAGCATTTCTTTTATCTCGGACGGCCTTTTGATCTTAAGAATATCGAACTCGGGGGTCGATTTATCGGCGGTACAGCAATGAATCGTGCCGACACCGAACAATCTTTGACCGAACGGACGGTTCAGGGTCAGGTCCATAATGCGATAAAGGCGTATTTCTTCTTCCTTTTTGGAAAAAACACCGGTTTCGATAAGCAGCTTTTCGTTTGTGAGCTTATAAACCGTGAAGCTTAACGGCAAGCCGAAGATCGTGCGTTTTCTGTCCTTCCAAACATATTCTGCAGACATAGCGAGACACCTCCGTTTGTTTTCTTTAATAATTATAATAGCACAACGCTTTTAAAATTGATCACAATTTGAACGTTCCGAGGCAGATACGCTTTAAAAGCATATAGTCAACGGGGCCTACCGCGCTGTCGCCGTTGATATCGCAACGAGCGAGCTGTTCTTCGGTGAGCTTCAGCGTGTTCAGACAATAACGCTTTAAAAGCATATAATCGATGGGTCCGACAGCGCCGTCGGCATTGATATCGCCGATAGCATAAGCGGTCGCCAAGGAAATATTCGCGCCGATTCCAAGGGTTTTGCTTTCGATATCTATATTATCGAAAACAAGCTTTTGGCCTATTGCCGCCTTAAGCGCCTCTTCCTTATTGTCTTGGCTGTTTTCGACAGAGGGGTCGCCGTGAACGGCAACGAGAATTTCGCCCTCGGAAAGAGCCTTTGCATTGGTAGTGTTGGTATTGTTAGCATATATTTCGGTTATGATATAATCGCCCGCGGAATTGAGCTTTGCAACTATATTATAGGTATAGCGCAGGTTCGAATTGCTGTCGGTCAACGGGCTGTGGTCGGGCGTGAAGATAAAGGCATCGCCCGCCTGAATGCTGCTGTTGAAGCCGTAAATATCGATCTTATCGGTGATAAGCGGACGCGACATCGCCGCTTCGACCTCGCTTACCCAAACGAAGCTGTTGTATGCACAGCCGCCGATAACGAATTTGACGTATCTTGCGTTTTGAACCGAATCGGTCTTTACGGTCAACGCATAGGATTTCCAAGGCTCGGCGGTGCTGTCGTGCGCGGCAAGCTCGGTAACGGTGTTGCTTTCCGAAAGCTTCGTGAAGGAAACGCCGTCGGCAGAAACCTGAACGCCGAGCGTGCGTGCCTCGCCGATGCCCCATGCGCCGCCCGCAACGTAGGCGCGATAGTAATTGGTTTCGGTCAACGCACCGAGATCGACGGTTACCTCAACGTTGCCCGCGTTCCAACCCGCATATTCGGCCGTTCCACCGTTTGCGCCGCCCTTTATGCCATCGGTGAGGCGTTTGCCGTCGTTATCGTAGGCATCGCCGCGGTCGGGTGCGGTTGCGGTGTAGGATGCGCCCTTGGAAACAACCGTTTCGGTCTCGCCCGCAAGCGCAAGAAGCGCGTTTAGCTTTACGGCGCAGGCGTTCATTGCCGAAGCGTCGGCGGTTGAAGCCGAAAGAAGCGATGCCGCCTCTGCGCAAACCGAACGAAGCTCGGCAAGAGCGTGTTCGCTGTAATCGCGCACCGAAATTCGTCTTGCCTTTGCCAAAACCGCCGAAAGCTCGGAGGTGTAT
This sequence comes from Clostridia bacterium, assembly GCA_017434845.1. Classification (GTDB taxonomy): domain Bacteria; phylum Bacillota; class Clostridia; order Oscillospirales; family CAG-382; genus Coliplasma. The sequence continues at coordinate 4,296 of JAFSGD010000040.1, forward strand.
TTCATGGTGTGGACACCGCCGTTAACAAGCGAGGTTTCGATCGGGGCGGTGTCGGGATTTGCGGTGAAGCCGTCTATTTCGGGAACGGCAAGGGTTATTTTTGCGCCCGAAGCGCCGCTGTGCGAAACGGTTTTAATTATCCTGCCGTTTTCGTCAACGCAATTAACGGTTGCCGTTGCCTTTGAAGAGCCGTTATAAACCGCATTGAGATAAGCGGTTATAAGATCGCCGTAAAGCTTATGGCCGGCGATGGTTTGATGTATACCGTCGCTTGAAACAAGGGTTGAAACGGTTCGGGAGTTGAATTCATAATTGACGTCGATAAGACCGCAACCGTATTCAATGGCGATCTCGCGCATTTCATTGCAATAATCGTCCATAAGGCCATATTCATAGTTGTTGCTTGCTGTTGGGGTGTATGCCGCCTCATAAACGGGGTTGGGCGTCATAAAAATAACGTCGGCACCGATATTCTGCAACGCCTTGGTGAAGTTTTCAAGGTGCATTCGGTAGTTATAAAGCGGAATTATCGGGCGGTTATACTGAACCTCCCAAGCCTGATCGTTCATGCCGAAGCAGATTATAACGATATCGGGGTTTTTGTTAAGAACCTCGGTTTCGAAGCGGAGCGAAGCGTTATAGGTCGAATCGCCGCGCTGTCCTGCGTTTATGATCGTTGAATTCGGGAAATTATCGGCGAGGTGGTCGGTATAAACGTCATAGCCGTTGTTCACCCACCAAACCGTGCCCTCAGTCAAGCTGTCGCCGAACGCGATAATGGTCTTACCCGAAAGATTGTCTGCCGCCGTTGCCGAAAAAGGAATAGCCGCAAGCAAAATTGCGGCTGTTAATATTAACGATGCGATGCGAGCGATTTTTTTCATTGTTTTTCCCTCTGAGATCATTTCACAATATCGTAATATCCCATTCCGACAGGGAGAAAATAGATATCACGCAGGCCCGTATAGGTGTTGAGCCTCAGCATAACGAAGCCCTCATAATTATACTGTACACTTCCGTCGGGATAGGAAACGCGCTCGAGCTTGTTATTTGAAGCATCCTCTTCGGCAGAGGCGAGAAGCTCGGAAACGCTAATATTGCCCTCGGTAAGCGCCTGCTCGAGAAGCATCGGCTCGTTTTCGATCTCGGCTGTCATCAAGCCGCCGATAACGTAAACGGCGAAGTCATCCTCGAAATAGATATAATCTATTTTTTCGCTTCCGTCCGAGCTGTAAGAGAGATTATATACGTTTGATTTCGCGCAGGATGCAAAGGAAAGGCAGAAAAGAAGCGCAAGAATGCAAAGCAAAGCCTTTTTAAGCATTTTCGCTCTCCTTTTCTTTTTTGGTTTCGCCGTTAAGCTTAAGCTCGGCGAACTGCTCGCGGGTTATAAGTATACTGCGCTTTTTGGTTGCCGCATCGAATTCGCCGATATAGCCGCGGCGCTCCATGCGGTCGATTATTCTTGCGGCGCGGGCATAGCCGAGCGAAAGCCTGCGCTGAAGCAACGAGGTTGAAATGGTTCCGCTTTCGATGGCAACCTCGATAGCATCCATAAACATAGGATCGGTCTTGTCGTCGCCATCGTCGGCTTCTGCGGCGGCAGCCGCGCCTTTTTTGCCCTTCATGCCGCAAAGCTTTGCTTCCTGCTCGATCTGTTGCATGATCGAATCGTCATACTGAGCGTGAGCCGCTTCCTTAATAAACTGAGTAACGGCGGCAACCTCGCTCTTGCCATCGACGAACGCACCCTGAACGCGCATGGGCTTCATTGCACCTACGGGGTAATAGAGCATATCGCCGCGACCGAGAAGCTTTTCGGCGCCGGTCGTATCAAGAATGGTTCTCGAGTCGATCTGCGACTGAACCGTAAACGCGATTCGCGAGGGGATGTTTGCCTTGATAAGACCCGTGATAACGTCAACCGAAGGGCGCTGTGTACCTATAACCAAATGCATTCCCGCCGCACGCGCCTTTTGAGCGAGACGGCAGATCGAGGTTTCAACGTCGTCGGGCGCGGTCATCATAAGGTCGGCAAGCTCATCGATGATAATAACTATCTGAGGCAGAAGCTTGCGCTCGGGATCATCCTGAACGGCAAGGTTATAGCCCATAAGATCGCGGGCACCGACCTCTTGAATAAGGCTGTAACGGTTTTCCATCTCGTTGCAAGCCCAATTAAGCGTACCTGCGGCGTTTTTGGGCTCGTTTATTACGGGAACGAGAAGGTGGGGTATATCTTTATAATCGGTAAATTCAACACGATTGGGGTCGATAAGAATGAGTTTTACGTCGTTGGGGTGGTTGCGGTAAAGCAAAGAAACGATAAGCGAATTTATGCAAACCGATTTACCCTGACCGGTTGCGCCCGCAATAAGCAGGTGGGGCATTTTTGCAACGTCGAGATAAACGGGGTTGCCCGCAACGTCTTCGCCGAGCGCGGTGAGCAGGCGGCTTTTTCCGTCGCGGAAGGCGGGGTTGTCGATAAGACCGCGCAAACGCACGGTAGATACGCTTCGATTGGGTATCTCGATGCCGACGGCAACCTTGCCGGGAATATTCTCTATTCTTACGCTTGTTGCCGCGAGGTGAAGCGCGATATCGTCGGAAAGGTTTGATATCGCCTTAACGCGCACACCCGTTTCGGGCTGAAGCTCATAGCGGGTTACGGTTGGGCCGTAGGCGGAATTTATAACCTTCGCCCTAACGTTAAAGCTTGCAAGCACCTCTTCGAGCTTGCGGCTGGTGCGCTCGATATCGGCAGGGGTTGGCCTTGCCGAGCTTTCATCCTCGGGCGCAAGAAGCGAAATGGGCGGGAACACGTAGGGCGTATCCTCAACGGGCTCAAGGCAAAGCTCTTCATCGTCCTCGTCGTCAAGCGGACTCGGACGGTTATCTATCTGCTCGGGAATGGTTTCGATAACCTCTTCCCTCTCGGCAGGCTCGGGAATATTGTTGAAATCGGGTTCGAAGGGGTCGGCGGGAAGCGGATCGACGGGGGCACCCGCAACAACGAACACCTCTTCATCGTCGCCGTCTGCGGCGGCGGGATCCTCGGGCAGAGCCTCGGGCTCAATGGGCTTTCTTTCTGCCTTTTTCTTCCTTTTCGACTCTTTTTCGGGCGCGGGCTCGAAATCCTCTTCATCATCGGAATCGGCATCCTCGCGAATGCGCGCGGCGGCATCGCGGAAATATCCTATAATAGCCGAAACGGTATCCTTGGGGGTTGAGCCGCAAAGCAAAACCGTGCAGATGAACAGACCCAATATCGCAAGCACCATCGAGGCGGTGTTGCCTATGGATGCGGTGAAAAGCATTGCTATCGCACCGCTGATAAGGCCCGCGCTTTTAAGCTCGATGCCCTTTGAATAAAGCTCGCCGAAGGCGATGCCGTCATCGGCAACCGCAACCTGAACTATCATCGAAATGAAAACGAAAATAAGCGAATAAAGCAGGTATTTAATACCCGCCACGTTCTTTTCGTGATCGCGGTTCCACATAATATCCACAAGAAGTATAAAGAAGGGAACCACATAATACATCGGCCCGAAAAGACCCTTTAAAAACTTTGCGACAGCGCCGCCGAGCCAACCGCTGTTAATAGCGGGAATAAAGGTTAAAATTATGAAGAAGGCAAGAAAGCCGATGACCCAACGGGCAATTTCGCCGCGGTCGATCTTTATCTCGGTCTGCTTCTTTTTTTCGGAAGCCTTTTTGGAGCTTGTTTTTCGAAAGCTCTTTTTCTTTTTGTTATCTTTATTGTCAGCCACTTTTAACTCCGATAATTCTTATGTTCAAATAACGAGATCGGCAATAATTGCCGCCGTTCCGACGATAACGCTGTAAATTGCAAATACGGTGAAGCTTTTGTTTTTGGAAAGATACTGCAAAAGCTTTATTGCGAAGAAGCCCACAACGGCGGCGGTTACCGCACCCGCAAGAACGGGAACGAGCATTCCTGCATCAAAGCCCTCGGAAAACATATCGGGAAGCTCGAATACGCAGGCACCGAGAATTGCGGGAATGGACATAAGGAACGAAAATCTCACAGCCTCCTCGCGAGAAAAGCCGAAAATTCTGCCGCCCGTTATGGTTGAGCCGGAGCGAGAGATGCCGGGCATTACGCCGAGAAGCGCTTGAACGACACCAACGCCCAAAGGGCGCAAAAATCCGCCGTTTTCGGTTGTGAAATCCTTTTTGGGGAGGCGATCGCTGACAAAAAGCATTATTCCGTTGAAAATAAGCAATGCACCGATTGCCCAGCTTATTCCGCTTAAAGCTTCAACGGCATCGTCAAGACCCAAAAGCTTAACGGGAACAAGAGGAAGCGTTGCGATAACCAGCATCAAAAACAGCCTCTCGCCCTTATCGAGCCCCTGCTTGAGCTTGCCCGTGAAAAGCTTTTTGATAAGCGAAAAGCAACCCTTTATGAGCATTAAGATATCGGCGCGGTAAACAACGCAAACCGAAACGAGCGTTGCAAGATGCAATGCGATATTAAAGGTGAAGCCGTTTTCGGTTTCGGTTCCGAAAAAGTTTTGCGCGAGCGCAAGGTGGCCCGAACTTGAAATGGGGAGAAATTCGGCAATGCCTTGAATTATACCGTAGATAATAGCTTCTAAAACGCCCATGATTGCTCCTTAATGATAAATGTTATATGAAACATTATACAAATTCGTCAGACTCCGAATGCATATAATATTTCATATGTCCGCACGCCCGAATCGATTCGGGCGTGCGGAGCATTTTTAAAACGGTTTAGCCTGCGAGCTCTTCAAGCATCTGGTTCATAGCGGTCTCCGCAGAGGAGATCTTTGCTTCGAAGCGGGATGCAACGTTGGTGTCAAGAGTCATGTAAGGCTCGAGAATGCCGCCCCAGTTGTAAGCACAGCCGAGGTCGAAGGTTCTGGAAGCGAAGATAAGGTCGAGCATCTCACCCGATTCATCGTCCTTAGCATCGCGGTATTTAAGCTGAACGTCATAATATGCGGGGGTTACGTAGTTCATCGACTGCTCGGAGATGGCAGAGATGATAAGACCCACGTCGTCAACGTCGACGGTTCCCTCGGGAACGAACATCATGGTGCAGTTATCCTTGGAAACGGTGTGATAATATCTGTCCTGAGTGTCATAATATTTGGGAATGGGAAGAATACCGAATTCATCCTCCATCTTACGGAAGGATGCAACGTTGATAAGACCGCACATATAGAAGAGCTCTCTGCCCTCGATGAATGCCTTGTGAACGGTTGCTTCCCAAACGTTGGTGTAGCCCTTGTTGGTGTAGGGAGGAGCGTTTGCAACCATTACGGTGTTGTTGTCGTTATAAAATTCGATAACGTCGCTGAGAATGGTGTAGGTTGCCTCGGGCTCGTTTGCCGCAACAAGATAGGGAAGGTCGTTATCGGTCTTTCCCGCGATCTTCTGACCTGCGCCTACAAGCTGAACGTAAAGGTTGTAGGTCTCGGTACCGAACGCCCAACGGTCGAATTCGTCGATCGCACCGTCGCCGGTGGTGTCGGCAGTGATGTCGCGCGCACAAATTTCTTTAAAGGTGTCCCAAGTCCAGTTGCCTTCGCGGGCGATGGTATAGAAATCCTCTTCGATGCCGAGGGTCTGCTTGAGGTTCTTGTTGAAAAGAACGCACCAAGTGCCCTGATCGTCATAGGTGTTGATGTCGCCGCAGGTGAAATAAACCTTATTGTCGATAGAAAGGTCTTCAACCGCGTTTTTATCCCACCATTCTGCCGAAAGGTCGATGGTGGAAATGGTTTTAAGGTCGATAAGCTGCTTTTCGATAGCAAGGCTTGCGGTTCTGCCGAGAGAATCAAAGCAGATATCATAATAGGGCAAGCCCGAGGATACCTGGGTTTTGATAATGTCGGTTACCGATTCGGTAGAGGTCATGTCGCCGACGATGGTGCAGTTGTAGGTTTCTTCAACGTAATCCACAACCTGCTTTTTGGCTTCGTCAACCGAAGAGGGATTTTCTTCGTTGTAAACGATCTCGCCGGTATAACCGAGAATAGAGTTGGAGCCCGCGCCGAAATCCCAGCAGAGAACGTGGATCTCGCGTCCGTCAAGGTCTTTAACGGGGGTTATGACCTTGCTGTTTTCAACCGAGCCTCCCGAAGCTGTGCTTGATTCTTCGTCGCCGGTTTCGCAAGCAACAAGAAGCGGAACGAGCATAAAAACGGCAAGCAAGCAAACTAAAAGCTTTTTCATTGTTTTTTCCTTTCGAGGCATAAACGCCTTTCGGCATTCTTCCGCCATTATATTTTGTTAACTTATATTATAACAATTTATAACCGACTTGTCAAGGAATCCGTTTTGAATTGAAGGTTCATATTTTACATGAACTTTATTCAAGGGTTGGGCAGTTGACAAACCCGATTTGTTGTTGTATAATCCATTTTGTATATCTATCTTTTCAAAGGAGATGAGCGTTTGTCTTCCGCTTTCAGAAACTTTTTTATAACGTTCGCGGTCTGTTTGCTCATTTTTGGGTTTCTCGGGCTTAAATTTGCTTATCCGTGGCTAACCGACGTTGTTGATTTTACCGATATGGGCAAGGAAACATCCGAAACCGTTTCGGGCGAAACCTCGGGCGAAACCTCGGAGGGCGAGGGCGAAACGGTTATAACCCCCGTTGACGATTACGACGAAAACGGCGACGTTTTCACCGCCGTTATAATGAACGTCGATTCTCAAAACCGCGTTCTCAGCAGTGTTTTCGTTGATTCCAACGCAAAAAGCAAGCAGTTCGTTTATTGCCCTATCTCGCCCACCGTTAAAGCGGTTAACGAGGTCGGCGTTAGCGTTCCCATAGGCGATATGTACAGCATAATGAATCCCGAGGCTATCTGCCAAAGCGTTACGACGCTTACCGGCATCGAAACGAAATATTGCCTCAGATTCACCCGCGATAGCCTGCGTGAGCTCGCGGCAATGATTCCCGGTGCATACGTTGTTCTTAACGAGGATATCAGCATCGTAAACCCCATTTATGAGGATTACGTTCACATTGAGGGAACCGAATATCCGAGCGACTACAACATCATTATCACCAACGTTGACGGCAAGGTGCTTCTCGGCGAAGAAATAGCCGAGCAAACCAAGCTTGATTGGCTTCTTTACTATAACCCCAACTATGACGGAAGCGAATACAACGCGCTTTACACAAGGATCTGCAAAGCGCTTATCCGCCAGTTCTTCGAGCAGGAGGGCGCGCTTAAAAACAGCGAATCTATGGCAAAGCTTGTTAGCTGCTGCGACACCAACCTAACCACCGATGCCGCAAGCGAACACCTTGAAACCATATTCTCCTACAACGATTTTAAGTTCCACGAGGTTTCCTACCCCAACAACTGGGAGGTTGCCGTTGCAAAGCTTCGCGAGCTTGACGGCAGCTATAACCGCTAAATAAAACAAGGTGAATTATCATGGATAAAAAATATTCCCCCGCAACACAATGCATTCATTCGGGCTATGATCCCAAAAACGGCGAGCCCTTGGCTTTGCCCATATATCAAAGCACAACCTATTCCTACAGCGATCCCGAGGCTATCGGCAAGCTTTTCGACCTTACCGCCGAGGGACACATGTATTCCCGTATATCCAACCCCACGGTTGAGCTCGTTGAGAAAAAGATCGCCGACCTCGAAGGCGGCATCGCCGCGCTTTGCACCAATTCGGGTCAGGCGGCAAGCTTTCTTTCGGTCGTTAACATTGCCTCGGCAGGCGACCATATTCTCGTTTCATCGAAGATCTACGGCGGCACCACCAATCTTTTCTCGGTAACGCTTAAGCGCTTCGGCATCGATTGCACCATCTTCGATCAGGATATTTCGGCTTCCGAGCTTGCATCGCTTATTCAGCCCAACACAAAGCTTATTTTCGGCGAGACCATCGCAAACCCCGCGCTTTCGGTGCTTGATATTGAAAAGCTTGCAACTGTTGCGCACGAGGCGGGCATTCCGCTTATCGTCGACAACACCTTTGCAACGGGCGTTCTCTGCCGTCCGATAGAGTTCGGCGCAGACATAGTTGTTCTTTCAACCAGCAAATACATGGACGGCCACGCCGTTCAGCTTGGCGGCTGTGTTATCGACAGCGGCAACTTCGATTGGACTCAGAACGATAAGTTCAAGGGTCTTTGCACTCCCGATAATTCTTATCACGGACTTATTTACACCGAATCGTTCGGCAAGCTTGCCTACATAACCAAAATGAGAGTTCAGCTCGTTCGCGACCTCGGCGTTTATCCCACCGCGCAGGCGGCGTTCCTTCTCGACCTCGGCATCCAAACGCTTGACGTAAGGCTTAAGCGCCATTGCGAAAACGCGCTTGCCGTTGCAAAATTCCTTTCCGAGAGCGGACACGCGAAGTTTGTTAGCTATGCCGGCCTTGAGGGCGATAAATACCACGAGCTCGCAAAGAAATATCTTCCCCTCGGATGCGGCGGCGTTGTTTCGTTCTGCATCAAGGGCGGCAAGGAAGCGGCGGTCAAGTTCATGAACTCGCTTTCCATGTTCCGCAACCTTGTTCACGTTGCAACCGTTCATTCCTGCGTTCTTCATCCCGCATCCTCAACCCATCGCCAGCTCAGCGACGAAATGCTTGCCGCTGCCGGAATCGACGGCGGACTTATAAGAATTTCGGTCGGCATCGAGGATATCAACGATATTATCGGCGATCTTAAGAACGCTTTGGAAAAAACTTTCGGATAAAATTATTTATCTATTGAAATTTGTAAAATAATGTGTTAAAATCAATTCAAATATTCACGGAGGTGTTTTATTATGGCATATTCCATTTCCAACGAGACCTGCATCGGTTGCGGTACCTGTGAGGCTGAATGCCCCGTTAGCGCTATCACTGTTGCTGATGACGGCAAGTACACTATCGACCCCGAGCTCTGCATCGAATGCGGCGCTTGCGCCGGTGTTTGCCCCGTAGACGCTCCTCAGGCGTAAATTTAGGGAAGCATAATGCGTTCACAGGCGCAAGCCTTGTGGGCGCATTATTGTTTTTCTAACCCTTTTGAAGGGGCTTGATTATCACAATTATTAATGATTTGTTTCACATTTTCAACCTTTTTCTTATAAGAAAGGTATTATAATAATGGCGGACTGTTCAACCACCAAAATCAACGCAAATATAACGCTTTGCGAGCCAAACGGCGGTATACGCTTCGGTACCGACGCACTTTTGCTTGCCGATTTTGCGCGCAACGGAATAAAACGCGGAAAATGCATCGATCTCGGAACAGGCTCGGGGGTTATTCCCCTGCTTATGCTTGCTTCGGGAAGCAACGCCGATTTTATCGGATTGGAGCTTCAGCCCGAATATGCCGAAACCGCAAGGAAAAATTCGGAGCAAAACGGGTTTTCCGATCGTTTTGAGGTTGTTTGCGGAAACGCAGAGAATTACAAGGCTCTTTTTGAAAGCGGCAGAGTCGATTCGGTCATAACCAATCCGCCCTATATGAGAAACGATTGCGGAAAAAGCAACGCTTCGCTTCCGCTTGCCGTTGCAAGACGCGAGATCTCGGGCGGGATCGAGCTTTTCTGCAAGGCGGCGGGCTGGGCGCTTAAAAGCGGCGGAAGCTTTTTTGCCGTTTACCGCCCCGACAGACTTGTTACGCTTATCTGCGCCATGAGAAACAACAACATCGAGCCGAAACGGTTGCGCGCCGTTACCGCATCGGTCGGCTCGGCGCCTTCGCTTATTCTTATTGAAGGCAAAAAAGACGGCAAAGAGGGGCTTATTTTCGAAAAAGACCTAATTCTTTATAAAGACGAGTCACATTCGGAAGAAAGCGAAGAGCTCAAGGAGATCTACAAAAGGTTTTAATGAAAAAAAGGGTGCTTGCGACAATTTTGATATTGCTTATCATCCTCCCGACCGTTGCGGTCGCGGCGGCTGTTGTTTTTGCGCCCAAAACCGCCTTTGATATCTTCGACAAGGCGAGAAACGCTTCGCTTTCGGCGGCGCTTTCCGAAAAAACCAAAATACATTCGACCACCGCAAAGCCGCTTTCCGATTCGGGCAGATATATAGTCAAATTCAAAAACGATATCCCGCTTGTCGAAATAGAAAAAGCGCTTGGCGGGCTGAGCTATCATCCGCTTGCCGAGACCGAGCAGAGAATTTTTGCCGTTTCGGATGCCGAATTCGACTTTATTGAAAGCAATTCGGAAATCATAGATTACGCCGAGCCCGACCTTCAGCGCGGCACGCTTTCGGCAACGAACGATCCCGTTTCGGTGCCCGCACTTGAGCAAATGAGCTTTGGTGCGGCTTGGGAAAAAGCCCAAGCAAACGCCGATATTATCGTTGCCGTGCTCGACACGGGCGTTGACCGCACCCACGAGGACCTTTTGAACGTTAATATTCTTTCGGGCTATGATTCGGTTTCGAAAACCGCGGGCGTTGACAGCGATGAGGCGGGCCACGGAACAGGTGTTATCGGCATTATCGCCGCAACCTCTGATAACGGGCTCGGAATCGCGGGCGCGGCAAGCGGTGTTACGATCCTGCCCATAAAGGTCTCTTCAAGCGGCGAGGTTATTTATTCCTCCGACCTTATAAGCGGAATTCGCTTTGCCGCCGATGCGGGCGCAAAGATAATCAATATGTCTGTCGGCGGCTATTCCTCCTCTTATGCCGAGCAGGATGCCGTTAACTATGCCGTTTCAAAGGGCTGTATTCTTATTGCCGCGGCGGGAAACGGCGGCGACCGAACCTTCGGAGACCAAAAAAGCTATCCCGCCTCTTACGACGGCGTTATCTCGGTTGCAAGTTGCGACAGCCTCGGCAACCGAAGCAGCTTTTCGCAATATAACGATGCCGTTGACGTTACCGCGCCGGGCGAAAACGTTGCGATGCCCTATTGCGAGGACGGCAGATCGGTTTACCGCACCGATTCGGGAACAAGCTATTCCTGCGCATACGTCAGCGCGATCGCCGCGCTTGCCGCCTCTTATATCGAAGACGGCATAAGATTTAACAGCGATGAATTTCTTGCGCTTATTATTGAATCCTGCAGTATAAAGCGAACCGACGAATACGGACACGGCATTATCAACGCCGACAAGATAGTTTCGATAGCGCGCGACCCCATAATTATCGGCGTTGCAAACGGCGGCATTTATTCGGGAAGCGTTAACATAGGCTTCAACCGCGGCAACGCCACGCTCGACTATGAGCCCTTTGAAGACGGCGAAGCGGTCGTGGGCAACGGCCCGCATATTTTAACGGTTTCCGACGGTGAAACAGAAAAATCGATTCGTTTCCGTTTGGATTACGATCCTTTAACCGTTGAATTCAAAGAATTTTCGGCGTTTTCATATTTTGAATTCGAGCGCGGAAGCGCACTTCTTAACGGATTTCCCTATTTTTCGGGAATGCGCATTACCGCCTCGGGCAGACAGCATTTCGTTTTAACCGACGGCGAAGAAAGAATCGAGCGCGAGGTTTTTCTCGGCTATACTCTGCCAACCGTTTTCGGAATAGAAAACGGCGGCGTTTATAACACACCCGTTTCGGTCAAGATAATAGGCAACGGAAGCGCCGAGCTTAACGGCGAGCTCATTTCGAACGAGTTCTCGCTGTTTCAAAGCGGAAGCTACGTTCTCACCGTTTACAGCGAGAACGGCGCAATGAGCGCGGATTATATCTTCGACATAGACTTCCCCTACGGGCGCCTTATCAACAGCGACTATGCGGGCGCGCGTGCGGCAATAGACGAAGAAAACGGTTATATCTGCATCTATGGCGAAACGCTTACCGGCATTCGTATTTACGACCTTGAAGCCCCCGAGCAATACCTGCACTTTATTCACACGGGACAGATATATTCTCACCGCTTTATCGGAAACAGCCTTGTGCTTCTCGGCGAAGAGGGCGTTGCCTTTATCAACCGTGAGCTTGCGCTAAACGGCGAGGAATGCATTGAAAAAACGCTTTCGTCAAACGGAATTTCGCTTTATGCCTTCGGCGGAGACGAAATTTATTGCTTCGGCAACGAGATGATCTACACCCTCGATACCGAAAGCGGCGAGCTCTCTTCGGTTGCGGGGCTTGGATTCGATTGCGAGCTTGCGCTTTATTCAAACGGCAGATTCTGCCTTGCCTCGCCCTATTACGATTCGACCGTTCGCATATTCGATATCGAAAGCGGCGAGCTGCGCTCTTTTGAGCCGAGCATTCCCTTTGAGCACGAGCCATTCTTCTTCGAGGGAGATATTCTTGCAATAGGCGGAACGCTTTTAAACACCGAAAGCGGCGAGATCCTGCTTGAAACGGCGAGCGATTCGGTTGTTGCGATAACCGATTCGGCAGTTGTTACCGAAAGCTCGGTTATAGATATCGAAAGCGGAAAAGAAACGGCAACGCTTCCCTTTTCGGTTTGCTATATTACCGAAACCGAAAGCTCGCGCTATATTTTCGGCTGGGATTGCGAGATCGCAATTATTTCCTTGGATGCCGAGGGGCTTTATTCCTACGGTGCCTCGGAAAGCATTGAAGGCTTTGTTTCCGACCGCGAAATCGTTAACGAATACCGAACCAACGCCTTTATCGGAAAGGGCAAAACGGCATTTTCGGCAACGGCATCGCAAAACACGGTTTATTATCTTTTAAGCGGCGAAAACGCGCTGTTTTCGCTTAACGTGCCCGAGCTTACCGAAAACCTTGCAATTCCTTTGAGGTTTACGCCAAGCTCGGTTAACGCAAGCGACGGCTTGGTTTCGGTTTGCTTCGCAAACGCGCCCTTCGTTTATATCGCCGAGGAAAGCGATCTTGCAAACGGGCGTTATATAAAAACCCCGAATGCCTGCACCTCGGCTTTAACCGACGGCGGAATATTCGTTGCGGCATCGGGCGGGCGCCTTATTCACGGCCCGATAGGCGGCACAAATCTCACCGTTACCGACATTCCCGCCGAACAGATCGCGCTTAACGGCGACAGATATGCCGTAACCTATAACAACAATCTTTTCCTTTATGACCTTCTCTTCCGCCGCATTGCCTTTGTCAGAACCGCGGGCGGAAGGCTGAGCTTCGGCAACTGCATTTCGGTCGGAAACACGGTTTATGACCCAACCGACCTTTCGGCGGTTGCAAAAGCGGATTCCAAAATCGTTGCATTCTCGGGCGAGACCGCAATTGCCGAAAACAGCGTTTTCGATCTTTCGATCGGCGGAACGCTCGGACACCTTGCCGTTAAAAAAGCAACGGCGGCGGCAATTTGCGTCAATAACGCCCTCGTTGCCTTCGGAAACGGACTTGTTACCGTTTGCGCATTCGAAGACGGAACCCCCGTTAACGCATCGCCCGAAATAAGCGGTGCCGAAAACGGCGGCGTTTATCTCGACACAACGGTTATAACCTTCCTTCACGGAATGGGATTTCTCGGAAACGATCCCTTCTTCTCGGGCGAGGCGGTTCCGACCGCAGGCGTTCACAAATTCACGGTCGCGCTCCCCTGCGGAAGAAGCGTCAGCGTTGATTTCTCGGTTGAAGCAAGGCTTACCGCCATTGAATTCCTCGGCGGCGACAGAACCATGTCGGTCGGCGAAAAAATAACGCTTCGCATAAGATATCTGCCCGAGGGTGCAAGCTCGCTGCCCGTAAGCTTCAGCTGCGACAGCAAGGGAATTACCGTTTCGGAATCGGGCGAGGTAACGGCGAACGAGGTTGGCGAATATCGCGTTACCGCGCAGGCAGTTACCGAAATCGGAGTTCTTTCGGCAGAATGCATTATCACCGTTCGCAACGATCTTATCGCATTCAAGCCCGAAAGCCGTGTTACCGTCGATCGTAACAATGCGCTTGCAATAGCCATTCCCGCGGGAACCGACGAAAAGGCCTTGCGCGAAATGCTTGTTTCGGATAAACGAATAACGGTCTCCGACAAAAACGGCAACGCGCTGAAGGGCTATATCGGAACGGGATTTAAAATAACGCTTAAAGCCGAAAACGGCGAAACCGCCGACAGCCTTACCGCAGTTGTTATCGGCGATACCGACGGCGACGGCTTCGTTTCGGCTTATGATATTTACGTGCTTGAGCAGATATTGGGCAACAAACGGTTTGAAACCGCCTTTCTTTCGGCGGCAGACCTTAACCGCAACGGCGTTCTTGCCGACAACGACCTTAAGCTTCTTAAAAATGCCGTTCTCGGCAAGACCGAAATGCAAAACGGCGAGCCCTCGGCAAACCTTTTCGGAAGAGGCTCGGTTCAAACCGTTTCCCGCATTGAAAGCGGTGAAATAATCGACGTTGCCGTATGCCTCAGCGGTTGCAAATATGCAAAAGCGATTTCGGGCGTTATCGCTTACAGCGAAGGGCTTGAGTTTGTCGGAAGCGAAAGCCTCGGCTGGAAGATGTCAACGAGCAACACCGAAAACGGAGTTGCGTTTTACGCCTATGACAAAAAGGGCAAGGATTGCGGAAAAGCCTTTAAGGTTATTCTTAATCTTAGATTCCGCGTTACCGCCGAGGCAGGCAAAACGGTCGGCTTTTCAACCGAATGGCTGACGGCATCGTTCGGAAACGATTGTCGGCTTATTCACTTTGAATCGCAGGAGCTTTTCGTTTACAGCGCCGACATAGGCGAGTTTTCATTCGATATACACAACGCATATTCGTTCGAATTCAAGAGCGAGCAGACCGAATATAACGTGGTTATCCCCTACAACAGCGCGCTTGCCGATATTTCGTTCAAGCGCGGCGAGGACCAAAACGTTACGGCAGACGGGCTTGTTGTGTCGGATTCCGAAGAAAGCATAATTAACGTTTCCTGCACCGATGCCGACGGAAACACGCGCTATTACACGGTTAACGTCAAGCGCGACAGCGAGCCGAGATTTGAAACCGATTGCCGCCTTGCAACGCTTGAAATAGAGGGCTTTAGGCTTAATCCCGCGTTCCACCCCGACGTTTTCGAATATAAGATCGAGGTGCCCTACGGAACGCAAAAGATAAACCTTTATTACACCGCGCAGAGCAAGACCGCGCAGGTCGTTGTCAGCGGAACCGAAATAAACGGCGAAAACGGCGAAATAACGATTACGGTTATTCTGCCCGACGGCGAATCGCTCGGCTATACCGTCGGCGTTTCGGTGCTGCCCGAGCAGACCGAATCTTCGGAAATTTCGGAATACAGCGAGCCCGACCCGAACAACGATACAAACGGTTGGATGATATTCGCCGCGATCGGCCTTGCTGTTACGGCAATAACCGTTATCGTGCTTTATATAAGGCTCGCCAAGCGCGACGAAGAGGTAAAAGCCTCTGAGCACACAAACGAATAACAAAAAACGTAGCGGTTATTTCAATCGCTACGTTTTTTTGTTGATTTTATATTATTACAAACGTTCCGAGGTAATGTCTCTTTATCAGAGCGTATTCGCTTGCTTCGATACTGCCGTTGCCGTTAATATCGCCGCGTTTTGCCATTTCGTCGACGAGAATGTAGGTTCTGAGACAATGGCGCTTTGCAAGCATATAATCCTGCGCATCGATCTTGCCGTTACCGTTAACGTCGCCCTTTAGATCCTCGGGTTCGGGTTCGGGTTCGGTTTTCATTGTGGCGGGCTCAAGCGAATATATCGCCGAACCGTCGCTGTAATAAAGCTTTTCGCCATCGGTCGCAAGAAAGGACTCATAACGCGTTTCTATTTCAAAAATCGGTTTTTGGTCGCTGTATCGCGTTTCGGTTGCTTTTTGCCAAAGCAAAAAGCTTCATTTTCTCTTATCTTTTCTCTCTTATCTCTTCTCTGCTCATCGAATAAATCGTTTATTCGATGAGCATGGCATCGCCGAACGAGAAGAAGCGGTATCTCTGCTCGACAGCCTCGCGATAGGCTTTCATTGTGTTTTCATAGCCCGCAAAGCTGCAAACAAGCATTATAAGCGTGCTTTCGGGCAGATGGAAGTTAGTTATTATTGCATCAACACAGCGCATCTTAACGCCGGGGTAGATGAAGATCGAGGTGTCGCCCTCGAAGGCGTGAACGATACCGTTTTCGTCGGTTGCGCTTTCAAGAGTTCGAACGCTGGTCGTGCCGACGGCGATGACCCTGCCGCCTCGGGCATGAACGGCGTTTATGCGCTCTGCCGCCTCGGGCGTTACCTTGATGTATTCCGAATGCATAACGTGGCCCGTCAGGTCATCCTCTTTAACGGGTCGGAAGGTGCCCAAACCGACGTGAAGAAGCACGCGCACTATTTCAACGCCCTTTTCCTCAACCCTTTTTAAAAGCTCGGGCGTGAAGTGCAAGCCCGCGGTCGGTGCGGCGGCGCTGCCGTCGGTTTTTGCATAAACGGTTTGATAGCGTTGCTTGTCGGCAAGCTTTTCGGTTATGTATGGGGGCAAGGGCATTAAGCCGATTCGGTCGAGAATTTCGGTGAAAACGCCCTCATATTCGAACCTTATAACCCTTATTCCGCCCTCGAGAACGCCGATAACGGTTCCCGAAAGCTCATCGGAATAAATTATTTTTGCGCCCTCTTTGGTTTTTTTGCCGGGACGGGTGAGGCATTTCCAGCATTCGCCCTCAAGGGATTCCTCGCGCGAGAGAAGAACGGTTTCGATCTCGCCTTCTCTGCCCACAGCCCTGCCGAAAAGGCGCGCGGGGATAACGCGGGTGTCGTTTATGACAAGACAATCGCCCTCGTTCAGATGATCTATAATATCATAAAAGCATTTATGCTCGATCTCGCCCGTTTCTTTGTTAAGGCAAAGAAGTCGCGAATGATCGCGCTTTTCGCTTGGAGTTTGTGCGATAAGCTCGGGCGGGAGCTCATAAAAATATGAAGAGCGTTTAAGAAGATCCATGTTGTTTTTTCCTTTCGCCTTTCTTGTCGGCGGCGGTGTTTTCAGAATATACTTTTAACAGATTATACAACATCGGGAAAAATAATTCAATACAGAGAAGGAAAAAGCAACATGAAAAAAACCATTGTGTTTCGCGGCTCTGCCACCGCGCTGGCAACGCCGTTTGACGAAGACGGAATAGATTATATTTCTTTAACGAAAATGATAGAGCACCAGCTTGCAAACGGCACCGATGCGCTTGTTGTTTGCGGAACCACGGGCGAGGCATCAACGCTTTCGGATGAAGAAAAGCGCGAGCTTATCGAATTTGCGGTAAAGCAGGTTCGAAAAAGAGTTCCCGTTATTGCGGGAACGGGCGGAAACGATACAAAAAAGGCATGTGCGCTTTCGAAATTTGCCGCAGAATGCGGTGCAGATGCGCTTCTTGCCGTTACGCCCTATTACAACAAATGCACGCAAAGGGGGCTTACTGCCTATTACAACGCCATTGCCGAGGAATCGCGCCTGCCGTTTATTGCATACAGTGTGCCCGCGCGAACGGGAATGAAGATCGAGCCCGAAACCGCCGCGAAGATCGCCGAAAACGAGCTTGCCGTTGGATTCAAGGATGCGGGCGACAGCATTGCCGACACGGCGCGCACGATATCGCTTTGCGGCGATGCTCTGCCCGTTTATTCGGGAAACGACGACCGAATTCTGCCGATTCTTTCGCTTGGCGGAAAGGGCGTTATTTCGGTTATGTCGAACCTTATTCCCGAAAAGGTGAAAAGGCTTTGCACCCTGTTTTTCGACGGAAACATCAAAAAGGCGGCAGAACTTCAAACCGAGCTTATCCCGCTTTGCGATGCGTTAAGATGCGAGGTCAACCCCATTCCGCTTAAGGCGGCGCTTGCAAGCAAGGGCTTTTGCCGCAACCTTTTACGCGCCCCCTTAACCGAGCTTTCTTTGGAAAACGAAAACAAATTGCTTTCTTTGATAGACAAATTATGAACATTTCAGACCGACCGCCCGAGCCATACCGCGCGGTCGGATTTTTTATTAAAAACCGAATTTGTTTTCGCCATTTTAAACTTGCAATTTAGCGCGCCATATAATATAATGTGAGGTGGATAAATATGGTTGTTTTTCTTGAGGTTTTCATTTCGATGCTGGCGGCTTTGGGCGTTACTCTTTCGATAATCGAGCTTTCGCGCTGCCGCAGGGCAAAAAAAGCAAGCTTTGTTTGCGTTTGCTTTAAAGAAGAGCTTTTGGAAAACGGCCTGCCCGATATGCTCGTTATTTGCAAAAACGATGCCGAGCAGGAAGAGATCATTCGCCGCGTTTGCACAAGCGACGGCAGAAAAGCATTTATCAAACGTATTTAAGGACGGTATAAAACCTTGGCTGAGCTTTATCTGGACGGAAGCGTCGAAGATATTATATATTCAAACAGCGAAAACGGATATACCGTTTGCGTTATAAATTGCGGCGGCGAGCCGATAACACTGGTTGGCATAATGCCCTATCTTGCCGAGGGAGAAACGATTCGCGTGCAGGGCGATTGGACAACGCACTCAACCTTCGGAAAGCAGTTTCGCGTTAATTATTTCGAAAAAAAGCTTCCCGCAACCGCAGATGCAATATTGCGCTATCTTGCATCGGGTGCGATAAAGGGCATCGGCCCCGTTACTGCCGAAAGAATAGTTGACAAATTCGGCGAAGATACGCTTGACGTTATCGAAAACAACCCCCGTTGGCTTTGCGATATCCGCGGCATTTCGCCGAAGCGCGCCGATTCGATTCACGAAAGCTACGTTGAGCAGTTCGGAATGCGAACGGTTATGATGTATTGCAACGAGTTTTTCGGCCCTGCGATATCGGTTAGGATATTCAAAGCATACGGCTCGGCGGCGATCGACATTATAAAGCGCACACCCTATCGCCTTTGCGACGATATTTTGGGAATCGGCTTTGAAAAGGCCGACCGTGTTGCCATGTCCCTCGGCTTCTCGCCCGACAGCCCCGAGCGCGCCGAAGCGGGAATTATTCACGTTCTCAACCTTGCCGCAATGAACGGCGGACATTGCTATCTTCCCGAAGAAACGCTTTTGGCGGATTCGGCAAAAATTTTGGGCGTTGCCGAAAAGACCGCAATGGTTGCCGCCGAAAGATTGGTTTCAAACGAACGGCTTAAAAGCTTTTCGATCGGCGAAACGAAAAACTATGCGCTTTCCGACCTTTATTCCGCCGAGGTTTACACCGCCGCAAAGCTGAAAGCTCTTTCGGATTTTAAATTCCCCTACGTTTTAGAGGGGCTCGACGAGCAGATAGACGCGCTTGAGGAAAGATACGGCATAAAATATGCACCCGAGCAGCGCGAGGCTATCGGCTATGCCTTGACCGGCGGTGTTACGGTTATAACCGGCGGGCCGGGAACCGGTAAAACAACGGTTATTAAAGCGATCTTGGAGATTTGCAATATACTTAAGTTTTCATGCGTTCTTGCCGCGCCCACGGGCAGAGCCGCAAAGCGAATGTTTGAATCGAGCGGCAAAGAGGCAAAAACCATTCACCGAATGCTTGAGGCGAGCATTTCGGATAACGGTGCTCACCATTTTTCGCGCGATGAGGATAACCCCATAACCCAAAAGGTTATAATAATCGATGAGATGTCGATGGTTGACGCCAACCTTATGTGTGCTCTGCTTAAGGCGGTAAAAACCGGCAGTTATCTTATTCTTATCGGCGACCCCGATCAGCTTCCGCCCGTTGGACCGGGCAACTGCCTTAACGATATCATCGCTTCAAATCGGTTCAACGTCGTTAAGCTGGACAAGATATTCCGTCAAGCCGAGCAAAGCCTTATTATAACCAACGCCCACGCCATAAACCGCGGCGAAATGCCGATATTGAATATTCGTACCAACGATTTCTTCTTTGTTGAAAAGAAGCCCGAGGAAACGCTTCCGCTTATCGTTTCGTTCGTTGCCGAAAGGCTGCCCAAGCGTTACGGGGCAGATCCGCTTGAGGATATTCAGTTGATCTCATGCACGCGAATCGGCTCGCTGGGAACAAAAGAGCTTAACGCCGTTTTTCAGGAAAAGCTTAACCCCAGATCCCCCCGCAAGACCGATCGTAAATACGGCTCGGTGGTGTTCCGAGAGGGCGACAAGGTAATGCAGATAAAAAATGATTACGACCTCGTTTGGAAGCGCGGTGCCGAAGAGGGCACTGGCGTTTTCAACGGCGATATCGGAAGAATAACCGAGATCGACCTCAAGGGCGAATGCCTTACCGTTGATTTCGAGGGAAAAGCCACAAAATATGATTTTTCACAGCTTGAAGAGCTTGAGCACGCCTATGCCGTTACCGCGCATAAAAGCCAGGGCAGCGAATACCGAATTGTCGTTATTCCCGCATTCAACGCGCCATATCCGCTTATGACGCGCAACCTGCTTTACACAGCCGTAACGCGTGCAAGAGAAATGGTTGTTATCGTAGGCGAATCGCGCTCGATAGCAACGATGGTAAACAACAACCGAATTCCCGTTCGCCACACCGCGCTTAAAACGCTTTTGGCAATGATATAAAAACAAAACGGAGACAAGAAAATGAAAGAAACCAAGCTTATACGCATTACCGCAAACGAGCTCGTTGCAACCGTTTCTGCCGACGGAAACGGCGTTTCGCTTTATTCACTTCGCGACAAGAAGACCAAAAAGAATTTTCTAACCTCCTCTCATTCGCTTTTTAATATCACCGCAAGGGCTATAGCAAGCGATGATACCGTTACCGTTTCTTCAAACAAGGGCTGGAAAAACTGCGTTTTCGAAACGGTCGGAAGCGATACCTTGATTCTGCTTTCGGGCAACAGTGAGCTTTGCGGCGTTACCGCCGTTCTCTGCGCGCACACCTCGGGCAACAGGATCGAATGGACAACAAGGCTTATCAGCGAAAACGACGAATACAGCCTTTATGAATGCGATTATCCGATAATCACCTTTGATTGCAACAAAAACACCTTCTTCCTCTCGCCCACCGGCCCCGGCGAGCTTTGGAACAGCATGGAGGAATGCCGCGCAACGCAGAACTATCCTTCATACGGCGCAAGCATGCAGTTTATGGCGTTTTGGAACGATGCGACCAAGCGAGGCATTTATTACGGTCTGCACGACCCCTCGCCCGCTTATAAAAAGATTCATTTCGAGAAAAAAGGACACGAAAAGTATTTTACGTTCAAGGGAATCATGCCCCTGACCGATATCGACAGAGGAAGAAACTCGCAGGCGCTTTACGGTTCTTGCGTTTGGGAGCTTTTCGACGGCAACTGGTATGATGCCGCGATGCTCTATCGCGAATTTTTCCTTAAATATGCGGTTTGGAAGCCCGAAACCGACGAAAACGGCAGAAAAGACAACCCCGATTGGATGAAAAAGGTTGCACACTGGTGGCGTGTTCGTATGCAGAACAACGAGCAATACGTTGATGAGATCTTGGAAGCGAACGCCGATCTCGGCTATGACAGCCCCGTTCATCTTTACGATTGGTTTGAAATCCCCTACGATAACGATTACCCCCACTATTTCCCCGCAAGACCCGCATTCCACACCGGCGTTAAGCGCCTGCAGGAAAACGGCGTTAAGGTCATGCCTTATATAAACGCGCGCCTTTGGGACACGCGCGACCGCGGGCTTGAGGATTGGCAGTTTACCGAAAAGGCGCTTCCCAACTGCACCAAAAACCGCCGCGGCGAGCCTTTTATTGAAATGTACAGTTCAAAGGAAGCCGACGGCTCTTCGGTTAGGCTTTCGATAATGTGCCCCTCGACCGCCTGCTGGCAGGAAAAGGTTACCGAGATCGTTTCGAAGCTTCTTAACGAGGTTGGCGTGAACGCCGTTTATATGGATCAGATCGCCGCCGCACAGCCTTATCCCTGCGAGGACAGAAGCCATTCGCACCGCCCCGGCGGCGGAAGCTGGTGGGTCGAAAGCTACAATAATCTGCTTGATCACGTTAACCGCGTTCGCCCCGAAAACACCGCGCTTTCAACCGAATGCACGGCAGACCCTTTTATGAAGCACATGCAGGCTTATCTTACCTGGATATGGGTTCATAACAGGCAGGTTCCCGCTTTTGTTGCGATATATTCGGGCTACGTTACGATGTTCGGCAGAAACTATTGCTATATGCCCTTTGATGATGACGAGGGACAGCGAATTATGATCGCTCAATCCTTCACGTTCGGCGAACAGCTCGGCTGGAACGATCCCAAGCTTTATATGCAGATGAAGCACAAGGATTTCTACCGCAAGCTCGTGCACGAGCGCGATAAGGAAGAGGTCGGCTCTTATATGTATAACGGCAGGCTTTTGAAAACGCCCGAATTCAAAGACAGCGCACCGATTCTTCGCACCGAACGCTGCAAGGAAGCCTATGGCGGCATAGTCGAGCATTCGGCGGTGTTCTGCGAGCATTGGGAGCGCGCCGACGGAAAACGTCTTTTGGTTATTGTAAACGCATCCGAGGAGGAAGCAAGGGTTGAGCTTCTTTCGTCGCTTGAGGATGGGGTGTATGCCCTCTCGGGCGATATTTGCGGCGAGCTTGAAATTGAAAACGGCAAGGGTGTTCTTACCGTTCCGCCGCTTTCGGTTGCTTATGCAAGCACAAAATAAACAACCCGAAACCGAGGTATTTTAATGTTTCTTCGCCCCGATATTGCATTTTACGATATTTATACCATAACCCCCGAGGCTCTTGAAGAGCTGGGGGTTAAGGGTATTGTGTTCGATATCGACAACACCGTTGCGCCCTATGAGGTCGAGCGCCCCGATGCCGATATGCAACGCTATTTTGCCGAGCTTAAAAACGCGGGAATCAAAATGGCGTTTGTTTCGAACAATCAGGGCGCGCGTGTTACGACCTTTAACGAAAGCCTCGGTCTTTTTTACGTTTGCAAGGCGGGCAAGCCCTCGCCCAAGGGCGTTAAAAGATGTATTCAGCATTTCGGGCTTAAAAAAGAAGAGGTTCTTGCGGTCGGCGACCAGATATTCACCGACTGCATCGCCGCACACCGCGCGGGAATAAGGTTTGCGATAGTTAAGCCCATTCAGCCGAAGGAAAGCCTTTTCTTCCGCATAAAGCGGTTTTTCGAGCGCCCGTTCGTTAAGGGCCTTAATTGGCTTAAGGGCAAGGATGCGGTTAAAAAATTAAGAAACAAAAGGAAACGGAATACATAGCTATGAGTGCAAAATTCGGACCGGGCGGCAACTCGGAGGCCTTTAAGCTTGCAGGCGGAAGATCGACGCTTCAGGCGCCCGGCTTTGTTAAAAGCATAGGTCTTGATGCCTATGAATATGAAGCAGGCAACGGAATAACGGGAAGCCCCGAGCTTTTCGCCGCCATCGGCGCAAAGGCAAGGGAGCATGGGGTTAAAATGTCGTTCCACACGCCATATTTTATATCGCTTTCTTCGGTTGAGCCCGAAAAGCGAATTAACAGCGTTGAATATATAAGGCGCAGTGCCGCCGTCAGCGACCTTTTGGGCGCCGAAACGATGGTCGTGCATTGCGGCTCCTGCGCGAAGATAGACCGCGAGACCGCAATGGGCTATGCCGCCGAAACGCTTGAAATGACGGCGCAAATGCTTGAGGATAACAATTTTAAGGTTAAGCTCGGCATTGAAACCATGGGTAAGGTTAACCAGCTCGGAACCTTGAGCGAGGTTTTAAGGCTTTGCAAGATCTCAAGCCGCTTTGCACCGGTTGTTGATTTCGGCCACCTAAACGCAAGAGACAAAGGTGTTTTCTTCACCACCGATGATTACAAACGCGTTTTCGATGAGATAGCCGAAACGCTCGGCGCGGAATATGCCGAGAATTTGCATTGCCATTTTTCGAAGATAATGTATACCGAAATGGGCGAAAAGAAGCATTTGACCTTTGAGGATTCGGTTTACGGCCCCGAATTTGAGCCGCTTGCCGAGGCAATGGTTGCGCTCGGAGTTTCGCCGACGATAATTTGCGAATCGGCGGGAACGCAAAGCGACGATGCGCTTTATATGAAGGCGGTTTATCAGGAGACGCTTGCGCGCTTCGCTTTCGATTAAAATGCAAGCATTTTAATCGGTATTCCGCTTACGCGTTCACTCAAAAACAAGTGTTTTTGAGTGGTTTTGGAACTTCGTTCGCTCGCGCCTCGCGCCTCGTGCTGAAGCACTCGACACTCGCGAAGTTCATAGGAGTAAAAATCGACGCACATGTCGCCGATTTTTACAGGATTTTTCATTGTATATAATGCTTCGCGTTTGACACTTGAGGACATGAAATAAAGAATAAAGAATAAATAATAAAGAATAAAAAAGGAACGTTTTTCTTCGAAAAACGGTATATATTATTGTATTTCTTTCCCTCCGAGTTTTGCGAAGCAAAACTTTCATCAACTCGTCTTTGAAAAAGACGAATATCACTGCTGTGAAACAGCAATATCACGTTCGCGCAAGCGAACATATCACGTTTTCGAAGAAAACATATAACTTTGCTTGAAAACCTTTTTTCAAGCGGTCTCGCACCGCTACCGTTGATGATGACGAGAACGAAAGAGTATAGAACAGAAGAAAGAAGATATAAAAAAAGATGAAGTTTGATGAGTTGACGATACATACGACAACGGCAGGAAGCGAGGTTGTTTCGGGTGTTATATTCAACGAGGGCGTAAGCTGCTTTTCGGTTGAGGACCCGCGCGACCTTATGGAGCTTTTGGAAAACAAATACGTTCCCGTCGATTACGTTGAGGAGGGCTTGATGCGCGACGACGGCGACGTTATCGTGCGCGTTTATCTTGCTCAGAACGAGCAGGGGCAGATTCAGCGCGAGGGCATTCTTGCGGGTATTGAAAGGCTTAAGGCAGGCGGCGAGGATTGGCTCGGCTCGCTTGCAACCGAGCTTGCGGTTACCGATGAAAAGGATTGGGAGAATAACTGGAAGCAATATTTCCATCCGCTTCCCATCGGCGAGAAGTTTCTTGTTGTTCCCTCTTGGGAGCGCGAGGATGGCAACGGCAGAACGGTTATTGAGATCGACCCCGCTTCTTCGTTCGGAACGGGCAGACACGAAACCACCGCGCTTTGCCTTGAGGCGATAGAAACGCTTGAGCCCGAGGGAAAAGAGATTCTTGATATGGGCTGCGGAAGCGGTATTCTCGGCATAGGCGCGGCGCTGTTGGGCGCAAAGCATATCGACGCGGTCGATATTGATATGGTTGCGGCAAGAATTGCGGGCGAAAACGCCGAGAAGAATAACCTGCCCGAAGGCAAAATGGACGTTTTCTGCGGAAACGTGCTTTCGGATAAACAGCTTTGGGATGAATTTGCCGCAAAGGAATATGATATAATTCTGGCAAACATTGTTGCCGATATTATCAGCGATATGCTTCCGCTTTTCGATTCCTGCCTTAAAAAAGAGGGCAAAATGGTTTGCTCGGGCATTATTTCGCCGAGAAAGGATTTTGTGCTCGAGGCGCTTGATGCCAACGGATTTGAGGTTGAAGAGCTTAAAGAGAAAAACGATTGGGTGGCGATAAAATGCCGAAAGAAATAAGCAAGCGCGAGGAAATGCGCGAGCTTGCAAAAACGCTTGAATATCATTCAAGGCTTTATTACGAGCTTGATTCTCCCGAAATTGAAGATGAGGAATATGATAAGCTTTTCAGAAGGCTTGTTGACCTTGAACGTGAAAACCCCGAGCTTGCCGACCCCAATTCGCCGACACAGCGCGTTGGCGGAAAGGTTTCGGAACGGTTTGAGAAGGTTAAGCATGAGGTTCCGATGGACTCGTTCTGTGATATTTTTTCGGAAGAGGAGCTTTTTGAGTTTGTTGAAAAGATAAAGAAGGAATATCCCGAGGCGGATTTTACGGTCGAGCGCAAGTTCGACGGCTTGTCGGTTTCGCTTGAATATGAAAACGGCGAGCTTGTTCGCGGCTTAACAAGAGGCGACGGTGTTTTCGGCGAAGACGTTACCGAGAATATCAAAACGATACGCAACGTTCCGCTTAAGCTTAACCGCGATATAGGAAAGCTTATCGTTCGCGGCGAGGTCTATATGCCGAGAAGGGTTTTTGCGAAGCTTAATGAAAAGCGCGAGGAGAACGGCGAAAAAACGTTTGCCAATCCGCGCAACGCCGCCGCGGGCTCTTTGCGCCAGCTTGATTCGAGGCTGTGCGCCGCAAGAGGCTTGCAGATGTTTGTTTTTAATCTTCAGTCGGCACCCGAAATGCCCGACCGACACACCGAATCGCTTACGCTTTTAAAGGAGCTTGGGTTTACCGTTTCGGAGGGCTCGAGGCTTTGCCGCAACGCGAACGAGGTTGCGGAAGCGGTTAGGGCGATCGGCGAGGAAAGACCGAAGCTTCCCTATGATACCGACGGCGCGGTGATAAAGGTTGACCTTTTGACGCTTCGCGAGCAGCTTGGAAGCACAGCCGCCGCACCGCGTTGGGCGATTGCTTATAAGTTCCCTGCCGAGATTGCCGAAACGAAGCTTTTGGATATTGAGATTCAGGTTGGCAGAACGGGGGTTTTAACTCCGAGGGCGGCTTTGGAGCCGGTTCGCCTTGCGGGAAGCACGGTTTCTTATGCAACGCTGCATAATATTGATTTTATAAGGGAACGCGATATTCGCATCGGCGATACGGTTCGGCTTCGCAAGGCGGGCGATATTATTCCCGAGATAATTTCGGTTGTTGAGGAGAAAAGATCGCCGAACGCGTTGCCGTTTGAAATGCCCGAGCGTTGCCCCTCTTGTAACGAAAGGGTGTTTCGCGAGGAGGGCGAGGCGGCGGTTAGGTGCATTAACCCCGATTGCCCGCGCCAACTTTGCCGAAGCATTATTCATTTTGTTTCGCGCGGGGCGATGAATATTGATAACCTCGGCGAAAGCGTTGTTGAGCAGTTTATTAACGAAGGGCTAATAAGCTCTGCCGCCGATCTTTATTATATTAAGAAGGAAGATATAGCGCGGCTTGACCGATTGGGCGAAAAGAGCGCCGAAAACATTATTGCGGCGATAGAAAAGAGCAAGCAGGCAGGGCTTGAAAAGCTTCTTTGCGGCTTGGGCATACGCCATATCGGTGAAAAAACGGCGCAAACGCTTGCATCGCGGTTCGGAAATATTTTTGCGCTTGCCGAGGCAGACGAGGAAACGCTTTTAACGGTTGACGATATTGGCAAGGAAAGCGCCGCGGCGGTTGTTGGGTTCTTTAAGAGCGAAAGCGTTAAGCGGCTTGTTGAACGGCTGGTTGAAGCGGGCGTTTCGGTTGAAAGCAAGGAAAAACCGCTTGGCAGCTCGCTTGAGGGCAAAACCGTTGTTGTTACGGGAACTCTGCCCACGCTTAAGCGCGCCGAGGCAGAGGCTTTGATAAGGGCTCACGGCGGAAACGCATCGGGCTCGGTTTCGAAGAAGACCTCGTTCGTGCTTTGCGGAAGCGATGCGGGAAGCAAGCTTACCAAGGCACAGGCGCTTGGGATTCCCGTTGTTAATGAGGAAGAATTTTTGAAAATGATAGCGGATTAACACAAAACCGAAAAAGTGTGTTGCATTTTCGCTTCGGTTGTTATAAAATGAAGCAAGAAGCAAGAGAAATAAGGGGAGCGTTGCAAATTCCGACATGAAAAAATTTGAACACCCCAAAAAACGCAACGCTTTTGTTAACGGTAACGTGTGTAGTTCAAATTTGAAAGAACCTAAAAACGCAACGCTTGTGTTTA
This sequence comes from Clostridia bacterium, assembly GCA_017434845.1. Lineage (GTDB taxonomy): Bacteria > Bacillota > Clostridia > Oscillospirales > CAG-382 > Coliplasma. The sequence continues at coordinate 31,882 of JAFSGD010000040.1, forward strand.
CGATAACGTGTGTAGTTCAAATTTGAAAGAACCTAAAAACGCAACGCTTTTGTTAACGGTAACGTGTGTGATTCAAATTTGAAAGAACCTAAAAACGCAACGCTACCGTTGATGATAACGAGAACAAAAGAGTATAGAAAAGAAGAAAGAAGACATAAAAAAGGAGAAAAGTTATGGATTATTCAAAGCTTCCCGTGTTTGCCGAAGCCGAGGTTGTTGTTTGCGGCGGCGGAACGGCAGGTTCATTTGCCGCAAAGGCGGCGGCTGATTTGGGCAGAGACGTTCTTATTGTTGAACAGTTCGGCTCGCTTGGAGGAACCGCAACCAACGGCTTGGTTCTTCCGATAATGCATACCCATATTCCCTCTAACCCCCAATGCTCTTATATCAGCAATATCGTTCGCGACAGATTGCTTGAGCTTGGCTCGGGCAGCGAAAACGGCGCAAACTTCGATCCGCTTGTTTTAAAGGTTGTGCTTGAAGAGATTTGCGTTGAAGCGGGCGTTAAGCTTCTTTATCATACCTTTATTGCCGAAACGATAGTTGAAGACGGCAAGGTAACCGCGCTTGTTGTTGCAAACAAGAACGGCTTGGGTCTTGTTAAGGGCAAAATATTTATCGATGCCACCGCCGACGGCGACGTTTGCGTTCGCTCGGGCGCAGAATATTCCAAGGGCAACCCCGAAACCGGCAAGAACCAGCCCATTTCGTTGAGATATATCGTTTCGAACGTTGATTTCGAGGCTTTCGGCGCGTTTATTAACCAAACGCTTAACGAGACCAAGAAATATAACGGTGCAACTTATACCGAAGACGGCAAGATATACGTTGCTTGCTGTAACGGCGACCAATGGACCTTTGCCGATATTTTCAATGCCGCGATCGCCGCAGGCGACCTTGAGCCCGACGATAAGGCATATTGGCAGGGCTTTACCATTACCGGCAGACCCAGCTGCCTTGCTTTTAATAACCCCGAGTTCTTCGACGAGACCGACGGCACCGACCCCGAGCATCTTACCAAAACACAGGTTGGCGGCAAGAGAAGAATACTTCGCCAGCTTCAGTTTTATAAGAAGTATCTTAAGGGCTTTGAGAACGCTTATATTTCTGACGTTGCCGCAATGGTCGGCATTCGCGAAAGCCGCAACATAATCACCGAATACGTGCTTTCGGCAGAGGATCTGCTTTGCAGAAAGAAGTTCGACGATATGTTCTGCCAATCGAACTATCCCGTTGATATCCACGGCAAGCAGCTCAACTTCAGCAACGACGGTATCAAGCCGATTGACGACGGCAAGATCTGGTATGAGATTCCCTATCGCTCGCTTGTTGTTAAGGGCTTTGATAACCTTTATATAACCGGCCGTTGCCTTGGTGCAGAGTTCCTTGCACAGAGCAGCCTTCGCGTTCAGCATTCGGTTCGCGCTTCGGGCGAGGCGGCAGGCATCGGTGCGGCGCTTGCACTTGAGCGCGGAATCACACCCAAAGAGGTTGACGGCGCAGAGGTTCGCGCTATAATGGTTAAGAACGGCGCAGAATTTGCATAAAGCTTTTTTATAAGTAGAAAACCCCCTCTTGTTATCGCAATGATAACGAGAGGGGGTTTTGTTGGAAATGAAGAATAAAGAAGAAATAATAAATAATAAATAATAAAAAAGGAACGTTTTTCTGCGAAAAACGGAATATTTAATAAAATGTTTGTTTTGCGAAGCAAAACATTCATTAACTCGTCTTTGAAAAAGACGAATATCACTGCTGTGAAACAGCAATATCACGTTCGAGAAGCGAACATATCACGTTTTCGAAGAAAACATATAACTTCG
>JAFSGD010000041.1 GCA_017434845.1 Clostridia bacterium
AAAAGAGATAACATTTCGGCTACGAACCGATTTGTTATCTCTTTCTGTCTTTATAAGGGTTTGGGCTTAGCCCATATTTGAGTTTGACTAGTCAAATGCGATGCTTGCACTTTGCACTTTGCTCAAAGTATAAATTCTCCGATAAGAACAACGCACTTTTCTGTCGGAGTTTTTTTATTCGGAAAAACTTTTCTTTTATACGCCTACGTGATAGGTATCGAGACAGATACGCTTGATAAGCATATAGTCAACGGGTGTTACCGAGCCGTCGGCGTCGATATCGCCGCGCAAGGTCTGACCGTCATCAAGCTTATAAGAACCGAGGCAGGCACGCTTTGCGAGCGCATAGTCAACAGCGCTTACGCTATCGTCGTCGTTAACGTTGCCCTTGGTGTAAAAGCTAACGTAAGCCGCCGCGCTAACGGTTCCTGCGCTGAGGTTAATACCGTTGAGCTCGAGAACGTCGCCAACCTTCATTGAGCCGAGGTTGTTGCAGTTATCGGAGCTTCCCGCAACGGGATCGGTGATGTTTGTTCCTTCCCATTTGTGTGCCGCGATAAGAATCTGATTGGAAGCAAGGGTTATATCGGCGGTGTCGGTTCCGGTGCCGTATACAACGGTTTGGGTTACGAGATATGCGTTGTATTTATCGCTCCAGGTTGCGATAAGGTTTGCGGTGAAGGCGTGGTTTGCGGTGGTGGTGGTTATGGTGCCGAACGAGGGAGTGAAGATATGGCAATCGCCCGAGCGGATCTTAGAGTTGATCGCGCCGACGTAAACCTCGCCCGAAGCGGCGGTTGCGGGTGTTAGCGCAACTTCAACCTCGTCGGTCCAGGTGTGATATCCGATAGGATCGAGCGCAAACTTAATATAGCGGGCAGAAACGGGAGTTTCCAAAACCACATTCATGGTATAGGTTGCCCAAGTTGTTGTGGTGTTAACAACGGTCTCTTCCCAATCGATATCGCCAACCTGAGTGAAGTTAACGCCGTCGTTGGAAGCATAAACGGTCAGGCTGTTAACCGCCGCAATGCCCCATTCGCTGTTACTTGCACCGTAAACGGTATAGCTGTTGGAAGCAAAGGGTGCACCGAGGTCAACAATGATTTCGGCGGTTATTTCGTTACCCCAGCCCGAATAACCGGCTGTTCCGCCATCGGTGTTACCCTTCGCGCCGTCGGTAAGGCGGATTTTGTCATCTGCCCACATATCGGTTCTTGTGTTGGCGGTCGTGGTGTAGCTTGCACCAACCGAAACAATATTGGTTGCGGTTGCCTTGCAGGCAAGAGCAAGCTGAAGCTTTTCAACCATTGCGCTCTTCTGAGCCGCGGTTGCGCTCGAGGAATTGTTGAGAGCCACAGCTTCGTTATAAACCGCGTGAAGCGCTGTTAGTGCCTCGGGCGAATAGTCGGTATAAACTGCCGACTCTGCCTCGGTGATAACTGTGCTGAGGCTTACGCCGCAGTTGTTATAGCCATATTGAGCCATAAGCGCGGGATAGTTCTTATAGCAAACGTTAACGTCAAGCATATCAAGGCCGATTCCGTTATATTCGTAATCGTACCAAGCATACTGCCACATATTGCATATGTTACTGTAGTCATAGTTATTGGGGTTATATTGAGTACCGTGGCCGTTTACCGCAACTCTGGGGTACCAGATGTCATATTGCGAGGTAAAACTTGAGGAAAGCTTATCAATAACCTGGCTCTTTCCGCCGTAGACACCCGGGAAATAGCCCGCAGCCTCAAGAGTTTCGCACCAACCGAGGCAAAGGTTGTTCATTGCGGTCGAGCCGAGCGCGGTTTGGGCGCTGTCTTCAACGTCGTAATAGATAGGATATTCGAAATACATATCGTATTTCTCGATAATGCTGATTACCCAGTTGGCGTCATCAACCGCGCCTGCATAGGTCGTTGCAAGCGAATAGAAATAAACACCGAGAGGCATTCCCGCCGCACGAGCGCTGTTATAATACTGAACAAACGCCTGGTCGATGGTGTTTGCGCGTGTTGCGCTGCCCTCGAATCCAATTCGAAGAATAGCAAATTCGCAACCGTCGGCTTTCATCTTTGCAAAGTCAACAAGCGAATAATCGAGCGAACTGCCGCCTACGTTCCAGAAGGAAAGGTCGCAGCCGTAAGCGCGGTATGTAGAGCTTGCAACGCCGCCGCCCGCAATTGCCGAAGCGGAAATGCCGGTCGCAACGATCATGGTAGCAAGCATTATAAGCGCAAGAAACGCCGCACTTATTCTTTTAATAAGCTTCATATCATTATCTCCTTTATGAAAATATCAGACACTAAATTTTAACACATATCTAAAAAAAGGTCAACAAAAAACCTTTGTTTTTTCTTTTTTTGTAATAGTTTCCAATTAATTTCAAACGCTTTTGTTGCCTTTTAACAAGCAAAAGCGCGCGTTTGTATTGTATTTCGGCGTTCGTTGTGATATAAATATATTATAATATTATAAGGCAATCAACAAAAGGGGGATATATATATGAAAACACGCTTATTGGCGTTAAGCATTCTTTTAGCTTTGCTGTTAACGCTTTTATCGGGTTGCTCGAATTTTCAGGCAGGCAACACCTCTAACACAGAAATCTCAGAGCCGACTTCCGAAAGCGAAGGCGACACCGAAAACAACCAAGACGTTAAAAAGCCGATCGACGACCCCGAACGGCTTAAGGAGTTTCTTGAGGCGAACGGTCAAGTGCCGATCGACGAATACGGTTCGGTTCCCAAATTTGCCGAAAAAACCGACGTTGAATTCCTTTATAAGCTTCCGATAGACCTTGCAACAGACGGAAGCTACAGCTTGCTGATCAACCGCGAGCTCATTTATCTGGAATATTTCGGCGATGAAGAATGCAAAAGCTTGATCTATTCATTAGAAAACGGCGAGCTGATATACGAGCGCGACGTCAGCGCCGCTTCCAACACCGGCATTCTCGAAAACGGCGGGTTCTGGTATTTTAACATAGATGCGCCCTCGCTTGTTTTTATCGATGAAAACGGCACCGAAGAGACCGTTTGGCAGGATAATTCACCCGAATTTCCTGTTCCGAACTCGGTTCGCGTAAGCGAAAACGGCAAATATCTTGCCCTCGCATTTGATAACAGCAGCGATGCCGAAAGTGCCTGCATCTACAACCTCGAAAACGGCGAAAAGAAAACCTTCGATACCGAAAAAGACGATGATTTCTATTGGGGAGTCTATAACTACAAAAACTGCTTTGCCTTCATTTCTCTCGAAGAACGGCTTGCGGTTTACGACCCCGAAGCCGATACGGTTTCGTTCAGAAAAAAAGAGTTTCCTTTCGGTGCCGTTTACGAAGGCTTGTATTCCTCATATTTAGACCGCAGTTTGTTATTCGGTTCGGTAGAGAATGACGAGTTTTATTACGCCGAGATCGATTGCGACGGTTATCTCTCATCGCTCCAAGGCGGCATTGCGTTGGTTAACGATATATATGACGAACGCGCGGTTTTCAAGCTGTTCAACCTTTACACAAGCGAAAAAATAGCGGAATTAGAGCTGTTTGGCGACGAGCACGATTACCCAACCGCGTTTACTCCAAACGGTGTGCTTTACGTTCTTGAACATACCTACGGCTTTGCCGAGCTTTATTGTTTTGACGTCAAGGGCGCATCCGAAAAGCAAAGCGAAAAAGCGCTCGCACCGATCGTTGCAACCAAAGACGATCTTGCCGAATCCGTCGCCGAAACGGTAAAATCACTCGAAAACGACCTTGCAATCGATATTCTTTATTCCTCGGAGGGCAACGATTTTTGCATTTCCGACTACATCGGCGCTGCCGAGCTTAACAGCTTTACCGTTTACACCTCGATAAAAACGGTTGATAAAATCTTGCGAAAATACCCCGCAGGAATGCTCGAAGAGGCCTATGAAGAGACCCACGAGGGCTTGAAAATATATCTTTGCTCGGATATTTACGGCAAAGGAGACGGAACGCTTGAAATGGCGGGCGGTGTAACCACCGAAGAAAACGGCTTTATTATCATTGCGCTTGACGTTAACAACAACCTTGAATACGACCTGCCGCACGAGCTCTCGCACGTTTTCGACAGAAGGTTGAGCTACGTTTCTTTTCACAAGGATTCGAAAACCGATTGGCTTGCCGAATGGGAAAACGCAACCGAGGTCAAAAACGGCTATATTTACAGCTATACCGATTATTCTTCAAGCTCGAAATACACGATGTATTACGAATCGAACCCCGACCGCGTTTGGTTTGTTGACGAATATGCGCGCACCTTCCCCACCGAAGACCGCGCACGTATTTTCGAATATCTTTTCAACAACGATCATTCTTTGCTTGAAGAATGGAATAATTACCCCCACCTCTTCGAAAAAGCCGAGCTTTATTGCAGAATCCTTCGCGAATGCTTCGATTCCTGCAAAAACAGCGAAACGCTTGAATGGGAAAAATTCTTAAAAGAACGCAGTTGAAAAAGGAGCCATTATGGAAAATTGGCATAAGGAAGCGATAGTTTACCAAATCTATCCAAAAAGCTATTCAGACACCAACGGCGACGGAATAGGCGATATCCGCGGAATAATCAACAAGCTTGATTATATCAAATCGCTTGGTGTTAACACCGTTTGGCTCTCGCCCTGCTATCCCTCGCCCGGCGACGATAACGGCTATGATATTTCGGATTACCGCGGAATCGCGCCCGAATACGGCACGCTTGATGATTTCAAGGAAATGCTTGACGGAATGCATTCCCGCGGAATAAGGCTTTTGATGGACCTTGTTGTTAACCACACCTCCGACGAGCATGAATGGTTTGTTCAAAGCCGAAAAAGCCGCGATAACCCCTACCGCGATTATTATATCTGGCGCGATCCCGTTGACGGCCGCGAGCCCAACGAATGGGTTGCCGCGTTTGGCGGAAGCGCTTGGGAATACGACGAACTGACGGGTCAATATTATCTTCACCTTTTCTCGAAGAAACAGCCCGATCTTAACTGGGATAACCCCAAGGTTCGCCAAGAAATTGCCGATATGGTGAATTATTGGCTCGATATGGGCGTCGATGGCTTCCGTTGCGACGTCATAAACAACATTTCAAAGGATTTCACCCGCCCCTATGCAGGCGGAAACGGCCCGCGGCTTCACGAATTCCTGCACGAGCTTCACGAGCGTGCGCTCGCGCCCCACAAGGCGTTGACCGTCGGCGAGACCTGGGGCTTAACTCCCGCGCAGGCGCTTGAACTTACAAGCGAGGCGCGCGGTGAGCTGACGATGACCTTTCAATTCGAGCATTTGCTTCTCGGCAGGGTGAACGGCGATAAATTCGACCCCGAACCCTTAGACAAAAAGGCGTTCGTTGACATTCTTGCAAAATGGGAAAACGGCTTGAAGGACGACAGCTATCCCGTTCTCGTTATGGAAAACCACGATCAGCCCCGTGCGCTTTCGCGTTTCGGCGATCTTAAATATCCCTATGAAAGCGCAACCATGCTTGCCGCATTGCTGTTCGGAATGCGCGGCGTTCCCTTTATTTATCAGGGCCAGGAGCTCGGCTTGCACGACCCGACCTTTAACTCGCTTGACGAATACCGCGATATCGAAACAATAAACGCCTATAACGAGCTTAAGGCAAGCGGCAGATTCAGCGAGCAAGAGCTTCTTGCCAAGATGCAATACGGCAGCCGCGATTGCGGCAGAACCCCTATGCCTTGGGATACAAGCGAAAACGGCGGCTTCACCTCAGGCACGCCTTGGATCAAAACCCAAGTGGACACGGGCTTTACCGTCGAGGAGCAGGAAAAAGACGAAAACTCGGTGCTTAATTTCTATCGCTCGCTTCTTTCAACCAGAAAAACCGAAGAAGCCTTGCGCGACGGTGAATTCAAGCTGCTTCTTAACGAAAACGACACAAGCGTTTATACCCGCTCTGCTGACGGAAGCACGGTTTACGTTGTTTGCCGCTTCGCCGACAGCGAATGCCCGATGCCCGAAATAGTTCCCGAAAACGCAACCGTTCTGCTGAATAACTACGATTCGTTCGAAAAAACACTTCTTCCCTATCAGGCACTTTGGCTGAAAGCCTGAATTACGTTACAATTATCACGCAATTTATTTCTTTTTTAAGGTATAATAAAAATACAATAAAAGAAAAGGAGACTAAGATATGTCCGTTATAAAAATAAGCCGCGATAATTTCGAATCGATCAAAAACCAAAGCAAGCCCGTTCTTCTCGATTTTTATGCCGACTGGTGCGGCCCCTGCCGAATGGTGAGCCCGATTGTTGACGAGATCGCCGAGGAACGAAGCGACATCGTCGTCGGCAAAGTCAACGTTGACGACGAGCCCGAGCTCGCGCAATCGTTTGGGGTTTCAAGCATTCCAACGCTTGTTGTGCTTAAAAACGGTGCCGTTTCCGAACGCGCTGTCGGCGCAAGACCCAAGGAACAGATTTTGAATATGATTTAATTGATAAATCAAGCTTCGGATTTTAACGAGGCTTGATTTTTTTAGCTAAAAGCACATGGTGCCACGTTAAATCACGCCCGCAAATAGCACGTTTTTGTATTGAAAAAAGAGGCTTAATGTGCTAAAATGTAAAAAAACATTCACGAGGAACAAAAATGAAAATTGCGGTAATAAACGGAAGCCCCAAGGGCGAATACAGCATAACGCTTCAAACCGTGCGTTATCTTCAGCGCAAATTCCCCGAACACGAATTTTGCGTTCTTAACGCAGGTCAGAAAATAAAATCGCTTGAAAAGAACTTTTCCGAGGCAAAAACGCTTCTTGAGTCATGCGAGGCTGTAATCTTTTCCTACCCCGTTTATACCTTTCTTGCGCCCTCACAGCTGCACCGATTTATCGAGCTGGTTAAGCAAAGCGGGGTTGACCTTAAGGGTAAATTCGCAACGCAGATCTCCACCTCGAAGCATTTTTATGATATAACGGCACACAAATATATTGAAGAAAACTCGCTTGATTTGGGAATGCGCTATATTCGCGGTCTTTCTGCCGATATGGAGGATCTTCTTTCGGAAAAAGGAAGATGCGATGCCGAAAAATTCTTCAACTATTTTCTTTGGTCGGCAGAGCAGGGCGTTTGGGCAGAAAAGCAGGAGGAAAACGATTGCTACACCCAAATTGCCGCAACCGTTCCCGAAAATGAATGCGAAAAAGCCGAAAAAGACGTTGTTATCATAACCGACAACACCGATGCCGAGTCGAACCTTTGCAAAATGATCGGGCGTTTTCGCGCGGTTTTGCCCTATAAAACGCGCATTGTTAACATTTCGGAGCTTGCGCTTTCGGGCGGTTGCCTTGGCTGTTTCCGTTGCGCCGTTTCGGAAAAATGCATTTACAAGGACGGCTTCGACAGCTTTCTGCGCGAAAATATCCAAAAGGCCGATTCGATAGTTTATGCATTTTCGGTTTCGGATCACTCGATGGGTTCGCGGTTTAAAATGTATGATGACCGCAATTTTTGCAACGGACACCGCACGGTTACCGTCGGAATGCCGGTGGGTTATCTTGTTTCGGGCAATTATTCGGCAGAAAATAATCTTAAAACCGTTGTTGAAGCGCGATGCGAAACGGGCGGCAACTTTCTTTCGGGCGTTGCGACCGACGAGCGCGACACCGACAAGCAGATAGATTCGCTTGCAAAAAGCCTTGCCTATGCGCTTGAGAACAAGCACACAACGCCCCAAAACTTTTGGGGTGTCGGCGGAATGAAGATTTTCCGCGACCTTATTTATCAAATGCGCGGAATGATGAAGGCAGACCACAGGTTTTATAAAAAGCAGGGCATTTACGATTTTCCGCAGAAAAAGAAGCTTACCTCGATGAAAATGTATCTTGTGGGCGCCTTGCTTTCGAACGAAAAGGTGCTTTCGAAGGTTGGCAACAAAATGAACGAGGGCATGCTTATGCCCTATAACAAGCTTTTTGAAAAAATGGATAAAGAGAAGAAATAACGGAGGTTGTTCCATGGCACTTATAAATCTTAAATTTTTCAGCGAGGCGCTGGGAATGCAGACCGAAGCGCTTGTCGTTATGCCGCAAAGGGGCAATTACGGTGAAATAGGCATTGAAAGCAACGCAAAAGCGGGGCCATATAAATGCCTTTATCTGCTTCACGGATTAAGCGACGACCACACGATTTGGCTTCGCAGAACCTCGATAGAGCGCTATGCCTCTTACCACGGAATCTGCGTTGTTATGCCGAGAGGCGACAGAAGCTTTTATTCGGATATGAAATACGGAATGCCCTATTACACCCACATTGCAAAGGAGCTTCCCAAGGTTATACGCGAATATTTTAATATTTCGGATAAGCAGGAGGATAATTTCATCGCAGGTCTTTCGATGGGCGGCTACGGTGCATTGAAGATCGGTCTTCGCGAATGCGGCAAATTTGCCGCTTGTGCCGGAATTTCGCCCTGCGGCGATTTGAAAAAGCTTCCCGAATTTAACGACGTGTTCCGTCCCATATTCGGCGATTCGATCGAAATACCCGCCGAGGATGATCTTCTTGCCCTTTGCGATGCAAAGAAAAACGAGCCGAACCGTCCGAGAGTTTATATCGGCATCGGCACCGAGGATTTCCTTTATAACAACATTCAGCCCGTTTGCGATAAGCTTAGAGAAAACGGATATGATTTCACCTATCGCGAATCGGCAGGCTCGCACACCTGGGAATTCTGGGATGAATATATTCAATATATTCTCGATTGGATGCTTAAATAGAAAAAAGCTGTTACGGCAAGAAACCGTAACAGCTTTCTTTATTTCTTTTTCTTTATAACCGTTACTATAACTGCGACAACAACCGTCAAAGCAACGCAGGCAATTACAATTATCCAAACACCGATTCCGCCGTTTTGGTCGTTTTCGGCAACAGATTCGTCAGAGCTTGCTTGCTCGGAATTTGATTCCTCGAGGCTTGATTCTTCCGAATCGGTTACTTCGCCCTTCGATTCCTCTAAATCGGTCTGCTCGCCCTTTGATTGCTCGGGCTCGGGCGATTCGCTCGGCTCGTTTGATTCTTCGGGTTCGCTCGATTCTTCGAGTGCGCTCGATTCATCGGGCTCGGGCGATTCATCGGGTTCGCTTGGTTCATCGGATTCACTTGGTTCATCGACGACGTCGCCGTTCTTCACGCCAACAAGAAATTCCGAGCAAAATACAAAGTTGCCGCCGCCAACGCCGCAGGACATTTTAACGTATCTTGCCGAAACGGGCGAGGTTTCGTATTTAATGCAGGAATCGCTTGCGTCCATAATAAGCTCGGGCGTAACGAGCTGACGGAAGCTTCTGCCGTCGTTTGAAACATACAGGGTTATTCCCACGGGAGCACCGATGCCGTATTCCAATCGGTTATCAAAATGGGCGTAAAAGTGGGTTAAATCGTTGCGTATCTCTCCGAGATCGACGGTAACGCTCATTTTTCCGTCGCTGTCCAAAAGCGAATGATGATATGCGTGCCAATCGGTGCTTAACGGCTCGGAAGCGATTATACCGTCGGTAAGCTCTTTTCCGCTTACCTGCTGATAATCCGCGCCGTTTCCGTCAACGTACGATCTGCTGGCGGTGTAGCTTTTTCCTATGGATATCCAATCAACGTCCTTTGCGATCAAGCTGTCGCGCTTTATATCGTCAACTATCTCATATCCGTTGGTTACCTGCTCGGGACGAACCGCATCGATATCCGATTGCTTAAGCGTTTTCTTCGCGTATTTATAGGTTAGATCATAAACCAAACGGTAGCGCTCGTCGTTTGAATAACAAGCCTTATAATATACCGCCGTCTTGCCGTCTTGATAATACATCTTAACGGCGTTCATCATCGAGGAATTCAAGCCGCCGTCGAGATAATTAAGGTATCTTGCAAAATATTCGTCGGTGTATACCCTGCCGTCGCACTCCATTTCCATAGAAAGCCCGTATTGCTCGGAAAGCGCAACGCTGCTGTTGACGCGGGTCGGGTCGTTATAGCCGATCCACATAAGGTTCGGCTGCATACAAGCTACGTCGAAGCCGAAACTTTCCCAGCGCTCATAACCGTTTGCCTTATACCAAGGAATCCAAATAAACTTCAAGCCCTTGGAGTGCAGATAATCGGATGCATAATTAAGGATCTCGGCATCGTCCTCGGAAGCAATAAATTCCTCAAGCCAATAAAAACCCACAAGGTCAAGGTTTTTATAGCCGCGCTGTTCAAAACGGGATATCTGCTCGTCGATCATCCACTTGACCGCATATTTTCGGTCTTCAAGCCTTGAAAAGTTAAGGCTTTTTCCGCCAAGCGAGCCGAAGCTTGTTGCTTTTTTGCCGGGATAAAGCAGAGTGAAGAAAACGCCTGCCTTGCTTTTTGTATCGCCGAGCGCGGCTTTCGTTGTGCCAAACGCCTTTTCGAGCGCATCAACGTTTGCGCCCTTGGCGAAGGTATCGTCAACGTAAGAGGTCCAGTCGATAGCTTTTGTGGGGTTATTTTCGTCAAGATGCATTCTCGCGCCCGAGGGGCCGTAGTCCATGCAAGGCAAAAACAAATAGCTGTCGAAGAAAAAATCCTTTATCGTGCCGTTCTTGTCGAGATAAGCGGTATAAGGCAAAAGATCGCTTTCATAATGCCTGCCGTTGTCGCTTCCCGAACGGCGAAAGGTATATGTAAGACAAACGTTTTCATATCCGCCCATATCGTCGGCAGTGGGCACCTTGGGCGCCGCGGCGGGCTCGATGCAAAGCAGATTAGCCAACAGCATCAAAACCGTAAGGGTTACCGAAATAATTTTTTTCATAGCTTCCTCTGATAATCGTTTATTATATTTATTATAGTATATCCCTCTTTTATTGTCAATAACAAGCAGGGCTGACCTCGCGGTCAGCCCTTGTATTATTCGATAAATTGGGATTTGTTGATTACTTCTTTTTATATTCATACAAACGGTACAGTTTTTTTGACAAACCGCCGGCATAAAGCCTTGCGAAAATAATCCTTTCCATTCCTTTTAACTCGTCTATGTATTTCGAGGTATCATTGTGTGTTCTTTTACAAAAGCAATTCTCTCGGATTGATATACTTGCGGCTCGTCTATACCGTAAACCTCGGTTACACCCACATCATTTATAGGGTTTCTTCGCTTTGACATTTTAGCGGCAAAAGAAGTGTAGCAATCCACCAAAAGCATAAGGCTTTGAAAGTGAGCGCAAAGACTATCTGCTAAATTTCGCATTTCATCTACGGTCAAATACATACTCACGCCTTCCATAACGACGATGGCAGATTTCTTTTCCTCGATTGCTGTCAGCCAAGCGCAAGCCCTTGCATCACCTGCAATCATTTTATAGTTATCAGTTTCCGCATAGTAGCGTTTTCTTTCTTCAATAACTTCCGAAAAATCTACGTCGTACCATTTGTGATTTTCAGTTCCAACTCTTATGACGCGGCTATCCATTCCGCACCCGATATGTATGACCACAGCATCCGGCGCTGCTGCCATTTGCAGCTTCAGCCATTCGTCAAACACGGCAGAGCGAACACCCATATAATAGGCAAGCCATTTGGATTTTGACTTTCCCTTGAGCGCAAACCCTTCTGATACCCAGATTTCCTCTGCTTTTTTATCATCAAGAAACAAACCTTTCTTGCTCACATAGGACTTACCGTATAAGGGGATGTATAGTGTTTTATTTACGCTATTCATATATGCTCCGTCAAATTCTTATTATTCGAATTGATATAATGTAAAAGAAAGACCGCAATTCGTGAGAACTGCGGTCTTTTTGGCGCAGAGGGAGGGATTCGAACCCTCGTGTGGTTTCCCACAAACTGATTTCGAGTGGGGTGTCAAAAAACGAACTTGACGGAATTTAACGGAAGATAAAGGCAATAGTGAGAACCCGCAAAACCCCGATGGTTTCAGGGTTCTTGCAGTCATTATATCAAAAAACATAGTAAAAATCAAGGTCTAAAAGTCTTCTCCGATTTTGCCGAGTTCTAATGGATTTTTGGGAAAGTCTATTAGAACTTTTCGTAGAACTGCGACCATTTTTACCCCAAAATCACGCCTTTGGCAGTGCAATAAAAAGCACCGGTTGAGGCATACAGCACACAAAATCGTGTCGGCTTTTATAGCCGAGAACGCAAAAAACGATTTGCTTCTGAAAATAATTCCGGCTGTACTTACAATCTTTTTATAATGAACAAGCATCCAGCAGCTCCAGTTGATAAATCATGCCTCAACTACATCAACTTTTTGCGAAAGTTCGTCAAAAAAATCATCTTTTCCTATTGTAATTGCATCAGTGATATGCTATAATGTAATTTGCAAGACAATGTTCTTGCAAAAAAACAAGCAAGGAAAGCCGCTTGCAATTTTGAAATGTCCCTGCTGAAGCGACCACCGCAGAGTGGCTTTATGCTTTGATATACACAGAAGTTTATAGAAAGGCGAATGTGTATGAAAACATTATTATTTACAGGCAGAGTAGTCAGCGAAGACAAGGAGCCTCTTTTCTGCTGTGAGGAAATAGAGGTTGCTGCAAAAGAAGTTTCATTTAAGAGTTATCCGTTGTCGTTGCTCAAAACAGTAATAGATGACGATGGCGTAACCGTAGATGGTATCAGGTACGAGTGGCAAACGCTTCCAATCGCAATATACAAAAGCGGAAAGCACGTCACCGTGTATCGGGATACGGTTGAGGAAAGCATTACGATAACGATTGAATTCAAATCTAATA